>CAYZKZ010000040.1:0-21917 GCA_964479325.1 uncultured Muribaculaceae bacterium
AACCTCGATATAAACTACTGGCCGCTTAAAAAGGCAGTTCTTAAGGAGCGACTATCTAAAAGGAAAGCAATTGCGAAGGTCATTTCCATAGTAAAGGATAAGGAAAAGAAATTTGTTCTTGCTTTAGAAAAAACCAAAATCGCTCAAAAGTACTATCGAATAACCAGCAAAGCAAGTTATCAATATGTAACGAATAAACAAGTAAAAAAGATAATTAAGAACAATCCCGATGTAAAGGTTCCCGAGTACAATCCCAATGCCGTAGGGGACGGAAAAACTCTCGGCGAGAATGCCCTTAAGTTTATGTCAGACAAAACGCGCAGAAGGTATAATATTGAACGCCGACTCTTGGGGAAGAGAAGAGCTCAATGGCATCACGCAATAGCGGGTAACAAAAGTAATGCGGCTGCTGAGGAATGTCGAAGTATATTGAAAAAATTCAAAATAGATATAAATGATCCCAGAAATGCTGTTTTATTGCCAGTTGACCCCAAGAGTATTATGAAGGGTACACTCCACGGCAAGCACGTCAATAACTATGACGAATACGTTCTGAATAGGTTAAAACAAGCTGTCACTCCCGAACAATGTTTAGAAGTAATGGACGACATTAAATCCGAATTATACAAAGGTAATCTACAGCTACTTGTAGAACACAAAGTCAATACGGCATTTAGAACTGTTACAAGAAAATCTATGTACTGATATGAGCATATACTTGGTAAAGAATACATTCGGACAATATAGAAATATCGTCCCTGACAACAAAACCGACGCAGATATTCTTAATGATGCGTATGGTAAAGAATTGTCGCAAAGCTGGAAAACGATTAAATTTCATTGGGACACAGACGATGGAGACGAAAGAAGGAATGTTTTTCTATATCTCGGCTCAATATTAGTCATCGACGAAAAAGGAAAGGATATAGTCAAACACATTTTCGTAGATAACACAGAATTTCTACCCATTGATGTTGATGGAGAGAATTGGTATGTCATTAACGTATGCAATACAATTGAAGGCATTCTCAATCTCTCAAAGTCAAGTGTCGATAGGTTCAAGGATGGTAGCATCAAATGGATAAAGGAATTTGTGTTCAACAAAGATACCGCTCCATTCCCGCTGTTCCGTATTAAAGAACTGAAGACAGCTTTGTTTGCTTCAGGTTCATTTCAAAAAACAGTATCAAATGCAGCAATGCAGGGTTTAGGATTCGAGGAATGTAAAACAAAATGCGCTATATTTAAGAAAACATTTTTCAAATAATTATAACTATGCCAGAACAAACTCAAAAATGTATCAAATGCGGAGCTCCAATTGCTCAAGGAGAGGGAAAGACGCTGAAAAAAGGGATAATCTGTACCTCGTGTGCAAAAAAAAGAAAGAAAAGAGCCTTCTGCGCTTTAATAGGCGCTGTTCTTGCAATCGCTGCGGCTATAGGCATCGCCTTTAGTGCTAAAAAGGTTAAATCTTATGAAGGCGTAGGAGCCATTAATGACGACATAGAAATTGAAAGCGCTGAAGTTCAACCTTTTGACATCTCTAAATCATCAGCCATAAGCGCTCCTACAACAATTGCCGATGCAATCGATAACATTACTCTCTTCAAAGAGAAAATATCATCGACAATCGCATCCCTGACTGGAAATGACACATCAATACAAATCCCAAATGTAGCTGTTATGTTCTCATTGAACTCCTCTGAAATATCAACAGCGGCGACAGCATTGTTAGAAGAATATGCAAGAGTATTCTGCAGTACAGACAAAACGTCCAGCATTTCGGTCGATGGCTATACTTGTGATTTAGGAAGCGAAGAGTTTAACAACACATTGTCTCAAAAAAGAGCAGAATCAGTAAAAGAACAATTGATCAAGTATGGTGTCCCTTCTGACAAGATTCAGATTACTGGATACGGCAAATCGAAATATGGGACTCTCGGACTTAAAACAAGGGAGGAGAATCGAAGAGCTAACATCAGCATCAAATAAAAGAAAGAAACGACAAGCGAGTTGAAAAAGCCGAAAAGGACCTTTCGGAGTCGGAGATTGACGATCAGGTAGCAAGTTAATATTCAAGATTATGGACTCAGTTTTCTTTGAGCCGTGGGAGAGATGGACAGAAGATGAGCCGCTTAAAGTAGATGAGCAGAAGATCAATAATGGCTATTACTGTCTGTCAAGCGGCAGGCTGGTCCGGGTCATCTGTGTATGCCATCCTTCCGCTGGGTACAGCTGTTTTTTTGGCACAAGGTCATCGCCAGCGCTCTTTAACTGGCCGATAGCACGTACGTGGCCTACTTCGGTGCGAATGGAAAGGGCTATTCGTTCACGAAGCCGGCTTTCTGACTGTCTTTGTGAGCAAAAAGACACCTGACGCGCACGGAGGGGCTATCGTGAGTGGTTTCGTGAGCAAAAGCGATACAGGTGCGCACGAAGGTGCTGCCGTGAGAGCTTCGTGAGCAAAAACAACGCACGGATTTGCACTCCACCCAGTTATCCAGACACCTCTAACGCACGCTCCGCTGCAATTCCGTAGCCACAAAGAGCCGCAAACGCTCATTTCCGCCGACAGATTTGCTGCCAGACTGGCATTCGCTAAAAGTAATTTATTCATTGTCAATAAATTAACAAACAAACCCCGTGCAATTCTGAAGTGAAGGCGACGAGATCGTTCCTGCCTAACGGACATCCCTCCGAGAATTGGACATTCGAATGCGATTCGTTTCTTTCTAACTATAAGTCACTTAGAACTTTCTGCCGGGGCAAACGGAATGGCACGGACACGGAATAAACTGTCATTCAAGAGATTACCAAAAACAAAATGCCACTGAAGCCACGCAACATCACACAGTAGGAGCGATGGAGGAAAAAGGACGGTGTGTCAGCATTCAAGGGCAAGATAATTTGGAAATGTCAAATTTTGTCAACATATTTGTTGACAACTATGACAACGGGAAAATACATATTAAGTCTTTCTGAAAAGAATGGATTGACGCAGTCGGATGTGGCCAGAGGCACCCGGTTGTCACGCCAGTCGCTCAACTACATCACATCCGGGAAAAGATACCTCACGCTGTCACAAGCTCTTAGGTTAGAATCCTTCTTTTCACTAAGGCAAGGCACTCTGGTCGAGATGCAGGACAATGACAGGATTCAGGAGCACATCAAGGCATTGCGGCACAGCATCTGCGGCAAACTTCTGAAGATGAAAGCTTTCTGGTCTTATTGCGATGTCACTGAGGAATCGATTTCGGATGAGGACCTGATTGAGAAAACATTCATCCATCTGGATATGGCGGAGATTTCCCAGCTGTTCGAGATGTTCCCTCAAAACTACATCAGAAAGGTCTGGACTGAAAGAATGGCCTGTCAGGGAGAGTACCTTCATCCTTTGAATATGATGATAGCGCAGTACTATTTCAACATCAAGAATCCTCAGCGCTTTCTGCACAAGCAGGAAATGGCACGAATAAATCAATTGACTCCGCGATAAAGTACTCGCAATTCAAGCTCAAACGAAAGAACATTGTGACGATGCTCCTCTCCGGGCAATTCAGCAAAGACACCAATTTCAAGCAACTGAATCCAACCTACGATGTCACGGAGGAACAGATGCGGGAGTATCTCCTGAAAAAGATGCAGGAAGCGGGGATTTGAGGGTTTGCGATTCTTGCGGGAAATGGCGATATTTGGAGGACGTTAACGGAGGAAAGATATGAGCCAGTTCGACACTTGCTTTTTCGAAAGGTATGCGAAGATCTCGTTGGAGAGTCTTCTGGACAACGGTTTCTCGCGGCTTGTGAACAAGGACAGGCCGGACCTGCAAAGTCCGGACGGGGTCTCGCTCGGGATCGAGGTGACAAGGGCTATGCCGGAGAGCAAGGAGGCCGCACAGTCGATGCTCAAGGAGATGGCAGGAGTGACTCCCGTTCCGGAAGAGCGGGATGACTACGACACGATCCTCTCGTCCGGCTACGGCTACGGCCTGCAAGGCGGACGCTACGTCGGCACAAAGGAGTACGACTACTGGTCTCTGGCGCTCCCTATGCGCAGAATCCTGGAGAGCAAGGTCCGCAAGGCCGGAGACGGGTTCTACGGAGCGTTCAAGACCCTTGACCTGTATGTTTTCTGCAAGGACAGCCTGAGCGAGATGGAGGTGCTGGACATAGTGCGCTACACGATGGAACTTCAGGAAGATCAGGAGGCGAAATACAGCTGCCTCTACCTTTCCGAAATCGGCGGACTGAACGTCTGCAATCTGGCCGGAGACATCTCTGACTCCTACCGGGTCTCGCGTCATCTGATCTCTCCCGCCCAGCGCAAAGAGTTCTTCCACAAGGCGTTGCAAGAATAAAAGCCCCCTACACCAAAATAAACAAGACTCTCCACAAGGAAACACAATAAGGAATGATGAGAAAAAACACAGGTTGGCTGATTCACGCCGCGATCTGGGCGGTGATCTTAGCGATGCCGTTCTTCTCGCCACAGCCCGGAAGGCCGTTGCACGGAGGGCTTAACTACTCCCGCTTCATCCCGGTGACAATCTCCTTTGTCATCGTCTTCTACACGAACTACCTCTTTCTGATCAAGCGCTATCTCTCCAACCGCAAATTCGGATCGTTCATCCTTTGGAACGCCATCCTGATAGTGGCGATGAGTATGGGCGTGCGCCTCTTCTTCAAGTACTTCGTCGCCGCCGGCAGCACTCCCCCGCCTCGCCCTTTGATCGACACGATCAGTTTCTCGATCCGCAACACGGTGATCTACGTCGCCATTGTCGGCATAGCCGTGGCCGTGAGGATGACCACAGAATGGTACAACAACGAGGCGCAGCGAAAAGAGATAGAGAAGGCGCAGGCGGAGGCGGAGCTGGCGAACCTGAAAAGCCAGGTCAACCCCCACTTCCTCTTCAACACCCTGAACAACATCTACTCGCTGATCCAGATCGACCCTCAGGAGGCCCAGGAGGCCGTCCACGACCTCAGCGGGATGCTGCGCTACGTCCTCTACGAGAGCCAGAAAGACACGGTTCCCCTCTCTAAGGAGAGCGAGTTTCTCAATGAATATGTCAAACTGATGGGCGCGCGCCTGACCTCGAACGTGAGGCTGAGCGTCACCTTGCCGGAAACCCCGTCCGGCAGACAGATCGCTCCCCTTCTGTTCATCCCGCTCGTCGAGAACGCCTTCAAGCACGGAGTCAGCGACACGGCGGAATCCTTCATCAGAATCACCCTCAGCGAGGACGGTGAATATGTCGAATGCCTCGTCGAGAACAGCTGCTTCCCGAAGGACGACACCGACAGAAGCGGCTCCGGCATAGGGATCACCAACCTCAAACGCAGGCTCGACCTGCTCTACCCGGGAGCGTATTCCTTTGAATATGGCAGGGTTCAGAGTGTCTATCGTTCCCTGCTTAGAATCAAGACCGGGAAATGATGAAAGAGATAAGTTGCATCATAGTGGATGACGAGCCGCTGGCGGTAAGGCTGATGGAATCCTACGTCACCAAGACTCCGTTCCTCTCGCTCAAAGGGAGTTTCACGAGCGGGACGGCGGCATATTCATTTCTTCAGGACACTCCGGTGGATTTGCTCTTCTGCGACATCCAGATGCCGAACCTGAGCGGGATGGAGCTGTCGAGGATGCTGCCCGAAAGGACCAGGATCATATTCACCACCGCTTTCAGTGAATATGCCGTCGAGGGTTTCCGCGTCCGCGCCCTTGACTACCTCCTCAAGCCGATCTCCTACAACGACTTCCTCTCCGCCGCCCTAAAGGCCAAGGAATATATCGACCTCGTTGACGGCCAGGTGGCCACTACGGTCGCTGAACCTGTTTCGTCGGTCGCTGAACCTGTCGAAGCGACTCTGCCATTTAAGACATCCGCTCCGGGCGCTTCGACAAGCTCAGCGACCAGCTCAGCGACCGGCGAAACAGGCCCGACACCCGTAGCGAATGCCTCCGCCAACGCCCCCAAAAGCATTTTCGTCAAGACCGAGTACCGCCTCCAGCAGATAGATCTCGACAAGATCACCTACATCGAGGGCCTGAAAGACTACGTGAAGATCCACCTGTCAGACGACTCCGCCCCGATCCTATCCCTGATGCGCCTAAAAACCCTCGAGGACACCCTCCCCGCGAAGGATTTCGTCAGAGTCCACAAATCCTTCATAGTCCGCCTCGACAAGATCGAAGCCATCGAGCGCAACCACATCCTGATCTCCGCCGACCGCATCCCGATCGGCGACACCTATCAGTCCCCCCTCTACACCGCCCTCTCCGGCTCCGCCCTCCTGCCCGGCAAGTAGCCACGACAGCAGCATATTCCACCGCCTATCGCTCTTGTCAGGGTCATAACGGATAATGACGGACCGCGACGGCTATCGGAACAGTTATGACAAAAACTGGTCGAGCTATACTGCCCAACCAGCTTGCAGGGGGAAAGCCAAAGTCAGAATATGTCGGCTCACAACTCGCTATTGTAAAAGCCCCAAGCGGGGCTCATATCTGAAGGGATCAGAAGCCGCCATTCAGAAAAGCCCTTGTCTGGACGTAACTTGGCTCATAGTAAGCACCTGTGTTGTAGTCGTCAATCGTGTCGCAGACCGGCGACGAATAAACAGCCATCATCGTTTCCGGCAGATTACCGGCAGCATCCAAAGAACTGACCAGCCGGGCATAGACCTTGCCCATCTGGGTAGGCGAAGGCACTTTGTCAGTAAAACGAGGGTCAACCTTCGTCACGTCAAAGTCGCCTTGCTGTAAGCCGTAAGTGCCTATCCACTCATCCTCAACCTGCTCTGGATTAAGGCAATGGCTGGTCTCCGCCACAGAGAGTTCGTGTACAAGTCCATCCTCCCCAAGCCGTTCGACAACGTAACGATTGCGGCGATGGGTTTTCCTCGCCACCCGCTCAATCATATAGCAGACAAAATACAGATCGTTGAAAGTTATCTGCTCATCCGGGAAGTACTTGTTGCTCATAACTGATACGAAGATATGAATTTGATAGTCTTGAGCGCACGGTCAGTGCAAAAGAGTATCTGGTGCGTCGGATGCTTAAACCTCGCCAACACCCAGAAAGCCTCTCGGCTTATACGCCCCGCCAAGAAATCCTCGACATAATCCCAAACCTCATCATCTGCCATAGGGCCTTCCACAATCTCGTGGCACTTAAGTCACGCAGAATGAACGTCTTAAACCTTGTCCTGATGCCGAATTCCAGACCAGGACAAGACTCTTTTGGATGATAATCAACGCGTTATCCGCCACGACAAAAGTCCTCCAAGGGGCGAGGAACGGGGGCTGGAGACAATCAGTCGGTGTAATTACTCAGCTGGGAGATCAGTTCTTCCTTTATCTCAGCCTTTAGATGTTCGGGGGAAAGGACTACAAGGTTGCGGCCGAAACCGTGAAGCAGGGAGACCAGCTCATAGTTCTGGATGCAGTCGATGGTAAAGAACACGAAGCGCTCAAGCCTAGGATACCTTTTGTGCATCTCAGACTGCTCCTCGGCGGTCAGCTCCGTCTGGGAGGGGTGCAGGGGCTTGGTCCTGATGTAATCCACAGACCTATTTGATATGGCGAAAAGAATCCTCTCCAACTTACGGTCCTCGTAGTATGTCACGCCGACAATGTCGTCAAAACGATCCTCCAGATTCACAGGGCATTCCTTATAAGGAATATCCTTACGCAGGGTGTAGGACTCGATCCTGTCAAGAGGCAGATTCATAATGAAGTCGGAATCGCGCTGGTACCAACGGCCTTTGGAGGAGCCGCAGATCAGATGCCAGCGATCGTTGTACTGTTTCAGAAGGTAAGGGTAAACGATGAAGGTAGATGGCGCTCCGGCCTTGAACTTCCTGTAGTTGACAGAGACCACAATCTTGTTGGAAATGGCCGTGAACAAACCGCCCAACAGGTTCTGGTTCTTCAGATAAGGGTTGCTGCTGAAGGAAATGATCTTCCTCGAATCGTCGGCATCCTCCCCCACCGAAGACTTCTCCTCGGACAGCATCGTACGCAATCCCTCAAGCCATCCGAAATTGTCGAGGCCGGAGAACTGTCCCAAGGTGTTCAGGACTTCAGCCAAAAGGTGTTTCTCATCATCGGAGATCTTTTTTGAGAACACGGACCGGGTCGGATCCTTGTACCGGACAATCCGCTTTCCGTTGATCACGAGACTCTCGATGTCCATATAGAAAGGAGACATCGAAAGGTCAACGATGTCAAGTTCGATGGTTCTTTTGCTCACCTCGGAATACCCGTCCCTGCGAAGCATCTCGTTGCACTTCTCGCAAAGGTCGGCACGGGTATAGTAGTGATTCCAGTCCGAAAGCATCTCGTCAAGATACTTATAACGGATAATGGCGTTTTTGTTTGACGGCATCAGTGTTCAGCTTTAATGTTCAACCGGCGGCAAAGATGCTCATTCTTTGCGAAACCTATTTTCGCAAAGATACGAAAATATCGCTGAAAGACACTAAATGAAGGTCTTGCGAAGGACATCCTCGATGACTTGCGGGAAATGCTCCATCTCAAGGACGTGTTCCTTGGCGGCGATGTCATCGGGGGTGTCATCAGGAGTGACAGGGGTGCGGAACTGGGCGATGATCTCGCCTCCATCGACCTTGCCGCTGACCCAATGGACGGTCATACCAGTCTCGGTCTCTCCAGCCGACTTGACGGCCTCGTGGACGTGATGACCGTACATCCCCATTCCGCCGAATTTCGGAAGGAGAGCCGGATGAAGGTTGATCATCCGGTGGTCATACTCACGGATCAGGAAGTCAGGTATGACGAGCAGGAAGCCTGCAAGCACGATGAAGTCAATGGAATATTCATTCATCAGCGGCAGCAGGACATCCTCGCAGTTCAGTTCGGCCTTCGGCAGAACACGGGTAGGGACGCCGAGCCTCTCCGCCTTCTCCAACGCCGGGATTCCCGCCTTGTTGGCCACGACAAGAGCGACACGCACCTTGTCAGAACCTTTGAAGTACTTGATGATGTTCTCACAGTTCGTGCCGCCACCCGACACGAAAATAGCCAAGTTTATCATATTCATAAATTACTTTTCGCCGTTTGCCGCAGAGGTCGGAATCTGACGGATGTTGATGTCGCGCTGAGGGAACGGAATCTCTATTCCGCTCGCATTCAAGGCATTGTATATTCGTTCATTGGCGGCGGCGATGTAACCTGTCCGCTGCTCCACAAGGACGTACTGCTTGACCACAAGATCGACGCTGCTGTCGCCGAAACCGCCAAGCACCACCTGGATTCCGTACTTCTCCTCAATCACAGGGCGGCCGAAGCCATCCGGACGACACAGAGGCGCGAGAGCCTTGAGAATCACCTGCCTTGCGGTCTCCACGTCTGTTCCGTAAGCCACTCCGACAGGAAGGCCGAGGAACTCGTAGGAATGGTTACGGGTCAGGTTCTTGAAGTTCTTGGCGAACAGTGAACTGTTCGGAATGGCCATTATGCTGCCGTCAATCGCCTCGATCTGAGTGCTTTGGTAAGTGATGTTCTCGACTTTTCCGCGGACTCCGTCGCACTCGATGTAGTCACCTACACGAAGACGGCCGGACATCAGCTGGACTCCATAGAAGAAATTATTAAGGATGTCCTTCATAGCGAAACCAAGACCGGCGGCGAGTCCGGCGGTAATCACGGACAGCGATTTGGTCGGAATGTTCAGCAACGAGATCGTCAGGATGAAATAAGTGCCCCAGACGAGGATTCCGATGACGTTGTTGGCCAAGGTGAGGTTCAGATCGGTTTCCCGAACCATTCCTCCGGTCTGCCCCAAAGCCTTCCTCAGTTTGTAGATCCTGTAGAGAGACCTTGCCACATAGCAGACATATTTGAAGACATAGAACAGTCCGACGGCCAGAACTATCTTGGAGACAGACAGATGCAGGTACTCGTAGTTGAAGAACGGGTAGAAGAACATATCCATACAAATCTCGGTAAGGTCGAACACCTCGGAGGCGAGATAGAGGCAGAACGGAATCGAAAGAAGGTAAAGCACTGGGATGCAGACCATCTCGACAAGATCGTAAAGCCAGGTGACGAGGATAAACGAGCCTTTGTCCTTGCCGACATCGTTGCGGTGCTTGATCCGATAGGCCCGCACGAGGACATCCACCCTCTTGTGCCGGTACTTTCTAAGCAGGTCGTCGCAGGCCACAATCAGCTGAAGCACCGTCAGTTGGAAAATCCACCAGATATAGACCTGAAGTCCCAGCAGGCTGTACCCGACCAACGAGATGACCAAGGTCACGACAGTGATGACAAACGACACGACAGCGTAGGAATTGTCACTCTTGGGAACCTTCGGGCCGTTGCGGTGGATGGAAGCCCACTGCCAGAAGCCGAACACCACCAAAAGCGGAGGGAAGACCAAAGCGATCAGACTGTTGGGAATGAATATGATCCTGAAGGTTATGACCAGCAATCCCATCAACATTATCGGGGTGTAGATCCGCATTCCATAGTTGATCTGCTTGCTGTTGTGGCGAATAAGCAGAGAGGTCAGCACGGCGATCAGCAGCAGGGCGAACTCGATCAGCAGCCCGGCCGCCATCGTGAAGAAATGCGATGTCGATGAAAGGTTCCTTGCCACGGCGATGACCAGCACGAACAGGATCGCGGCTCCAAGCATAAATATGGCGGCCTCTCTCTTCTGGAACCATTCCGTCCTGAAGAACTTCACCCGGCGCATCAGCATCTTCACGATCAGCATACTCAGCAGCGTGGCTATCGCCAGATAAATCAGCACCATAAACGAGAAACCGATCACCATCGGCCCGCGCCACTCGCTCCTGACATCAGTGAAATACGCCCGGCCATACTTGTCGTTGAAATCCTTGGCCGCCCTTTGGGCGTAGGACTTCAGATTGCTCAGAATCGTCCAATAGTTGTCCTGCCCGTCAATGAATATCTTCTTCTGGACCATCTTGTAGCGTCCCTGGGCATAGTCATACGCCTCCTTCAGACGCTTGTCCGTGGTCTCGTAGTACTCGTTGTCCTCGATAAGATGGTCGCGGAGATCCGTGAACATCTTCAGCAGGCGGGTCGAATAGAAAAGGCAGCTGTCACGGGCGACCTGCGAGAGGCTGTCAAGCGAGAACGAGTCGTGGTCGTGATCCTCCTCCTCGACAAAGAGTCCGAAATGCCTGTGTCCGGCGTGTTCCGGATCCTCCGAATGTGCCTCTGAATAGGAGTCATTCGGAAGGACGTGACTCTGCAATGTGGCGGCCAGCGAATCCAGCAGCGACGGGCCAAGGCTGTCCGGAAGTTCCACAAGCTCCGGCGGAAGCACCTTGAGCGCCATCACGAGCCGGTCGTACCTGTCGATCTCAACATCAAGATAGGAGATGATGTTGTCGTACGGCATTCGGCTCTGCGTGAAGTTGTGGTACTGATCCGTAACTCTCTGCAAGGCATAGGTGAGGTCGAACGTGAAGTCCTGCTTCTGTGAGTACAGCATCAGGGAGAGCTCGTTGCAGCTTTTGATGAGCTGGACAAGATCCTCGTGCTGGCGGTCATCCTGCGACTCGAACGACATCTGGTTGCGTTCCATCTCAAGATAGGCCTTGCACAGCTCGTAGCGCAGCACCTGAAGTGTCTGGGTAAGATTCTTCTCGTTGAACACGGCCCACGACGGAGCGGACGCCACCAAAAGGGCGGCGAACGTCAAAACGATCCTTTTGAATATTCTCATTGCGGTTTCTTGTTGTCTTCGGGAAAGAGGCCGAAGAAAGTCTTTCATTTACAAAAATAGCAAATAAATCCATAACAAGCACGGATTTTGCTGCTCCGCCACGCCGAAGACCAAACTTTGTAATGATGAGACCTCGTCAATTTCAGTCAGCCCTTCTGACCTTCGTGATGTTTTTCATTCTGACCGTGACGGCAACGGCTCAGGAGAAGGTGCTTGACACAATCCCAAGAATCGAGTCAAAGGACACGCTCACATTCCAGCCTCTGTTCAGCGAGGACGCTCCCGGACTCAAGGTCGTGAGAGTTCCTGACCGTTCTCCGGTACGCGGGGCGGTGACACGGATGGATCGTGACGGGAACGCTTGGAAAGTCTTCTCTGTCAACGGACTGGATGTTCTGATGAATGTCCGCTACCTAAAACATTACGGGGAGTACTACCGCATTGACCTTTACTTGCAGAACAACACGGACGAGCCTGTAAGGTTCGATTTCCGCAACACCACCGTCGCGTCAAGGCTCGGCCCTGTGAAGCTCTTCAGCAAGAACAAGTACCTCAACAGGATCGACGCCCGAAGGACAGCCAAGACGATAGGTCTGGGGATTGTCACCATCTGCACGACTTTGATTCTGGCGACGATCGTAAGGGGCGACCCGAACGACAACGACTCGTTCGGAGAGTACCTCCTCAAGGACATCGGAGCGACGGCGATCGAGGAGGCAGGCTACATCACTACGATGATGATGGCCGACAAGGAGGCCGAGGATATGGCCAGAATCGAGCGCAACTGCATCGGCTACCTGACAGACTACACGATAGCGCCGGACAACGCCATCGAGGGACACGCCTACGCCAAATTGAAAAAGGGGGCGGACTCGATCGAGATCACGCTCCCTATAGGTGACAGGAAATATGTCTTCAACTGGGACACCACTTCGCTGGTGGATATCTCGGAGGATCGTTAGCGGCGCTTCGACAGGCTCAGCGACCGGCCAGTGTGGTCACTGAGCCTGCCGAAGTGCGACACAATACCTGACGAAGTGTGGTCACTGAGCTTGCCGAAGTGCGACACAATACCTGCCGAAGCGACATCACTCCCAGACAGCCGTCTCCTTGCAGCGGATCATCAAAGACTGCCCTCCGCAGCTCATCCGGAAATCCCCGGCCTCCAGCCGCCACTTCCCGTCAGTCCCCACAAAAGCGAGTTCCCTTGCCGGAACAGTGAGCGAGACAACCTTGCTCTCACCCGGAGCCAACTCAACCTTGATGAACTCACGCAGCCGCCTCACATCAGGAATCAGACTGGCCACAATGTCACTTGAATACAACAGCACAGCCTCCTTGCCGTTGTGCGAGCCGACATTCCTGACAGTAACCTCGAACCGAAGGTCATCCCCGGCGGCGAAGTCAGAGCCACTGACGCACTTGAATTCTGAATATTCAAAAGCGGTGTAGCTGAGTCCGAAGCCGAAAGGCCACTGGACATCCATAACCGCGTCATAGTTATATTCACCGGCCATTGTCTCGCGGCTCTCGCTGACCTTGTAGTCGTAGGTGTGGAGGGAGTTGACGTGCTTAGGATAGGTGAAGGGAAGTTTTCCGCTGAAATTCTCCTCGCCGGACAGCAGGGCGGCAAGAGCGTCACCCCCGTAATTGCCGGGAAGCATAACATCTACCACGGCCTTGACGAGAGGCTCTATGTCGCCCAAGACTCTCGGACGACCCTCATTCAGCACAAGGATTATCGGTTTGCCGGTCTTGGACAACGCCTTCACCAGATTCTTCTGATTGGCGGACAGATTGAGATCGTCGATGTTGCCGGGGGTCTCGCAATAGCTGTTCTCACCGACACAGGCGACGATGACATCAACCCTTGAGGCAGCGGCGACCGCCTCGGAAATCCGTGTGGCGTTCTCTCTCTGCCACGCCCCGGCCGCCGAACGGTTCGTCTCGTCATAAGTCACGCCCTGCTCCAGCACGACATTCCCCTCTCCGAACTTCTGAGCCAAGGCCTCGTAGATGGTGTTGCAGTCGTCGGCGAACCTGTCTGCGTCACCTTGCCAAGTGTAGGACCAGCCTCCGTTCAACGCCCTCATCGAGTTGGCGTTAGGGCCGGTCACGAGAATTCTGCGGCCATATTCAAGAGGCAGGATATTGCCTTCGTTTTTCAGAAGGACCTCAGACTCGACGGCAGCGGCGTAGGACGCGTCGCGGAATTCCTGCCCGCCGAACCTGTCATAGCCGGAGACATCCCAGACAGGGTTGTCGAAAAGCCCAAGGCGGAACTTCAGGCGGAGAACTCTCCTCACAGCGTCGTCTATCCTTGACATCGGGATGAGACCGGCCTCCACAACCTCCTTGAGGTCATTGCAGCAATCCGGATCGGTAGGCTCCATTATGATGTCGATTCCGGCGTTCACGCCCATCGCAAGAGCCTCCTTCCTGTCCTTGGCGACGTGATCCCTTTCGAAAAGATTGTTTATGTCAGCCCAGTCGGTCACAATCAGACCATCCCAGCCGAGGCCGTCCTTGACCCAACCGGTCAAGAGTTCCCTGTTGGCGTGTGTAGGGACACCGTTTATCGAGGCCGAATTCACCATAAGGGTCAATGCCCCGGCCTCAATGCAGTCCTTGAAAGGACGGAAGAACTTTTCCTTCAGATCATTCCCGGCGACGATGGCAGGAGTCCTGTCCTTGCCGGAGACCGGAATGCCGTAGGCAAGGAAATGCTTCAGGCTGACGGCGACGTGTTCGGTGTCAATGTGGTTCGGATCATCCCCTTGGAGCGCCTTTGTCTCGGCCACAGCCATCTCGGCGTTCAGGTAGGAATCCTCTCCGAAACTCTCCCACTGACGCGGCCACACAGGATTTCGTCCCAGATCCATCACAGGAGAGAAGACCCAAGGAACCATCGCGGCCCTTGTCTCGTAGGCGATGGCCTCTCCCATAGCGGCGGCATATTCACGATTGAATGTGGCCCCGAGGTTGATTTCCTGAGGGAACAACGTTCCATCTGACAGGTAGCTCGCTCCGTGGATCATATCCAGGCCATAGACGCAGGGGATGCCGATCTCCTCCATTGAGACCCTCTGGATCTCAGCCACAAATCCAGCCATTTCCAAATGCGGCCTGGAAGCGTCACCGAATGTGTTCAGGATAGATCCGACCTTCATCTCCCCTATCACCTTGCGAAGTTTGGCGGAATCCAGAGCGGAGCCGCCGTCCTTTGTCACTGTCGAGGATGTCAACTGCATCATCTGGCCGATCTTCTCGGTCAACGACATCTTCCCAAGCACGCTGTCAATCCGTGACTCGATCGAAGCGTCCGCGCGTATGGCCGCAGAAATCGAAGAAGATGAGTCCTTCCCCTGGCCACAGCCGGAAAGCAGAGCCGCCGATGCGGCCAGAGCCGAAACAATAAAGAGTCTTTTGAGGTTCATCATCATAGAGAATTATTAATGTTCAATGTGTCAACCAACTGCCTGAAATGGTTGTAAACAGAGTCCAGGGCGGCCTTGTTCTCCGGCTTGATTGGTTCGGACGGCGGAGAGTCAAGTTTGAGCGGATTGACCGCCGAGCCGTTTTTCCAGACACGGAAGTCAAGGTGCGGGCCGGTGGAAAGACCGGTCGAGCCAACATAGCCGATCACATCTCCCTGACGCACCCTGACACCGGCCTTGATTCCGGCCCCGTAGCGGGAGAGATGCATATAACTCGTGGTATAGACGGAATTGTGGCGGACTTTGACCGTGTTCCCGCCGCCGTTCGTCCACCCGGCGCTCACAACCGTTCCGTCACCGATGGTCATCACCGGAGTTCCGACGGGAGCTGCGTAATCGACGGCTGTGTGAGGTCTCACACGGCCGGTCACCGGATGCTTCCTGCTGTAGGAGAAGCCGGAGCTGATCCTCGTGAATTTGAGCGGGGCCTTGAGGAAAGCCTTCCTCAGACTCTCACCCTTGTCGTTCCAGTAAAGGTTGCCACCGTCCCCCTGATCGTACATAATGGCCGGAATCGTTTTCCCGTCCCGGATGAATTCAGCATAATAGATCGTGTCAACGGCGATGACCTCTCCTTCGCAGGCCCTCTGCTCGTACAGAACCCTGAAACGGTCTCCGGCCTGAAGCCCGAAGAAATCAACCGACCAGGCGTAGATCTCCGACAGAGGCACGATCAGCTGAGGGGACTTGCCGGAGGCGAGCATATCATTCCAGAGAGACGAGCGGATCGTCACATCGGCGAACTCACGGCTGCTCTCGACAGGCTTGGACCATTTCCAGACATCGAAAGGATCGGTCGTACGGAAGATGACCCTGTCGATCTTGTTGCTCTCATAGACCACGTACTTCAGCGCCGGTCCCTCCGTGCTGCCTGTCCCGGTGGTGTCGAACTGGTAGTAGGCCTGGACCTTGTTGCCGGCCCGCATCTTCCTGACATCAAAGACGGTGTCGCAGGCCTGCGCCATCTTCATCGCGTCATTCATAGACAGCCCCAGCCGGTTCATAAGACCCGTGAACGTCTCGCCGTTCCTGACCTTGTCCTCAGCCAAGTCGAGAGAGTCCGGCCAGAAGCCCAATGGAGGAAGCGTATCCTTCACATCCTCAACCGTTTCCGAATCCTCCACAAGTGCGTTTCTTCTACACCCCGACGGAAGGAGGGAAAGAGCGGAAGCTAAAAAAACAAAAAGAATTGTAAGATATTTTCTTTGCATAGGGCAAATTTAAGAAAAAACCACCCCTCAACACACCGTATAATAAAAAAAATCAGCCAACTTTGTGTTCCTGAAAGAATCGACCCGTCCCTTACGCAAGGTTCGGATGATTCAGGATTTAGTAAAACTGACCGGCGGACGTCAGACGACAACAAGCCAAAAGAGAACAATAACATAATGAACCATTACAATCAACTGATCAAAACCGTCATACTGCTCATTATGACAATCGTCCCATCGCGGGCGATGACAGCGCAGAACAACAAGACAAGCGTCACAGTCAGCGGACACATCACCGACATCTCGTCCGGGGAGACTCTGATCGGGGCCGGAGTGCTGTCCGGAGCCACCGGAACCGTCACCAACAACTATGGATTCTACACACTGACGATCCCTCAGGGCAGACAGGTGACGCTTGAATATTCCTACGTGGGCTACGACGACATCACTCTGACTTTGGACCTCAGGCGCGACACGACCGTCAACATCGCCCTGAAGGCGAACACCACAATCAAGGAGGCAGTCGTCTCCGCAAGCCGCGAGTCGGGGATCGCCTCAACAAAAATGAGCGCGATCGAGATTCCTATGAATATGATAAAGAACACACCCGTCCTGTTCGGCGAGGCGGATGTCCTGAAGACGATCCAGCTGATGCCTGGCGTGCAGAGCGGTGCGGAAGGCTTCTCCGGAATCTATGTGCGAGGAGGCGGTCCGGACGAGAACCTGCTCCTTTTAGACGGGATCTCGCTCTACAACGCCGAGCATCTGTTGGGACTGTTCTCGATCTTCCAGCCTGAGGCCGTGAAGAAAGTCACCCTCTACAAAGGCTCGTTCCCGGCCAGATATGGCGGCAGGACATCAAGCATCATCGACGTGAGGACAAACGACGGCAACCTTCAGGAGACGCACGGGACAGTGGGCGTCGGCGTGCTGAGCGACAAGTTCCATCTGGAGGGGCCTGTCTTCAAAGGAAAGACATCATATTCAATCAGCGCAAGAGGGATGCACACATTCCTGTTCGACGGATTGTTCAGAGCCGCGAAGGTTCCGGCGAACTACTATTTCTTCGACCTCAACGGCAAGGTCACGCACAAGTTCAGCGACAAGGACAGGCTGTTCCTGAACGCCTACTACGGCCGTGACATATTCTATTTCAAGGACAACGATGATTGGTCGTCAGGAGTGGCCTCGGGTGAGATGGATGACAAGAGCAGCATCAGATGGGGCAACCTGCTGACTGCGGCGAGATGGAACCACGTCTTCAACGGCCGCCTTTTCTCCAACGCCACGGTGGCGTTCACAGACTACAGGATGAGGATGGGATTCCTGTCCAAAGAGAAGAGCGGGGGTTCCAACTATTACTACAAGTTCGACTACGGGTCAGGAATAAAGGACATCACCGCCAAGATTGACTTCGACTACACGCCGACGCCAAGTCACGTCATCAAATTCGGCGGTGAATATGTCAGCCACAACTACATCCCGGAGACCTACACGACGGTCGAGAAGGAGGACAGCTACGGGCAGATGGTGACGGACACGACCTACTCGAACAGCAACGAGAAAAACCGCCTCGGCCACGAGATCTCCGCCTACATCGAGGATGACATCAGAATCGGCGAGTGGCTGACAGTCAACCCTGGAGTCCGTGTGGCGATGTTCAGCACAAGCGGCAGGACCTACTGGTCTCCGGAGCCGAGGATGTCGGTGAAAGTCGATTTCGGCAAAGGGATGAGCGCCAAGGCGGCATATTCAAGAATGGCGCAGTACGTCCATCTGCTGTCCTCGTCGCAGATCACGCTGCCTATCGACCTTTGGGTGCCTATCACCAAGAGCATAAAGCCGGTGACTTCGGATCAATATTCATTGGGTCTGTACTACAACGGCCTCGCCGGATGGGAGTTTTCCGTCGAAGGCTACTGGAAGGATATGCGCAATGTGCTGGAGTACAAGGACGGTATCTCATTTATGGCAAGTTCACAGTCCTGGGAGGACAATGTCGTGATGGGCGACGGAAGGGCCTACGGAATCGAGTTCTTCATCCAGAAGACAATGGGAAAGACAACCGGCTGGCTGGGCTACACGCTTGCGAAAAGCGACAGAATCTTCTCCAACGGTCTGATCAACAATGGGGAACGCTATCCTTACCGCTACGACCGCAGACACAACATCTCGCTTGTGGTCAACCAGAAGCTCGGGGAGAAGTGGGATCTGAGCGCGACCTGGACTTTCGCCACGGGCGGAACGACGACCGTGCCGGAAAGAGAGACCGTGGCGATGATGCCGGACGGCACGTTCATTCAGGTTGACTACGCCCCGCACAGGAACAACTACAGGCTTCCGCCGAGCCACAGGCTGAACATCGGAGTGAACTACCACAAGAAGAAAAAACATGGTGAGAGTGTCTGGAACTTCGGAGTCTATAACGCCTACAACAGGCTGAACCCTAATTTCGTGTACTACAAGTCACAGCAGGAAGCCGAGCCGGACTCACGGCTGTACAAAAGGAAGGAGAAACTGAAGTCCGTGACCATTCTTCCTATCATTCCATCATTCAGTTACACTTATAATTTTTAGGACAATGAAAGACTTTAGAACTCTTTTGCTCGCCGCTGTTGTGGGTTTGACAGCCGGGGCCTGCACAAAAGACATAGATTTCCACAGGGATGACATCAAGCCTCTTCTTATGGTGAACTCGCAGATGACAGTCGGGGACACTCTGCACCTTGTCTATCTCGCGATCAGCAAGGATGTCAGCATAGAGAAGATCAGCTCCGGTTCCGTCAAATGCTACGTGAACGGGCAGCTCGCAGCCGAGGGAAAGCTGGACGAGAGGGATGACGAGATGTTCGTGACAGACGAGAACACAGATGTCTATGGCATCAAGGCCAAGGACGCAAGGCAGACCAGATTCTCTTTCAAGGCTGACTTCAAACCCGGAGACATCGTCAGGATCGAGGCCGAGGCCAACGGAGGCGCCTACAAGGCGTTCTCGGAGGTGACCGTTCCGAAAGCCCCTGAGTTTGACACACCAGACACCATCCGGCAGGTCAAGCCTGGTTATCAGTACTCCTACCAGTACAAGATAAGGGCAAAAGGCAAGGACATAATCGGAGAGGACAACTATTTCAGGATAAAGGCAGGATACTCTCTCTCAGAAACCATTTCAGTGAAGGCCACGAAATACGAAGAGGCCAGAAAAGTGGTCAGAACCGAGCCTTTCGAGTACCTTGAGATAGACAAGGGCAACGACCCGATTCTGAACGATGGCGCTCCAGCGGAGGAACTTGATCTGGCCGGAGCCTCCGTCAACTCCTTCAACGTGTTCTCCGACAAGATGTTCGCTGACGGGTCGTTCAACATCGGATTCACGGTGGAGGACTTCGCCTCGGCCTACATCCCGATAGTCAGCCCCGACTACGACCGCGTTGACTTGGAAATTAGTTTCAAAACCATTGTATGCGGAATCACGAAAGACGAGTACCACTACCTCAAGGCCCTGAGCATCTACAACTACCTGGATGGAGACACATCAATGACAGAGCCCGTCTCCTTCCCGAACAATGTCGAGGGTGGAGTCGGGCTGGTCAGCGTATGCACACCGGCCGAAGCTACCGTCATATTCCAGAGGGCATTCGGCTATTGGGATGGGATCTATTCAGACTAAACAACTTCCTTGATGATTTCCATTCCCTTGCGGATGGCCTCCTCATTCTGAGGGATAAGATGGTGGTGACGCTCCGGCAGAGTTTTGCGCAGAGCCGCCAGCACGCTGTCTATCCTCACAACCGGACGGATCTTCAGAAGACCGCCAAGCACGATCATATTGAAAGTCTTGATCAGGTTCATCTCCGCCGCGGCGTCCATCGCGTCGATGCGATAGACCTTGATGTCCTTCCTTGTCGGAGGCTCGTTGATTCCGTAGCCGTCGTAGATGATGATCCCGCCCGGCTTGACCTTCGGCTCGAACTTCTCCAGCGAAGGCTGGTTCAGAACAATGGCGATGTCGTAGCTTGAAAGGATCGGCGAGGAGACCGGATCATCACTGACGATGACGGTCACGTTGGCCGTACCGCCGCGCTGCTCTGGACCGTAGGCCGGCATCCAAGTGACCTCCTTGCCTTCCATCAGACCGGCGTAAGCTAAAATCTTTCCCATCGAGAGGACACCCTGTCCTCCGAATCCCGCTATAATTATCTCATCTGTCATAGCCTTGTCGATTATTGTTCAACACCCTTGTCCTTGAGGTCACCAAGGTGGTAGTAGGCGAACATCTGTTCCTCCATCCACTTGTTGGCCTTCTCCGGACTCATCTTCCATCCGGAGTTGCAGGTCGAGACAATCTCCACGAGATTGGATCCCTTGCCCTGCATTGAATATTCAAACGCCTTCCTTATGGCCTTTTTCGCGCGGTTGATCGCGGCGACGGTGTGGACCGCCTGTCTTGTGACATAGCAAGTTCCGTCGAGCGTGGCCGCTATCTCGGTTATCTTCAGCGGATAGCCGTGCAGCGAGACTTCCCTGCCGTAAGGACAGGTCGCCGTCTTCATCCCAAGGAGAGTAGTAGGAGCCATCTGGCCACCTGTCATTCCATAGATGGCGTTGTTGATGAATATGATCGTGATGTTCTCACCCCTGTTCAGGGCGTGGATCGTCTCGGCGGTGCCGATGCAGGCCAGGTCACCGTCTCCCTGATAGGTGAAGACGAGTCTGTCCGGCCAAAGACGCTTCGTGGCGCTTGCCAGAGCTGGAGCCCTTCCGTGAGCGGCCTCCTCCCAGTCAACATCGATGTACTTGTAGGCGAACACGGCGCAGCCCACCGGCGAGATGGCGATCGTCTTGTCCGTCATCCCCATCTCCTCGATCACCTCGGAGACTATCTTGTGCACGACTCCGTGGCTGCACCCAGGGCAGTAATGCATCGGAGTGTCATTCAGCAAGGTCGGTTTCTTATAGACCACCTGGCCTTTCTCAATTATTTCTTCTCTTGTCATAGCCTTCAGATTTAGAAAAGACGTTTGATGGCCTCAACGACCTCGTCAGGATCAGGAATGATTCCGCCGAGTCGGCCGAAATGCTGAACCGGAACGCTTCCGGCCACCGCGAGACGGATGTCCTCGACCATCTGGCCGGCGTTGATCTCAAGCGAAAGGATGCCTTTCACCTTACCGGCAAGTTTCTGTACCTCCTTGGTCGGGAACGGCCAGAGGGTGATAGGACGGAGCAGTCCGACCTTAATGCCCTGCGAGCGGGCGATCTCGATGCTCTTCTTGGCGATGCGGGCCGCCGAGCCGAAAGCCACGATGGCATATTCAGCGTCGTCGAGAAGATATTCCTCGAAGCGCACTTCCTTTTCCTCGATTTCCCTGTATTTCTTCTGGATGCGGAGATTGATGACCTCCATCTCCTCTGAGCGGAGCTCAAGCGACGTGATGATGTTCGGCTTTCTTCCGCCGACGCGGCCGGTCGTGGCCCAAGGGC
>CAYZKZ010000041.1:0-21900 GCA_964479325.1 uncultured Muribaculaceae bacterium
CGATTGGACAGATAAAATATTCACTAATTTAATTCAACCAACAGGTTATTATATTATATCTTTATGCTTCCGTCAACAATGTTTGACAGTGTCGGTGCGGCGGTCTGCGTTGTCAGCGGGCGTAGAAACGGTACTCGGTGACGGAGCGGTAGGTCTCGCCGGGACGGAGAACCGTGGAAGGTAGGTCGGGACGGTTCGGGGAGTCGGGAAAATGGATTGTCTCAAGCAGCATTCCTCCGAACTTTTCCATCGGCTTGCCGTTCTTGTCGATCATCTTCTCGTTGAAGCTTCTGGCCGTGAAGGTCAGCAGACCAGGCTCGGTGGTCCAGGTCTCCACACCTCTGCCGCTTCGCGGCTCGTAAAGGTCGGCGGCCTTGCCGAACGTGTCCAGTGGCTTGTTCAGCTTCCAGCAGACTGAGAATCCCTTCATCGTGACGAAGTGTTCGTTGGGAGTGTCTATCGCATAGTCCACGCGGTGAGGCTCGCGCATATCGAACGGCGTGCCTTCAACTGGCTCCGCACCGCCTTTCGGCACAAAATGCGAGTTGTTCGGGAAGTAGCTGTCCGCATCCACCTGCAACCTGTGATCCATAACGTAGCCGCCGTCCTGTCCCTTGAGATTGAAATAGGTGTGGTTGGACAGGTTGATGACCGTCGATTTGTCCGTCGTGGCCTCGTACTCGATTCTGAAGGTGTTGTCGTCGGTCCACCAGTAGGTGACCGAGCAGTTGAGGTTTCCGGGGAATCCTTCCTCTCCGTCCGGGCTGAGTCTCGTGAAACGGACCCCGACCCTGTCCTTCTCCTTCAGCGGCTCTGATTTCCAGACCTTCCGGTCAAACCCGTTCACTCCACCGTGGCAGATCACAGGCTCTCCGTTGAAACTCTCGTTTGCGTTCAGTTTGTACTCCACTCCGTCAAGGGTGAACTTTCCGCCGTCGATCCTGTTGCCGAAACGGCCGATCACCGGGCCGAAGAACCTCTCCTTCCCTGTCTCGAAAGTGCGGATGTCGCCGCATCCCTGGACAACATCGTCAATCTTTCCGTTCCGGTCGGGAACGTTGATGCGTACAACCCTGCATCCGTAGTCAGTCACCTCCATACTTGCGCCGGAGGCATTGACAAGCCGGTAGAGCAGCGTCGGCTCGCCGTCGGACAGAGAACCGAAACTTACACTTGTGACCCCTTTGGAGGCCTTCCTCGCATCGGCGGTGAAAGCAGCGGCCGCCGACAGGAGAGCTATAAGAACGATGTGCCTGAAATTCATAACACGAGAATATTAATAATTAGTTGTCGCCGCACTCCTCTAAAGACCTGTCACCAGCATCCATTTCTGAGGATTTCTCTCTCCGGTAGGGATGATGGCGTCCTCTCCTCCCTCCATATCGAACAGAGCCAGGTTGACAAGCACCTTGCCGTCCTTGATCTCGATCGAAGAGCGAGGGATGACAATCTCGGCCAACCATCCGTTGTCCTTGTCGGAAGAGTCGGACAGGGTGGCGTCGTAGCTGACGGAGGCCTTAGCTCCGAGATCCTTCTCGAACCATCCTCCTGCGTAGTTCCCTTGGTTCCTGATTCCGGAAGGCCCGACCTTCACCCTGACAGCCTTGCCGTTGAGCGAGGTCTGGTCGGCCTGAGTCAGGAACAACTGGACGTAGTCATCCTTGGAGACATTCTCGTCCAGACACTCGACGAGGAAGTAGAGGTTCTCATCATCGGCGGCGCATCTCAATGTGGCCTGCGCCTGACATTTGCCACCGACGAATAAAGCGTCGTCTGTCTTATGCCAGTCGCTGTTGTCTCCGTCCGGTGTCACCTTGTGGGACGACGCGGAGATGCGGTGGTTCAATGCCTGTTTGCAAAGAGTGACGCAGATGTTCTTGTTGTCTGAACTGTTGCGCATATAAGCCACGATCTCGTGCGGGTTGTCAATCATCAGCGAACCCCAGGAACCCTTGGCCGGAAGATGCTTGAACGCCTCTCCGAAATTCTTTGCCTTTGAGTCACCGATTCTTTCCCACAGGTAGGTTGACTCTCCATAGGAGATGACGGTCTCGCCGGAAGGGAACTGCTGGATGCTCGGCGCTCCGCCTTTCCAAAGATCGATCGCCCTCTCGGCCGGACCGACAGGGGCGGTCTTTACATCCAGATTGGCTCCGTTCTTCTCCTCGCCTTCTATGTAATCCCATTTCCCGTCCTCCGGAGACCAGGCGAACGAGATGTTGAAGTTGATTTTACCGTTTGCGGGATATTCGTGAGCGGACTCGAAGATTCCGGCCTTCTGGTCGCTTCCGTTGAGGATGATCAGCCCCGGCATCTGGTCTGTGAAAAGCCATTTGTCCTGATGCTCGTCGTACCAGGTGTGCCTTATGACGCGGTAAGGCTCTTTCCCGAGTTCCGGCAGCCAGGTCTTGCCTCCGTCTGTGGAACGCACCATTGATGTGCCGGAGTGGCTTCCGGAAATCCACGGACGGCTTTCGGAGAAATAAAGCTCCAGATCGCCGTCAGATTCCTCAAGCATTATCGCCTCCCAGTTCGGGCCTCGGTAAACCTCGAAAGGCTCGCTCCAGGTCTTCCCGTTGTCGGAACTGCGCCTCATCACGATTCCCTGCTCGTCTCTCCATTGCCAGAAAGCATAAGTTCCGGTGGTTCTGAATGATGCGAACATCAGAATGTCGCCGTTCGACAGCACTTTCCCGAATCCGTTGGTGTAGAGCCTTGTGGCGTCCTGCCCACGGCTGTTCACAAGGCTGTAGGAAGCGAACAGTTTACCTTTGCCGGTCCAGTTCACGAGATCCGGACTCGTGGCCCAGAAGACGGTCGAGCCGTTGCCTCCGGCATAGTAGTCGTGCGCGGTGAGGATGTAGGTCCCGTCCGCCAACTTCACGATTCTGGAGTAGGTAGGGGAGTCTGTTCCGAGGACCGCCGATCCGCTGACATTGACAATCGAGCGGTAGTTCAGCGAAAGCACGGAACGGCCGCAGTCGTCAGAATGTGAGTTGAGAGCGTCACTCCCTGCGTTAAGCTCGCTGAAAGGAGTGAGTGTCAATGTCTTTGAGACGGACTCTCCGCTGTTGCCGCCGCCTCCGTTGTCAGGATCCTCCGCCTTGCAGCCAAGAAGCGCGATGACGGACGAGGCGACAAGCGCCGTGAATATATTCTTTCCAATCATTTCTTTTTATGAATATTATCATTTCAGCCTGAGGCTGAGCCATTCTGCCGGGTAGTCGGAGTTCTCTCCTTCGATCTCCTCGATCCTCCAGGCGGGTTTCTCGGATGTCTTTTCCTTGTAGTGGTGTCTCAGATGAGCCTTCAGCACCTCACCTGAGGACGGTTTCCCTCCGAGGAGATTCCACGGAACTGTAAGTCTCGCCGAAAAGCCGAGATCCTCGTCAGAGTCGTCGTTGAGTGTCCCGACAACCTCCACATCACCGGTCTTTCCCTCCGCGATCTTCTTCCAGGAGTGATTGTCCTCGACATAGACGAGGTAGGATCCGGCTCCGTTGACCACAATCTTACGCTGAATTCCGTCCTTTCCGGCAAGCAAAAGCTCGACCGCGTCGGAGTTCTCGGTTGTCAGCGCCGTGAGTTTCCGGTCATAAAGATACGAAATCAGAATAAAATTCTCTTCGGTCCATCCAAAATCAGCGAATATCCTTGAGTCGGACAAATGCCCGAGGAACCAGCAGTCGTTGCTCTCCTGATTGAAATCCTTGAGCGGCGCTGCGGTCAAGTCTCCTTTCTCCAGCGTCTTTGAATAGTTCAGGCGGCCTGTTATGGCTCTGACCATCCCCCTTGTCCTGCCGTCGGCCTCGTACTTCACCGTGCCGGTGGCGATGACCTTGTTGTCGCCGATGTAGTCGATCGATCCCCAATAGCCGTCGAACGGAGAGGTGGCGTTGGTGAAATTGTCGGCCTTCCTGTCCCCGATGAATGTCCAGATGCCCTGGACCCCTTTGTATTGGCCATTGCTAAGTACAACCACCTCGCCGGTACCGAGTTTGGTACAGTAAGGCCCATAGCCGTAGAAGTCCTTGTTGAGCTGCTTCTTGAGAGGCCACTCAGGACCGCCTTCCTTCCGGATTGTTTCCAGATCCCTGCGCCAGTTCGTCTCTGCGTCGGTCTTGACGATCACGGGTGTCTGGTCCACGACCCATTCCCCGTGCCAGACCTCAACCGGAACGGCGATTCCGCCGTTGTCGTCAAGCCACACTCCGGAAGGCATCCCGTCGTAGGTTGATCGTGAATCCACCGTCCTTGCGATCACTTCGTTGTCGTCGATCCCGCAGCGTTCCTTCCCCTGCCAGGTCTTTCCTCCGTCGAACGAGCGGATGATGACCGTCTGAGGAGCTGACATATTGTCAATCAGTTCCTGTGACGAGGTGATGAACATCTGTATCTCGCCGGAAGGAAGCTGAAGCATAGCCGGTTCCCAGCATCTGCCGCGGTAAACCTCCACCGGTTCGGAGAAGGTCTTTCCGAAGTCATCGGAGAACATCACCTCGATTCCGCAGTTCTCGTTCGTGTTCGGAAGGTCGTTGTAGCCTTTCTTGTACCTCCATTGGTACGCAAGAAGGACGCGGCCGTCGCTCAGTTCGATGAAGTCAGGGTTGACATAGACTTTCTCGTCCTCGCCGACAGTGGAGACAGCCGGTGATGTCCTCACCAACAGGCTCGCGTCAGACCACGTCCTGCCGTTGTCCTCGCTTCGGCGGACATAGATGTCCCATCCGAAGTGGTCGTTCTCGAAAGACATCAGCAGGCTTCCGTCCGAAAGTCTCTTGATTCGAGGGTAGTAGAGGTTCTCCTCCGTGAATCCTTCGTCCTTGACGTTCACGGATGTCATCTCCGTGAACGTGGAACGATCCCAGGATATTCTTACATCCTTTGCCTCCGGCCATTCATCCTGGCCGCATCCGGCGGCCAGAATGACAGCGGCCGGGATGGCCAATCTATATAGTCCTCGCATTTCCAGTGTCTTTATTCAAGGCTTTTCAACATAACATTCGGCCAAAGGTTGTCCACCTTGAGGCTTACGGATTTCCTGAAGCACTCCTTGGCCTTCGCCTCGTCACCGAGTCCGAGATAGCCGAGTCCCATTGTGTAGTAGGCTTTTGTGTTGATGCCTTCCACAGTCGAGCCGGTCGTGCCTTCAGCTCCGTAGAAGTTCACGAACTCGGTCACGATTCCGTCCTCTCCGGTCTTGACCAGTCCTTCGAACAGAGCCTTTGCCTCGGCGGCTTTCCCTGTCTTGGTCAAGGCAAGCCCTTTCCAGAATCTGTAGTCGGTTCCCTTGTCATCCACCGCGGCGGCCTTCCTGTAGGCTGCGACGGCCTTGGATCTCTGTCCCGCGGTCTCGTAGGCCTTGGCGATGTTCCACCAGATCTGAGCGTCACGCGGAGTCCTTTCATCCACAAGGAACACCTGATGGTTGACAGGATATTCAAAGGCCTCCTTGAAGAGGTTGATCGCTTCCTTTGAGTTTCCTTCCGAGAGTTTCTTCTGGCCTGCGAGGATCAACGCGTCCACATAAACGTCGTGGAAGTTGGCGACTCCCTCGCGGGTAGGGAAGTAGCAGTTCCTCAGCAGGTCGAGAACGTAGTCATATTCCCCGATGAAAGTTCCTGTGATGACTTCGGCGGCAAGTGGGTAGTAGCGCTTGACGCAGGTCTCGTGGTGGCTCTTGAGGAGGTTGAAGCGGGTTCTCACGTCAGCGCCGCCGGCCTCATAGACCTGGTCGGCCTCTTCGAGGAACAGGGCGTTGTCCGGAGCGAGGGCAATAGCCTTCTCGTAGTAACCGGCCGCCTCTTTGTAGTTCTTGGTGTAGAGCCAGTTCGCCCAGCCGAGGTTTCTCCAAGCCATCGCGTTGGCTGGATCCATCTCCACGCACTTTTTCCATTGTGCGATGGCGTTGTCCTTCTGCTTGTCGTACAGGAGGTTGCCGAGATAGTAGTGCGGCTTGGCGCTTTCCGGGCAGTACTCCATTGCCTTCTTCAGGACATCAATGGTCTCAAGACGGAACGGATTGCAGTACTTCGTCGGAAGCTCAAGAGCGTTCTTGAACCATTTGGCCGCGGCCGTCTTGTCGCCTGCGCTGTCGGCCAGATAGCCCAGCCACATCTTGACGGTCGGGTAAGGCTTTATCGAGTCAGCGTATTTCAGGAGCTCGACGGCCTTTGCCTCGAATCCGTTATGCAAATACTTCAGAGCCAGTTCAATGTAGGATTCCACCTGGTCGCGCATCAGAACCTTGAGACTGTCCGTGCCGCGGATGATGTCCTTCTCGGCGACTGCATAAGAGTTGAGTGGGTCTTCGGCAAGAACCCTATCGGCGCAGGCCAATGCCTCGTCGGCTCGGCCGGTCTCACGGAGGACGCTCGTCTTGAGGTTGAGGGCCTCGAAGTTGCGGCCGTTGTAGGTCACGGCCTCGTCAAGGCGGTCAAGAGCCATCTCATAGTCCTTGGCGGCTGAATATATCTGCGCGAGCTGATAGTTGGCAGCGGAATTGTAGGTGTAGTTCCAGACGGCGCGGTAGAGTGTGTCGATGGCGGCTGCTGTCTTGCCCTGGATCTTCAGGATAAGTCCAAGATTGTACATCGCCTCGCAGTCCTTAGGACGGGTGTAGTCGTGGGTAAGACGCTCCAGAGCCTTGCGGAGGTAGGCCGCGGCCTTGTCGTATTCTCCTCTCTGCCTGTACCAGACTCCCATACGGGTGTTCGCCCTTGTGTCGCCCGGATCGCGGCGGAGAACCTCCTCGAAGTAGTCGGTCGGATCGATGAACGGATTGTGGAACTGAAGGTTACGCAGTCCGACAAGGTAGCACTCCTCCGTGTTCTCGATTTCATTAGGGAGCTTTGGCCGCTCCACGATGGCCGGCAGCGGTTTCTCCGGATCCTTTACAACAGGCTTGTAGCTCAGCATAATCCTGCCCTCAGCGTCCTCAAGGGTCATTGTCAGGGACTTGGTGTCGATTCCGCCGTCAAGTTTCACGGTGTTCACGAACGGCTTGTCAGGGGAGACGTCGGCTGTCGCTGACCAGACGATGTCAGTGGCGGAGCGAAGCTCCACTCTCAGGCCCTTCATCGGTTCGGTTGTGTTGACGCCGACAAGAACCTTCGATCCGTCAAGAGGCTCCATATTGATGGCGGCGTGCCTGTCTCCGGCCTTGACACCGTCCATATCCCTGATTCCGTACCAGTACTGCGAGAACTCTTTTGTCTCGTAAGGAGCGGACCAGTTGTAGTCCGGCTGGTTGTCGGAGTAGGCTCCGGCCATCAGCTCGCAGTAGTGTCCGGAATCATCGGTGAGGATCTTCGTGTCCCACTCGGAGTTTGGACCCCAGAGCCAGAACTTTCCCCCTTTGACGATGTTGTGGTTGCCCGTCAGCATCGTACCCGCCTTGCGGCCGTGGTCGTAGCCGGCGATGAAGTCCTCCTTGAGGTCATAGACGAACATCGAGTTGGACATATAGTGGTTCTTCCACCAGGATGCGTCGATCCCGTTCCTGTAAAAGTCCATTCCGTTGAAAGGCTCGTGAGTGACAGGCCAGTGCGCCATCCAGTTCTTGCAGTGGAATGTGGCGAACTCAACGCTCTGCGGGAATATGATCTGGTAGTTCTCGTCCACGAGGGTGGAGACATTGGACCAGTAGAGCATCGAGTTGCTGTCCATCGTCGAGTTGATCAGACGGCCGGTGATCTCAATGTAGGATTTGCCCGGATGTAGGGTGATTCCGATCGCCCAGGACATCCTGTGGCGGTACTCGGTCTCTCCGACCCAGATTGTCTTGCCTCCGTCAGGAGCGTCCTCGATGCGGTAGTCGCACGGAGTGTGGGTGGTCGCCCTGTGGTGGTGGAAGACATTCCATTCCACTCCTCCGGAGACCCAGGCTCCGAGCATTCCGACATTCGCCGGTTTGATGACGTGGTTGTGGTAGAATATGTCGTAGCCGTTGGTCTTGTCAACAGCGTAGATGAGCCGTCCGCCGATCTCCGGGAGGACACATAGTTCGACATATTCATTCTCCATATAGAGAGCCTTGTAGGTGACGGTCTCCTTCTTACGGGTCATATTGTCGTTCAGAAGGTAAGGATAGACGCTTCTGCGCGCCCTCTGGTAGGACCAGTCTCTTTCGAAGATCGGAGCCTCCTCCGGTGCGTCCAGAAGGTACGTCGGCATATCGATCGTTCCCTCCCAGGCCTTGACATCCTCCTTTGTGGTCTGCGCGCCCGATGTCCAGACGCAGGCAAGCGCCGCCGCGGCCAAGATAAGTCGCTTCATAATAAGTAATCTGTAAGTTCTGTTTTCACAATGATATTAATACCACCCGTCGTTCTGCTCAAGATTCGGGTTCTTCTCTTTCTCCGATGACGGAATTGCCCATTTAAGGTAGGAGTCGCCGCCATAGACATATTCATAGACAGGCTCGCCCCAGCACTGCATCAGGCCTTTGGCGAAGTCGATCTTCCTGCTCTTCCATATTCCCCAACGCAGTTCCTCCAGGTAGAGCTGCTCCTCGCAGGCGAGTTCCCAATGCTTCTCGTCCTGGATTCTCTTGCGCAGGTCGGCCTGTCCGTTGACTTTGAGCCAGTCCTCGCCTGAGTCGAGTTTGGCGACCCCGGCCCTTGAGCGCACCTCGTTGACGTATCGCACGGCCTCATCGGTGTTTCCTTGCTCGTTGAGGCATTCCGCCAGGCAGAGGAGAACGTCGGCGTACCTTATGACAGGAACATCGACAGGGTTGTAGGTCACGTTCATATACTCCTTGCCGACAGTGACGAACTTGCGGATGCAGTAGTACATATGCGTAGGAGATCCGGTGCGGAGGTCGAAGTCGGGAGCGTTCTCCGAACGGTACGGCCATCTGGTCTGGTAGTTGACGGCGCTTCCCGAAGCGAAGCCTCCGAGGTAGTTCGTGTAAGGGGCGATCACAGTGGCGGCAAGACGAGGGTCCCTGCCCGTGAAGGCCTTGAGGAGTCTCGCCTCGTTGCCGTTCTGCTCGTACTTGGACATATCCGCTCCGTAGGCCTGCATCGTCGCCTTCTCCGTCTCAGTCATATCATCCCTCAGGAAATAGACACTCCTTGCCTTGGCGTCCATCTCGTTGTAGCCCGGGATGACATCGTCGAATGAGAACGGCTTTCCGTCCGCCCACTGGTACGAGTTGACGAAATTCACGTTCATAAAGTAGTGGTTCTGACCGTTTCCGGCGGTCATCCAGCTGCCGTAGGTGCGGCTATAGACGTTGCCGTGGGAAGGAAGATCCTCCATCGTAATGGAGAAGACCATCTCGTCCGACTTCTCATTCTTCTCTTTGAATATGTCGGCGTAGGCTCCCTTGAACAGCCCGAAACCGCACTCGGACACCTTCCGGAAGTCGGCCTCGGCCTTGTCCCACTGCTTCATCCACATATAGGTTTTTCCGCGCAGGGCGTAGGCCGCTCCCTTGGTGACACGGCCGTAGTCGCTGTCACCGGACTTGTACTTGTCGGGAAGCACCTCGCAGTCAATCGCGTCGCTGAGGTCGTTGAGGATGACATTCCAGACCTCCTCCTCGGTCTCGCGGCCTTTGGTGTACTCGGACGGAGCGAGGTTCTCAAGATAGACCGGAACACCGCGCCAGAGGGCGTTGAGCCTGTAGTAGCAATAGGCTCTGAGGAACTTGCACTCGGCGATGCGGCGGGTTCTTGTCTCCTCCGGAAGGGCGGTCGTCCCTCCGATGTTGGCGATCACGTCGTTAGCCCGGTTGATTCCTTCGTACAGCTGTTTCCAGGTGTTGAGGAACAGGGCGTTGTTGGACTGGACGAGTCCGAGCATAAACGGGTATCTGAGCGAGATGCTCTGGTCGTTTATGTCGAGCGCCGAGCAGAAAGCGTCCCAGTTTGTACCGGTTATGCTGTTGTAGTTGGTCAGCAGGTTGCTATACACACCCGTGACGGCGTTCTCCGCCAAAGTGGCGGAACTATACACCGTGTTCGAACTCACTGTGTCGTAAGGAAACCTGTCAAGGAAGTCGTTGCATCCGATCAGGGCCGCGGCGGAAGTCAGGGCCGCCAATATCTTTATTGTGTTTTTCATTTCAGACAAATGTTAGAATTTGAGACTCAATCCGAAAGAGTACTGGCGGAGAAGGGCGTAGTAGTTCATCTTCTCCGAAATCTCAGGATCCAATCCTGGATACTTGGTGATTGTCAGAAGGTTCTCTCCGCTGAAGAATATTCTGAAATCCTGAACCGACAGGCTCTTCATCCATTTCTTAGGGAAGGTGTAGCCGACGGTGAGGTTCTTGAGCCTGAGATAGTCCGTGTCATAAAGGAAGACCTTGGAATAGCACTGGCCTCCGTTCTGCTCCGAACCGTAGTTCATCGTGAGACGGCCGTGCTTGGACGTGATGTTCGTCCTTGGATCCTCCGGGTTCTCAGGATCGAAGAAATAGTGGTCGTAGGAGATGTCCTTAGGCAGGGAGAAGTTTGTTCCCGTGGAGTAGGCGTTGAATCCCACGTACCTCCAGTAGGTCTGCGCTCCGCCCGAACCGTTCCAGAGCATCGAAAAGTCAAGACCCTTCCATCCGAGTTCCACCTGGACTCCGTAATAGAACTTAGGGGTTATCGAAGTGCCTGTGAACATATAGTCGTTGGCGTCGCCATACACTCCGTCTCCGTTCTCGTCTGCATAGATGTAGTCACCGTACCATATTCCTTTCTTGCCGATGGTCTTGTTAGGCAGGAAGGTGCTGCCGGAGGCTACCATAGCCTCAAGCCAGGCCATATCGTTCGGCGTGCGGATCATACCGTCCTTCGGACCTCCCGCCGGATTCACGCTGCCGTCGGCGAAGAAATATGTCCCGTCTCCAGAATAGGTGTTCAGAAGGTAGTGCTCGTTGATCATCTTCCCTTCCATAACCCTTCTTGCTCCATCGACTGTGGTGGTCACGTCTCCAATGTTGCTCTGGTAGGAGCGGTTGCCGTTCTCGTCAGTCACCCATCCGGCTTTCAGACGGCCCTTGTACTTGCTGACCGTGTTCCAGTTGCGGGTGAAGTTGGCGGTGACTCCATAGTGGAAGTCCTTGATGTCGTCCTTCCATCCGAGCGTGAGTTCGATACCGTTGTTGGTGACCTCGCAGAGGTTCTGGTAAGGCGCTGACTTGTTGCCGATTGTGGCATAGACCGGAGCCTTGTAGAGGATTCCGTCGGTGACCTTGTTGTACCAGTCGGTCTCGAATGTGAGCCTTCCGTCAAGGACGGCGAGTTCAAGACCGATGTCGGTGGAAGTCGTGGTCTCCCAGGTCAGCGCGCTGTTGGACAGCGATGAGACTATACCGGAGGACAGCTTGTTGCCGAACGAGTACTCGAATCCTGATGCGTATGAAGGAATATACTCATAGTTGCCGATGCTGTTGTTTCCGAGTTTTCCCCAGGAGGCCCTGAGCTTGAGGTTGTCGATGCCGGAGTTCTTCATAAACGACTCCTCTGAGATTCTCCATCCGGCTGAGAGTGAAGGGAAAAGTCCCCATCTTGAGTCTCTTGCGAACCTTGACGAACCATCGTAGCGGAGGTTGGCCTCGAAGAGATAGCGGTTGTCGTAGGCGTAGGTGAGACGGCCGAACACCGACACGGCGGCGAAGTCGGTCTGTGTGCCGGAGATTGAGTTCATATCCAGAGCGTTGTCAAGCTCCATCAACTGGTCGTTCTCCAAGCGCTTCTTCTTGGCGTTGAGGGAGTTGCTGTTCTGGTAGTAGGCCTCGGAGCCGACCATCGCCGTGATGTCGTGCTTCTTGGCGATGGTCTTCGCCCAGTTGAGGCTGTTCTGGAATATCCACTTGTAGGCGAAGTTGGCGTTCTTCGTGACGGAAAGGTTGTCAAGGTTGTCGTAGCGGTAGGCGACATCCCCGGTTCTGAACGAGTAGGCGTTCAGGACTTTCGTCACGGCCTTGTGCTCGGTGTCGGTGCGTCCGTAGTTGAACGATGCTCCGTACTTTATGCCGAACGGCAGCTTGAGGTTTGCGAACACTGTGGCGTTGATGTAGTGGGCCTTGTCGTAGCCCGTCATTCTGTCGAAGAAGTACAGGTTGTTCCTGCATCCGGTGCTCTGCTCCGGGTTCTCCATCCATCCGTATTTCCCGTCATAGTACGGGTATATTCCAGGAACGGCTCTTGACATATAGGCGAAATTGAAGTCGGCCAGCTCGCTGCTGCGCTCGTAGCCCCAGATTCTGGTTCCGATCTCAAGCCACTTGGTCACCTGAGCGGAGAGGTTGGCGCGGAGCTGGAATTTCTTGGCCCCTGAGTTCGAGATGATTCCCGGGTTGTCGATGTAGGACATCGAGATGAGGTACTTAACGCCTCCGTTTGAACCGTTGGCCGAGAGATTGTGCTTCTGGTATATTCCTTTCTCGTAGATTGCGTCCATCCAGTCTGTGTTCGGGTAGGCCACGTAGTTCGGGTAGCCGGACTCGGCGATTCCGTTCGGGTCTTTGGATTTCTCCCTCCAAAGGTCGATCATCGCCTGTGAGAACGGAAGGACAGCGTCCACATTCTCCGCCGACTCGTTCATAAACGACATATAGTCGGCGTAGTCGGAGACGACCCTGAATCTGTTCGCAGGCTCGTTCACCGCCATCATTCCGCTATAGGTGAAGCTCACTTTCCCTTGGCTCTTGCTTCCGTCCTTGGTGGTTATGAGGATGACTCCGTTAGCGCCCCTGTTACCGTAGATGGCGCAGGACGCGGCGTCCTTCAGAACCGACACCGACTCGATGTCGTCCGGGTTCACATTGCCTATCGATCCCTCGAAACCGTCAACGATGACGAGAGGGGTCGATGAGTTCAGTGTCCCCACTCCGCGGACTCTCAGGGTCAGCCCCTCCTCGCCAGGACGGCCGGAGGCCTGGCTTACGGCGAGTCCGGCGTTCATTCCCTGAAGAATCTGGGCCGTGCTGGTCACAGGACGTGACTTGACTTCCTTGGCATAGTCAACCGTGGCCACCGCTCCGGTGATGTTCACCCTTTTCTGCGTGCCGTAACCGATGACGACAAGCTCGTCAAGTTCGTTCGTGTCCGGCGAGAGGGTCACATTGATGACATCTCCTCCCGCCACCTTGACCTCTTTGGTCAGGTAGCCGAGGAAGGCGACGGAAAGAGTCTCTCCGTCGGACGCCTGGATCTCGAAGCGTCCGTTACCGTCGGTGGTGACTCCTCTCATCGTGTTCGGCACGGAGACCGAGGCTCCGGCCAGAGGCTGCGACGACTCGTCGAAGACGGTGCCTTTCACTGTTCGTTGCTGCGCCGAGGCGGCCACACAGAATATGGCTGCGACCGCGGCCAAAAAGCATTTTCTTAGTGCAATCATATTACGGGTTAGTTATAAGTAATCCAACTGATCAAACTTTTATGCAAAAGTCCTTAAAAAATACAAAACGGAATAGAAGAAAAGTTCCATTTAATGGAACACCTACCCCTGATCAACCCGGCTCTCTTTCATATAGTCGGCCGGAAGCCTTCCGAACTGCTTCTTGAAGCATTTGGCGAAATATGACGGGGTGTTGAATCCGACGGCGTAGCAGACATCGTTGATCCTGTCGGCCCCGTTGGCCAGCATCGTGGCGGCGGCGTTGAGACGAGTGACCTTGATGTACTCGTTAGGGGTGACGTTAAGAAGTCCCTTGACCTTGCGGATGAGTGTCGAGCGGCTTACGACCATCGCCTCGGCCAGCTGCTCAAGCCCGAAGTCCGGATCGTTGAGGTTGTCCGCTATGGCTTTCTCCATCGACTTCAGGAATCTGGTGTCGGCGCTGGTGATGGCGAACTCGTTCGGATCCACGGTGGATTTCCCGGACAGGTGCGCGTCCCGGAACGCGGTTCTCTTGGCCGCGATCACCTTGAGCGACCCCATAAGGTAGTCGAGGCTGAAAGGCTTCTCGATGTAGAGGCTTGCCCCGGCCTCCATACACTTCACCTTCACGTCGGAAGAGGAAAGGGCCGAGAGCATCACGACCGGAATGTGCGAGCTGTTAAGGTCGGATGTGACCTTCGAGCAAAGTTCTATTCCGCTCATCCCCTGAAGGGCGATGTCGGAGAGGATGATGTCAACATCCCTGTTCGCAAGCAGGCCGAGAGCCTTCTCGGCGGAAGGAACGGTGAGGACGGAGTACTCCGCTCCGAGCTTGCGGGCCAGATAACCGGCCAGGTCAAGATTGTCCTCCACAATCAGGACGGTCAGCCTGCCGTCATTCTCCGAAGCCTGAATCTCCTTCTGCTCAGTCGTTTGGGAAGTCTCCGAGACAGTCCCGACCGGCAGCCTCAGGATGAATTCCGTGTGCTCGCCCTCCTCCAGCGTGAGCGACCCGCCGTGCATCTGCGCGAGCGTCCTCGCAAGCGGGAGACCTATCCCGAAACTCTGCGAATATGGCTGCCTCTCGCTGCTGTACTGAATGAAAGGTTTGAATATCTCCTCTCTCCGCTCCGGAGGAATCGCCGGCCCGTCATTGATGAACGAGACCTCCACAAAATCGCCTTTGCGCTCCGCCTTGATGTCGATGAATGTCTCTGCGTATTTCACGGCGTTGTGCATCAGGTTGTTGAGCATCTTCAGAAGGCTCGCCTCATCGACACGGATCACAATCTTTTCCTCGCTGTGTGCGAACGACATCCTCAGGTTACGGCTTCTGGCCGTCTCCTTGAAATTGTAGTACAGGAAGCCGATTCGCTCGATGATATCCACCTGCTTGTACTCCAGCACCCAGCCTCGCTCTTCGATGCGTACGAAATCAAGAAGCTCCTTGACGAGCTTGTCAAGGTAGTCCGTGCTGTTGCCGATGACCTCCAGATCCTTGCGGGTCTCCGGATCCAGGTTGCCTGCCGCCATAATGTTGTCGAGAGGTGTCCTGATCAGCGTCAGCGGGGTCTTTATCTCGTGTATGATGCTGGAAAAGAAGCTCATCTTCTCGTGGAAGAGTTCCTCCTCCCTTTGCCTCTTGGCTTTCTCCGAGCGCTTGCGCTCTTTCTTGACGGCGGCCGAGGAGGCGTACCTGACGATTCCCCAGACAGATCCGATGAGCAGAAGCGCATAGAATATGTAGGCGAGGGTTGTCTTGTAGAAGACCTCCTTCACTATGATCTGGATGGAATGATGGGTGTCGTTCCACAGCCCGTTGCTGTCGATGCCCTTGACGTGGAGCCTGTACTTCCCGGCCGGTATGTTGGAGTAGTGGAAAGACTTGCCGTAAAGGAGATTCCAGTCCTTGTCATAGCCCTCCAACTTGTAGAAGCATCTGTTGCTGGCGGGGGAGGAGAATCCGAGAAGGACCATAGAGAAACCGAAACTGTTCTGCCTGTGTGTCAGGACGATGGTCTCCGTCTCGTTGATGTTGGAGGAGATCGGTCCACCGGTCTCCGGTTTGACTATCTCTCCGTCGATGTAGAAGTCGGTAAGCATTATCGGAGGGAGGCGGTTGTCGGTGTGGAAACGCCTCGGATTGAAGCTTATCACTCCGTTGTGCGACGAGAAGTACATCGTTCCGTCGGAAGTCCTGATGGCCGTGTGTCCGTCCACGATCTCGTCGAGAAGACCGTCATAGACTGTGTAGTAGCGGATGTCGTCGAGAGGATATTCAAAAGAGACAAGTCCCTTGCTTGTCGCGGCCCAGATTCGTCCTCCCTCGTCCCTTATCAGCGAGAAGGCGATGCGGTTGTTCCTGAGGACAGAGTCGTCGAAGGTCTCGAAAGTGTCTCTGTCCCTGTCGTAGCGCATTATGCCGCCGCCGTAGGAGCAGGCCCACAGGTTGTCGTCCCTGTCAATGAACACGCTCATTATCTTGTTGGCGGTCAGGTGTTTCCCCTCTGATCCTTCATAGTCATAATGTGACAGGACCCTGCCTTCGCCGAGACTGTACTTGTAGATTCCGTCGGCGTAGGATGAAACCCAGAGGTTGCCGTCCAGCGATTCGGCCATTCCTGTGACATAGACCCCTTCGAATCCATCGACGGGAATGAAGCTGTCGGACGAGGTGTCATATTCAAGCATTCCGAGGGTCGTTCCGGCGAGGATTCTGTCGGAGGAGGTCTTGAAGAGCTTGTGTGTCTTGTTGTCTCTTTGAAGGTTGTTCCTCAGGCTTCTTGTGTAGGTCGAGACCTTCCCGGTCTTGGTGTCCAGCTTGTAGATTCCCGACAGGGAGCCGAGCCAGACCTTGTCCGAATCATAGCAGACGGAGAAGATGGATTCTGGCAGGGAGGCGGATCTGTAGCGGTGTACAAGCCCGGTGGCCGTGTCAAGGTACAGAAGCCCCTTTTTCTCGGTGGCCAGCCAGATCCTGCCTTTGCGGTCATCAGCGAGATCCATCACGTAGCATCCGTTCAGAGGCTCGTTGTCCGCAAGGTAGTACTTGTCGAAATTCCGCTGGAACTCGGCCGAATAGTTCAGCCCCGAGGACATCGTGCCGACCCAAAGCCCGTTCGCCCGGTCGATGAAGACGGCGGTGGCGTTCTCGTCGGCCAGAGAGAATTTGTCCTCCGGGCTGCTTCCGAAGCGCTTTACTGCTCCTGTGACGGAATCGTAGCGGAAGAGACCGCCGGTCGTAGATAGCCAGATTCCCTTGTCCCTGTCTATGGACAGCCCCGTGGGCCTGAATCCGGTACTGTTCCCGATCACTGTGGAGAACGTCCCCTTGCGCAGGTCAGCCGAGCACAATCCGTTCCTCCAGGCGGCCAGATAGACGGAGTTGTCCTCCGGATTGCGGGCTATGGCCATAATGTCGTCGTTCGATTTCCATCCGTCGAGTCTCACCTGCTCGATGCCTGAAAGGCTTTCGTCCGAGTGCCACAGGTCGGAGAAGTACAGGGCGAACCAGAACTCACCGTTGCTGTCAATGTAGAAAGACCGGATGTTGGCCGGCAGAACCGTGCGGCCGTTCTCCGTGAACCAGTTCTTAAGCTGTCTTATCCCAGGATAGTACGAGAACAGTCCCAGCCCGTTCACCGACATCCACACCGTCCGGTTTCTGTCGATGCTTATCTGGGTCACCTTGCCGCTGACGGACGTGCCTTTGTCGCTGATTTTGTCAAGAGGGATGAACCTGTCCTCCCTGTGGCTGTAGAACGTGACTCCGTCGTCCGTCCCCACCCACATATTCCCCTCCAAGTCAGGACACAGCGTCGTGATGAAATCAGTGTTCACTCCGAGATCCTCCTTGTAGTACCTCTCGAAGGAGATCCCGTCGAACCTGTTCAGTCCGTCCTCTGTGGCGATCCAGATGAATCCGTTCGAGTCTTGTGAGACGGCGTGGACATTGTTGAACGACAGTCCGCTGTCGCTCGATGTGAAATGTGTGAAATACCACCTGTCCTCGACGGCCGCCGCGGACTCAAAAGACACGGCAAAAGGCAGCAGACACAGAAGAATGCCCGCTGCCCTTTTAGCTAACTTGTTGATTATCCTTACAATCATTCAATCGAGAAATACACTCCGTCCAGTCCTCCGTTGTCCAGATAGAAAGGAGCTCCGTAGGCATTGTTGCTGATCCAAGGCGTGTCACGCTTCTCGAATTTGGTGTCGGCGGCCGCCTGGACGCTTCCGTCGGCGCATTCGATTCTGATCTTGAGATAGCCGCTCGGAATCGCGTTCTCGAAAGTGATCACCTTTTCAACGTTGATTCCGCCTCTCTTCATCGCGAACGTGCAGGTCATCGAATAGTTCGGATCGTTGGACGTGATCTCCTGCGGGTCGCAGATCTTCCACTCGTCGCTTCCGTCCTGATACTTGATGTACCAGAAGACAGGCTGCTGACGGCCGTAGATAGGGAAGTTGACTTTTATCTTCGTTCCCGCGGCGAATTTCTTCACCGGAATAGTGAACTCGAAATTGTCTCCGGTCCAGATTCCCTTGATTCCCGGGGATGAGATGTTCTTGCTGTTGACTGTCTCAATCTTCTGCTTGCACTTGTCGCTCGGATCTGAGACTTTGTTCCACTGGCACCACGCCTGAGGCTGCTCCTCGCAGGACCAATAGCCGTCCGAAACCCATTTCGGCTGGGTGTCCTTGGTGAAATGCTGCACTCCGTCGTACTTTCCAAGCTTGAACACTACCGGGAACGTGACAGGAACGACTCCGTCGGCGGAACGTGAGATAGTGATATCTACGGTCTCTCCGGCCGCGATGGCCTTCCCCGTGTCGGTGGCCTGGTTGTAGAATGATGTCTGCATAGTCTTGCCGCTGACATCCTCGAACTCAATGTCGAAACCGCCCTCCGGCACTGTGAACGGAAGAGCCGCTACTGAAATGGTGGTGCTGGCCGACTTGAGTTCCAAGCCGCCCTCAGGGAAATCCACCCTTATCTTGTTCGACTTCTCTCCTGACAAGGAGAACGTTCCGGTCTCGGCGTCAAGAACTCCGCTTCCGGCGATCGCCCCGGAGAACGCTGACTCATCGTAAGGGACTATGGTCAAGGACTTAAGCGCTGCCGGGACTCCTTCCTCGACGATGTCCGCAGGCACTTTCAGATTAAGCACGGAGAACGGTGTGTCGAGGTCGAACTCCACAGTCGGAAGCACCGAGACCACTCTTTTCACCGCCGTCAAAGGCAGGTAGGAGAGAACTCCGGCTGAATACTCCTGAACCGAAGGCACCGCCGCCTGAAGCGAGTGTACATCCGCGCCGCTCCGGTACGGATAGATCGCATAGAACTTGAAGTCGTGGTCCGATGAATATGCCACAACCTTGTCGTTCTCTGATGAGTTTTTCAAAGCGGAGGACTGTCCGCCGGTGACCGCGTTCCAGGATGTCATCGGCTGTCCGCCCATAGCGACATCTGTCTTTCCGCCACGCGCGCAGAATGCCGCTATTCCGAAGTTTGTCCCCTCCGGAAGCTCAAGACCTGAAGCCTTGACGCTGAAATTCACATCCAAAGTCTCGTAATCAAGAGTTCCATTGTTGTCCTTGTTTTCTGCGCAGGAGAACAAGGCAGCCAATGCCCCAAGCAAAAGTAATCGCCTTCTCATTTGTCTTTGACGTTTAGTGTTATCAAATGCGGACATCACCGTCTTGCGGTGGTGTCAATTTCTGACGGCAAAGTAAACAATAATATTCCGGCACGAATGTAACAAAAATTCCAAAACATACAACAGGACGTCGTTGAATGCGGTTCTGAAGGCTTTATGGCAGAGCCTCCGCTATGGCCGGGACACCGGGGCTGGAGCCGGTTCCCTTGACATCCCTTTAAATAATCGTCGGCCAACCTCTTACATTTCCGGATATTTTCACTAATATTGCGGTTGTCGGCGGACTTATCCCGCCGCGGCACGCAATTATGACTATAAAAGTTTCCCTTGAATATTTCACCTCTCCCGGAGAGAGTCTCTTCTTGGTTTCCTCCGACGGACGCTCGGTCGCTATGGAATATGTCCCCTCAGGAATATGGTCCGCTTCCATAAAAGTCCCAGACGGAAAGGCTGTGATTGAATATTCCTTTGAGCTTCATCGTGACGGGAAGTGCGTCCGCCGCGAATGGTCCGGCCGTACTATTCCGCTCCCTGATCCAATTATCCCGGTCCCTGAGCCTGTCGAAGGGCCGGTCGTTTCGACAGGCTCAGCAACCCCGACAGCCGTGCTCGCTGTCCGTGACCGTTGGCAGGATCGCCCCGACGACTCTCCGTTCTGGACCAAGGCCTTTACAGAGGTGATATTCAGAAGGCCACAGGACGTAAAGAAACGCCGGATCTTCCCAAAGCGCTCCGGCAACGTGACCTTTGCGGTCCCTTGCGCCAGAATCAGAAAGGACGAGACCCTCGCCGTCACCGGGAGCGGCCGCCTTTTCGATGACTGGAAGAAAGTCATCCCGCTGACTCCCGTCGGCCCGGGGCTTTGGAGCGTCTCTCTTGACACCGCCGAGCCTTTCGAGTACAAATTCGTCATAGCGGACAGTGAGACATTGGGGATAAAAGTCTGGGAATCAGGCTCGAACCATCGTCTCGCCGAGATTCCTTCGGAGGGAAACTCAGTGGAGGTCAGGGATGTTGTCCCGGAGTTCGAGACCGTTCCTTGGCGGGGAGCGGGTACTGCCGTGCCTGTCTTCTCCCTGCGCAGTGAGGACAGCTTCGGAGTAGGGGAGTTCAACGACCTTAAGAAACTTGCCGACTGGGCGGCCTTGACAGGTCAGAGCGTGATTCAGCTCCTGCCGATCAACGACACCACAATGACCGGTTCCTGGACCGATTCCTATCCCTACAACGCCAACTCCACCTTCGCGCTTCACCCGCAGTTCATCCACCTTCCGTCCGCCGGAGTCAAGACTGACGCAAGGTACAAGACCCTTCAAAAGGAACTGAACGCATTGCCGGCGCTTGACTACGAAAGGGTCAACGAGGAGAAAACCCGTCTTCTGAGGGAGGCGTTCGCCGCTGTAGGCAAGGATGTTATGTCGGGTAAAGACTATAAACGTTTCTTCTCCGCCAACAAGGACTGGCTCATCCCTTACGCCGTTTTCCGCGTCCAAAGGGACATCAACGGCACGCCGGAGTTCGGAAAATGGAAGTCTCTTTCTGAATATTCAGAATCCAAGGTCGCCTCATTCATCCGCAGGCACAAGGCCGAGACTGACTTTTACTGCTATGTCCAGTTCTGCCTTGACGCGCAACTGAAGGAGGCGGTTGAATATGCTCACTCAAAGGGTGTCGCGATCAAGGGCGACCTTCCGATCGGGATCAGCAGGACGAGTGTGGACGCCTGGCGCTTTCCTCGTCTTTTCAACCTTGACTCACAGGCCGGCGCTCCGCCTGACGCTTTTTCCGCCGACGGGCAGAACTGGGGCTTCCCGACCTACAACTGGGCGGAGATGGCGAAGGACGGCTACGTCTGGTGGAAAGCCCGCCTAAGGAAGATGAGTGAATATTTCGACGCTTTCCGCATCGATCATATTCTTGGATTTTTCCGCATCTGGGAGATTCCTGTCGGTGTGAGGTCGGGGCTGTCCGGGCATTTCAATCCTGCGCTGCCGTATTCCGCCGATGAGTTGAGGTGTAAAGGTTTTGACCCGGATTCGAGGCTTTTTGTGCCTGATCCGCATCGCCCTGGTTGGTTCCATCCTTGCATCGCCGCCCGTGACACAGTGGATTTCAACGCTTTGAACGATTGCCTCAAGGGCGCTTTCAACGAACTTTACGATGATTTCTTCTACCGTCGCCACAATGCTTTCTGGAAGGAAAGCGCGATGAGAAAACTTCCGGCGCTTTTGGATTCCACCGGGATGCTGGCCTGCGGTGAGGATTTGGGAATGATTCCGGCCTGTGTTCCGGAAGTGATGAGGGATCTGAGGATTCTGTCGCTTGAGATTCAGAGGATGCCGAAGGCGTCCGGCAAGGCGTTTGACGACCCTTCATTGTATCCTTATCTTTCCGTCTGCGCCACCGGCACCCACGACACCTCGACTTTGCGGGGATGGTGGGAGGAGGATCCGGCTATGTCCGAGCGTTTCTTCCACGAGATTCTCCACTGCGAGGGAAAAGCCCCGTTCCAGTGTGAGCCTTGGCTCTGCGAGAAGATTGTCAACCAGCATCTTGCATCGCCTTCGATGCTGTGCGTCCTTCCGCTTCAGGACTGGATGTCCATTGACGGAACTGTCAGGTATCAGGGTGATCCGAAAGATGAGCGTATCAACATTCCAGCCATTTCCAATCATTATTGGCGCTGGAGAATGCACCTCTCCCTTGAGGATCTCCTCTCCCGCACTTCCTTCAACGCGCGGCTTCACAGCCTCATCTCTTCTTCCGGCCGCTGACGAGACGAAGAGAGTGATCAAAAGTCTTCCGGTCGCTGAGCCTGTCGAAGCGCCCGGAAGACCATAGGTCGGCTGATGGATTGATCCGCATTCCCCCCCACCCTAAAGGAGCGAAGCGACAGGGCCTCCCGGCGAGGGAG
>CAYZKZ010000042.1:0-21780 GCA_964479325.1 uncultured Muribaculaceae bacterium
GCAAGCTGGATCCTTGTGACTGTCGAAAGGATGAACTGCGAAACTCCGAACAGGCAATCCTTTTTGCCGGTGTTGTCTTTCAGATTGAGCCTGAAGTATTTGGCTGTGGTCGCCGGGATGGCGCAAGTCCTTTGTGCCGTGGCCTGATAGGTGAGTGGCACGGACTTGAAGTTCACCCCGTCGTCGCTGTAGAGCAGCTCTTTTGTGTGGGAGTACTGGTTGGTTCCCCTGCGGAGTTCGGAGACCACCACTGACTTGACAGTCAGCGGCTCGGCGAACTCGTACTGGATCCAGCAGTTTCCTTTGCCGTCAGGGGTGACGTCGAGGTAGCCGCCGACGCTGTCGCCTGTGAGCCGCTCAAGCAGTGCGTCACCGGTCAGTTCGCAGCCGCTGGATGTGACCGTCGGGTGAAGGTTCTTGACATTGATGTCGCTGTCGCACAGTTTCACGCCGACAACCGCTATGTCACGGTAGAATTTTTTCTTGAGGAACACCTGTGAGATTCCGTCGAACGACTCGCAGAAGTCCATAAACGGACCGGTGACATCGAAGCCTTCCGGCAGCCTCATCTCGATCGGCTTTCCGCCCTTGACCTCAATCTGTCTCCAGACAAGCTTCTTCATCGCGTCCTCGTCCTTGACCCACGGGCCTCCGGTCTCGCTCCAGCCCGGCGAGCTGGCGATTGTCACCTCCATATCGAGGCTGTCAGCGAGATTGATCGCATACTTGAACGCATCCTTCCATTCGGGGGTCATATAGATCAGTCTCTCCGCGACAATCTGCGGAGTCTGGAGACCTGCGTCGAAGTTGTGGAATCCGACGATTCCCGTCTTCTGCATCCACAGAAGGTCCTTTTTGATTCCGTCCTTGGTGATGTTGCCGTTCATCCAGTGCCACCACACCCTCGGCCTCGCGGACTTCGGCGGGTTTCTGAAGTTGTCGTAGAGGTCTTTCCCGGTCGCTGAGCCTGTCGAAGCGCCGGTCGCCTCTCCGGTCGCTGAGCTTGTCGAAGCGCCGACGGAAGCGATATCGTTACCAATGCTTTCTGTCGCTTCGACAGGCTCAGCGACCGTCGATGATTCGGCCAATGTGGCTCCATTATGCGCAAAAGCCGCGGCCGACAAAGTCAGCGCGGCGAACGCAGCAGCAATATTCTGTGATTTTCCCATCATAGATGCTGTTGTAATTCTGTTATTTATGAATATTCCTGTGTGCGGCTTCCGCTGTTACTGCGCGAGCAGTTCCTTGACGATGGTAGAGATCAGTTTCCCGTCAGCCTGACCCGCAAGCTTCTTCGTCGCTGCTCCCATTACCTTGCCCATATCCTTAGGGCTGGCGGCGCCGACCTCGGCCACGATCTCTTTAAGAATATTCCTGACCTCGTCCTCGGAAAGCGCCTTCGGCAGGTACGCCTCCATGACCTTCATCTCTGCGAGTTCCTTCTCCGCCAGTTCAGGACGGTTGCCCTGGGTGTAAAGCTCAGCGGATTCCTTGCGCTGCTTGACGAGTTTCTGGATGATTTTCAGCACGTCAGCGTCTGAAAGCTCGTGCTCCGTTCCTGATGTCTTTGCGAGAAGAATCTCGGATTTGATGCCCCTTGTCGCGTTGAGACGTGACTCGTCGTGAGCCTTCATCGCCTCCATTATGTCCTTCTGGATCTGTTGTTCGAGTGCCATGATAAAATGTGTTTTAGTTATCGTTATATTCTTTGTCGCTGGCTTTCCGGCCACGTCGTTTTCGCGCGACCAGCCTTTAAAGCCAAGCCAACTACAAATTTACGCTTTATCGTCTTAATTACATCGGTAATTTTGCTTAAATTTGACAAAATTTTGAATTATGAGACAGATAAACACAGAAAAAGCACCGGCCGCCATCGGCCCGTACAGCCAGGCGATCGAGCATAACGGTTTCATCTTCGTTTCCGGCCAGCTTCCGATCGACCCGGCCACCGGAGCATTCCCGGAAGGCGGTATAGAAGCCCAGACCCGTCAGTCCCTGACCAACCTCAAGGCCATCCTCGAGCAGGCCGGCTCGGACTTCAACAAAGTCCTCAAGACAACCGTCTTCCTCGCCGATATGGGTGACTTCGCCGCGATGAACTCCGTCTATTCCGAGTTCTTCAAAGCCCCATACCCAGCCCGCTGCGCCTTCGCTGTAAAGACCCTCCCGAAATCCGCCCTCGTCGAGATCGAGTGCGTCGCCGCCGCAGAGTAGCTCTCTCCATCTAACCAATCGGCCCCGCCGCATAGCCGCTCGCTGAGCCTGTCGAAGCGACCGCACGGTGGAATAATGCCGGACAGAGGAATAATAAAAGGCCTCGGAATTTTGGTGACGTGCAAAATTCCGAGGCCTTTTATTTTCCGCCGTCCCCTAACGAAAGATCGTCCGGCGGTTCATTCTAAAGCTCCACTGCATTCAGCCGGGCGAGCGCCTGATGGTAATCCCTCTCAGCCGCCAGCGTCTGCTCAAGCGCATCGTAGTACTGGTCAGTCTCGACAAGATATTCAATCATTGAGATCTCGCCTTTGGACTGCGCCGAAAGGAGGTAGTCTCGGCTGTCAGTCTCGCTGAGCGACGAACGCATCATCTCGGAATTCTCCTTGAGACTCGCCGCGCTGTTGTACAACGAAAGCAACTCGAAATAGAACTTCTCCTCAGCCGCCGCCTTCCGCGACTCCGCCGCTGCGATCCGAGCCCGCGACTGCTTTACCTTGTTGGCGTTGCTCCAAAGCGGAATATTCACGCCCACGGTCACGCCCCTGAACTTGTCCGCCGTGGTAAGCTCGCTCATATACCCGACTGTCAGCTCAGGAATCCACGCTGTCTTGTCAATCGACAGCTGCTTTTTCCCGACCGATACCTCCTGACGGACATATTGCAGGACAGGATTCTTCAGCGAGGCCTCCTCGTACCAAGACTCGAAGTCGGACGGCAGTATGTCAGAGATGTCGTAGGAAATCTCATCCAATGTGATGTCATTGCCTCCGTTCAGGGATTTAAGGGTGGCGAGAAGCGTCTGCCGCTCGACCTCCACCTTGGAAACTTGGCCTCTGACCGCTGTCAGATGCACCTTGGCCTTGTTGAGATCCATAACGTTGGCCCCGCCTGCCCGCATCCTCTTCTCGAAGGATGACACAAGAGTCTGCGCCTGCTCAAGATGAGTGTTGAGTTCGGCGGCAAGGGCGTTGCAGTAGATCAGGTCGATGCAGGCCTGCTTGGCCTCAAGAAGAATGTCAAGCCTTTCGGACTTGTACTGAAGGGCGGTCAACTCGTTCTTCCCGGCCACCTGACGGGACTTCATACCGGTCAATGTGGCGGCGTCGAAAGCCTGGGTCACACGGACGTCACGTCTGTTCCCGATCCCGTCGGCTCCCCAAAGATAGTTGAACTCGAACTCCGGATTCGCAAGCAGCGCCTCGGAACGATTCTCCAACCTGTCAGCCTCGGCGTCAGCGGCCGCTGCCTTCAACTGGGGATTGTTCTTCTCGATCTGCTTCAGAACCGCTTCGGTGGGGGACTGAGCGTCCAGGCTTGCGGCGGCTCCGGCGCAAAGGAAGATGGCGATCAAAGGTTTATATATTCGTAAATAATTCATAGCGATTTTGTTTGTATGAGTCAGTTAAACAATTTGTAAAACTATTCTTTTGACTTCGAGTTGATAAGGTAGATGACCGGGATGACAAATCCGTTCAAAAGTGTCGAGGAGAACAGACCGCCAAGGATCACCTTAGCCATAGGGGACTGGATCTCGTTGCCCGGCAGGTCTCCGCCAAGAGCCAGAGGCAGCAGGGCAAGAGCCGAGGTGATGGCCGTCATCAGGATTGGGTTCAGTCTGTCCAGCGAACCGATCATCACCGCATCCGAGCGCGAATGTCCCTGCGAGACAAGCACATTGTACCTGTCGATAAGAAGCATACCGTTGCGCGTCGCGATACCGAACAGCGAGATGAATCCGATGATGGCCGGAATGCTCAGGATGCCGTCGGTGAAGAACACGGCGAAGACACCTCCGATGAGCGCCAGCGGCAGGTTCAGCAGCACCACAAGCGACTGCGGAATGTTCTTGAACTCACCGTACAGCAGCATAAAAATGATGAATATACTGAATATGCTCACGAGGGCTATGGTCTTCGAGGCTCTCTCCTCGCTCTCGAACTGACCGCCGTACTCGATGTGGTAGCCTTCCGGAAGCTCGATGTTCTCGGCGATCTTCTCGCGGATGTCTCCGACGGCCTTGGAGAGCTCTCCGCTTGTGGCGTTGCATGAGACCACGAGCTTGCGGCTGACGTTCTCCCTGTTGATCGTGTTAGGACCGGCGGAAGACTTGATGTTCGCGACGTAGGAGAGAGGAATCTGCTTTCCGTCGCCGGTGCTGATGGTAAGGTCAGAGATCCTTTCGATTGTCGAGCGGGCGTCGTCGTTGACTTTCAGGGTGAGGTCGAACGAACGGTTGCCCTCATAGACTGTGGAGACCACATCGCCTTTCATCGCCACTCTGACAACCTCGGCGAACTCAGGCAGAGAGATTCCGTAGCGGGCCAGCATCTCGCGCTTAGGCGTGATGTTCAGTTCAGGTCTCTCAACCTGCTGCTCGACATTGATGTCGGCGATTCCCTCGACTCCTGAGATCGCTGACTTGATTTTCTGTCCGATCTCGTACATCTTATTGAGGTCTGTACCGAACAACTTGATGGCGATGTTAGCTTTTGTTCCTGAAAGCATAGCATCGATTCTGTGTGAGATAGGGCCTCCTATCTCAATGTTCACTCCAGGAAGAACGGACAATTTTTTGCGGACCTCGTCCGTGAGTTCCTTCCTCGTTTTCTTACCCAACTCGAAAGGACACTCGAACTCGGAGGTGTTCACTCCGAATGCGTGCTCTGACAATTCGGCTCGTCCTGTCTTTCTACCAACGGTCTTGATCTCAGGAATGCTGAGAAGCAGCTCCTCGGCGGTATGTCCCATTTTATCGGACTCTTCCAGGGATATTCCCGGAATGGTGCTTATTGAGATTGTGAACGAGCCTTCGTTGAACGCCGGAAGGAAGCTTCCTCCAAGTGTGAAGAACATCACGACTGCCGTGACAAGCAGAACTCCCACTCCGCAGAGGACGGATTTCTTGTGTCCTATTGACCAATTCAAGGCTTTCCCGTAGATTTTCTTCAGCCAGCGTACAAGAGCTGGCTCACGGTCGGTCTTGTCACTGCGCTTAGTGCCGAGAAGGAAACTGCTGAGAACCGGTGTCACGGTGAGGGCCACGAGGGTGGAAGCCATCAGTGAGATGATGAATGTGATTCCCAGCGGCTTGAGCATTCTACCCTCCATTCCGGAGAGGAAGAACAAAGGCAGGAAGCTGGCGATGATGATGAGAGTGGAGTTCAGCATCGGCATACGCACCTCCTTGGAGGCCTCATAGACCACTCGCAGGACGCTCTCCCTTTCGCCTTCCGGTTTTTCCCGGTTCTGCCGCAACCGTTTGAACACATTCTCCACATCCACGATCGAGTCATCGACAAGCGAGCCGATGGCGATGGCGATTCCTCCGAGGCTCATTGTGTTGATCGTCAGCCCCAAACCTCTGATCGCAAGCAAAGAGAAAACGATGGAGAGAGGAATAGACACGAGCGAGATGATGGTGGTTCTCCAGTTCATCAGGAATATGAACAGCACGATGATCACGAAGATCGCACCTTCCATCAAGGACTTCTTCACATTGTCGATGGAACTGTCGATGAACTTTGACTGGCGGAAAATCTGTGAGTTGACCTTCACGTCACCCGGAAGGTTCGCCTTCAGCTCGTTCATCGCATTGTCAAGTCTTTCGGTCAGCGCGAGGGTGTTGGTGTTCGGCTGCTTCGTGACGGTCAGAAGCACGGCCGGCTTTCCGTCGCAGGATGCGACACCTAAAATAGGGGTCTTTCGGTCGATGCGGACATCGGCTATGGCATCCAGAGTGATAGGCAGGCCGTTGGCGGAAGTCTTCACCACGGCCTTTTTCATCTCTTCTATGTCGTTGGTGGACAGAAGACCGCGGACGATATATTCATTGCCATATTCATAGAGAGTGCCGCCGGAGGCGTTCTGGTTCATTCCTTTGACGGCATAGATGACCTCGTCCATCGACACGCCGTAGCGGCGCATCTTCCCAGGGTTCATCTGGATCTGGTACTCTTTTATGTCGCCGCCGATGACATCCACCTGTGCCACACCGCCTGTCGAGAGGAGGCGAGGCCTGATGGTCCAGTCAGCGATCGTGCGCAGATCCTGCATTGAGGTCGTGTCGGCGGTAAGGCCGATGATCATCAGCTCTCCGAGGATGGATGACTGCGGGCCGAGGGTAGGGGTGCCGACGTTGTCAGGCAGGTCCGCACCGACCATCGCGATTTTTTCGGAGACGATCTGTCTTGCCCTGTAGATGTCGGTTCCCCAGTCGAACTCAATGTTGACAATGGAGTAGCCAGCGGCTGACGAAGAGCGCACGCGGCGTACATTCGTGGCACCGTTGACGGCTGTCTCGATAGGGAATGTCACAAGTCTCTCGACCTCTTCAGGAGCCATACCCTCCGCTTCCGTCATCACTACAACGGTCGGAGCGTTGAGGTCAGGGAAGACATCGACTTCGGTGTGCATTGTTGAATATATTCCCGCTATCAGGCAGAGAGTGGCGATCACAAGGATCACCATCCTGTTGTTCAGGGAGAAACGGATGATGCCGTTCAGCAGTCCGTTTTCGTGATTGAGCTGTTCCATCTGACTAATGACTATGTGAATGACCTGCCGGAACGGCTACTACCGAGGCGAGTTTGACCTGAACGGCGCCGGATGTGACGACAACATCACCCTCATTCAGTCCGCTCTTGATGAGGACTCTCTGTCCGTCGGACTGGCCGAGCTTCACCTCGCGTTTGAAGAAACCTGTCTCATCGTGCTGGATGAAGGCGTAGTAGATACCCTGATCCTCGACGATTGCGCTTACTGGAACGCTGATGGCCTTTGACGAGGTCGATGACTTTAGATAGACATCAACGTAGGATCCGGCGACGAGATCACCCTTGTTGTCGAACTCGAACGTGATCGGGACATAGTAGTCCCCGTCAGAGGCCTTGCCGTAGCCGATCTGCCTGCCGTTCAGGCTTTTCAGGCTGTAGGCGGCGTCGCTGTAGGATGTTGTGAAGTTTGCGTCGTTGATTCCGCTGAGCATCCCGTAGTACTTCTCGGAGACATCAGCCCTGAGCCTGAGTCTGCGGTTCTGGCTGACAACGGCGACAGGTGTGCCGGTCTCGACATAGTCACCCTGTGCCACGCACAGTTTCTTGATGAAGCCGCCGAGCGGGGAGGTGACGCTGACGTTTCCGTCCTTTGAGACTCCCGACGCCAAGGCATCATACTCGGCCTTGGCCTGCTCGTAAACTAACCTGCTCCGATCCAAATGGCTTTCGCTGACGATGTTGTCCTTGCTCAGTTGAATGTCTCGTTCATATTCCTTCTTGGCCGCTTCGTAGGCCGCCTTCACTTTCGCCAGCTGGTCGCCGCCTCCGAGATCCCTGGAGGAAATCGACGCTATCAAAGCCCCTTTTCCTACAGCCGAGCCTTCGGTCAGGCGGCCAAAACTGATGATTCCGGAACTTTTGGCGACAACAGTCATCTCGTCTCCCATCGCGGAGAGGATCTGGCCGCTTGTGTGGATGACCTCGTTGAAATTGCCGACTGTCACTGTGTCAACGGTGATTCCGAAAGTCTTCTGCTGCTCAAGGCTGACAGAGATCTCTCCGTTGTGGTTGTGGCCCTCGTGGCCTTTTTCCTCCTCGCCTTCGTGGTCGTGTCCCTCGCACTCTTCCGTTCCGTGGTTGTGACCGTCACCTTCGCTGTGGGAATGGTTGCCGCATCCCGCGAGTATGGCGCAGAATGCCATTGATAAAAGTATTGTTCTCTTCATTGTGTTGATTTATTGTTCTTTCAGGATGATCACCATTGCTGTTATTTTGACCGGATCCAAAATTCCGGTTCTGTAATCCTGGCCTTACTGAATCGCTCGCCGTAACTGTGGCGGGGCTATTAAGGCGTGATCGTTAAGGTGTTGGTAATCAATGGAGTGTGGATCTATGCCCTTCCAATATGACTGGCACGGATCTGTAATTGATTGCGTCACGGTAAGTTACGTTTCACGGTGCGATTGGTGGAGCCGTGAGTTTACCGAACTGCTTTAAGCTGACACAGGAGGCGCGTTTGGAGCCAAAGAGATCGCCAGCGGCGGTGTGGATTTGGGTGTGAGATCTCCGTCGGCATATTCAAAGACTATGCTTTCAGGATTGATTGTAAGTGAGTTGTAAAGGGCGGCAAGAATCGGGATCAGATTGTCCAATTCGCTGCCATAGTCTTGATTGTCAATACTGAATGTCTCGGAAGGGCAGTAGTGTTTGTGTGCCACGCAATGGCTTTCGTCCTGATTGTGGTTAGCGTCGGAATGCTGAGTGTGCTCGTCGTCGTTGCTGCCGTCAATTCCGCAGACTTCCTCCACGATGCAAATCATAGTCTGATGGTGGTGGTGCGGCATCACGGTCGCCAGCGTCACCATCATCATCGCTAAAAGGATCGGCACTATGGACAATTTTCTCAGCATACTTTCATTTTACGCCCGGACGGCAAATTTATGGAATTATTTTGAATATGTGAATTATAATCATTGCCTTAATAAAAATAATTACAATAGCAAAGCAATTACGCCCATCGGAAACTTTTATCCCGATGGGCGTAATTGCTTTGTGGAATCTTTTCGTTTACTTACCGCTGAGGTACTCGTCAATGGCAGCCGCGGCTTTTCGTCCGGCACCCATCGCAAGGATTACTGTCGCCGCGCCTGTCACCGCGTCGCCGCCAGCGAATATCCCTTCTCTGGTCGTGCGTCCGTCCGCATCGGCCTCAAGACCGCCTCTGCGGGTGGCCTGAAGACCGTTTGTGGTGTTGACGATCAGCGGGTTAGGAGCGGTTCCGAGAGCCATAATGACGGTTTCGGTAGGAATCTCGAACTCCGAGCCTGGAATCGGGATAGGGGAGCGGCGGCCGCTTGCGTCAGGCTCACCGAGCTCCATTCTGATGCACTTGATGGCCCTTACCCAGCCCTTCTCGTCACCGAGAATCTCGACCGGATTCGTCAGCATCTGGAAATCAATGCCTTCCTCCTTGGCGTGATGAACCTCCTCCTTTCTGGCCGGAAGCTCGTTCTCGGTGCGGCGATAGACAATGGTCGTGTCAGCACCGAGCCTGAGGGCGGTTCTTGCGGCATCCATCGCCACGTTTCCTCCACCGACCACGCAGCATTTCTTTCCGGCGTGGATAGGGGTGAGGTAGTCCTCACGGAAGGCCTTCATCAGGTTGTTCCTCGTCAGGAACTCATTGGCGGAGAAGACACCGTTCAGATTCTCTCCAGGGATGCCCATAAACTTAGGAAGTCCTGCACCTGTGCCGACAAAGACGGCCTTGAATCCCTCCTTGTCCATCAACTGGTCGATTGTGACAGTCCTGCCGACGATCACATCGGTCTCGATCTTGACTCCGAGAGCCTTGACCGAGTCAATCTCGCGCTTGAGAACCGTGTCTTTCGGAAGGCGGAACTCCGGGATGCCATATTCAAGGACACCTCCGGCTTTGTGAAGGGCCTCGAAGATCGTGACATCGTAGCCTTTCTTCGCAAGGTCTGAGGCACAGGCGAGTCCGGCGGGACCGGAACCGATGACGGCTACCTTGGCTTTGTCTGAGGACGGCCCTTCGGTGGCTGAGCCTGTCGAAGCCATCGAAGCGGATATTTCATCAGCGGCTTCGACAGGCTCAGCCACCGATGTGTTGGCCTCTGCCGTGTGATCCGCAACGAACCTCTCCAGTTTTCCGATCGCGACAGGCTCGCTCTTGACCCCCAAGACGCAACTGCCCTCGCACTGGCTTTCCTGCGGGCAGACACGTCCGCAGACAGCAGGGAGGGAGGAATCCTCGGCGATGACCGCGGCGGCTCCGTCGATGTCACCGGCCGCGACCTTGGCGATGAAATCAGGAATCTTCACACTGACAGGGCAGGCGGCCACGCAGCGCGGATTCCTGCAATGCAGACAGCGTGAGGCCTCCGTTGTGGCCTCCTCAAGGTTGTAGCCGTAGCAAACCTCTTCAAAATTGTGCGCGCGAACCTTAGGATTCTGCTCGCGGACCGGTACTCTTGGTATTCTCTGTGCCATTATATTCCTAATTTAGATTTAACCTCGGCCTCTTCGGCCTTGTACTGCCCAAGACGGCGCATAGCCTCGTCGAAATCAACGTCATAGCCGTTGAACTCCGGTCCATCTACACAGGCGAACTTGGTCTTTCCCGCCACGGTGACGCGGCAGGCTCCGCACATTCCCGTGCCATCGACCATCAGCATATTCAGACTCACGTCCTCCGGGATGCCGAGTTTCTTACAGGTGAGGGTGCAGAACTTCATCATAATCATCGGACCGATGGACACCGCCTGGGTATATTCCTTCCCTTCGGACACCAGTTTCTCAAGCAGTCCGGTGACCATTCCGTGGAATCCCTCGGAGCCGTCGTCGGTGCAGAGGTAGAGGTTGTCGCAGGCAGAGGCCAACTCCTCCTTGTAGATCAGGAGATCCTTGGTCTTCGCTCCGATGATGACATCGACAGCGATTCCTCTTTCGTGCAGCCACTTTGCCTGCGGATAGACAGGGGCGGTGCCGACACCTCCGGCGATGAATATGTACCTTTGGCCCTTCAGCTCCTCGTCCGCCATCCCAACGAACGCGGACGGGTTGCCCAGCGGGCCGACGACATCGCTGAAGAACTCGCCCTCCTCCTTGGAGATGATCGCCGCGGAAGACGCTCCGATCAACTGCGTGACAATCGTCACGGTGCCGTTCTCTCTGTCGTAGTCACTTATTGTAAGTGGTATTCGCTCGCCCTTCTCATCTGAGCGGACGATCAGAAACTGCCCTGGCTTAGCCGCCTTGGCAATTCGGGGAGCCGACACGACCATCTTGCAGATGTTCGGAGTCAGCATCACTCTTTCAAGAATCTTGAACATAAGCTTTCTAAATAGCGTTATTATATGTAGCGGGCAAATGTAGGAAATTAAGTCGATATTGCCAATTATTCCCGAATTTTAGGCTTATAACAAATTTGTTTTTCCATAAAACACTTTTGTTAAATAATCTGTTTTTCTCGCATATTCAACATTCTTCCGTGACAAATGAATATTTAGGCGCGGTTACTGCCAGTATGGACTTGATTCCCTTAACTTCTGCTCCCGCTTGCGCTTCATACCTTGTCAGCATCCTCTTTACCGCCACACCTGTTCCTACCCGTAGCTCCTGCATTTTGCACATCACCGTGAAATTCCGGGAATATATCGCTTCTTAATATGCCGGAGCGGGATGCCGCTCTTGCGGAATTCATGCTATGGCGGCTAATCTTTTGATTGTTAGAGAGATAAGTGAATATACTCCCGCCCGTCAAGGGTGGGAGTATTGTGTGCTATAATGCTGAATGTCAGCGGTTTGACTGCCACGGCGGAACTTAGGGAGTGTCCTCCGGACTCAGATGTCAGGCTTAATACATCTTTAACCCTAAGGCTTCCCAGAAGTCAGATGGCAAGGCAACGTTTTCCAATGGGATGCACTCTTTGAAAAGTGGAGCCACCTGGCTGGCGGAATAGCCTGCTGTTCTACAGCCGATACGAGTCACCAGAAAACGCTTGTCAGAATGATTTGCCGCGAATATCGCGAACCGTTGAATGGCCTCGTTCATTTGTGTTATGCCTTCCATTGTCGGAATGGCATAGCTTTGGCCTTGAAGCCCTTCGCCCTGACCCCGTATTGCTCAGAACTGGCGCATTGCCTGAGCGGCGGCTCCTCCATTGTGTAAGCCTACGGCATTGCTGCCAAACACGAAGATTTCATTTTCTTTAAGGGTGTCAATTCGGTCAGGTGTGACTCTTGGGCCATAATATTCCTTGGCGTAGCGGCGTTTCCTTTCCAGCATTTCCTCCCTTGACATACTCCTATCCTCGCTATACATCGTGTTCATCTTCTCGTAATAAGCGTGTCTGGATGAACGCTCCCGTTCCCAGGTGTTGCCAGCGCCGAGACTGTCGTGACTGAATACCACAACGTTCTCGATTGAGAGCAAATCAGTGACATCCTTTACCTTATGGGCTGACCCCATATAAGAGAAAGACCATCCTTCTTTTTTTAGTTGTTCTATGAGCTGGCGCAATCTTTTTGCGTTCCATTCTTTGGAAGCATTCTCTTCGCCATCTGTCAAAACTGTAACAACAGCCGTCGCATCGATATCATCTTTAATACGATTGTGAAGTACGGTCAATGACTGTCCCATAGCATCATAAAGTGGTGTGCATCCATCAGGAGAGTAATTCTTAAACTCCTTCACTTCAGATATTGGCTTGTTGTCAATCATTGTCCGAACCGTTTGTTTGTTGTGACCGGAATCGAAAGTAACCAGAGTTAGTGTATGATTCTGAGTTGAAGCGTATTCTTCCTGCGCGTTACGAATCGTGCCGATTGTTTCATTGATGCCAGAGAGTGTGGCTTCTCTAATAGGCATCATAGAGCCACTCTCATCCACAATGATCAAGTTGTAAATGCGAGCCTTGTCGCCATTCGTTCTGTTCTCTTTGGAATTGAATATATTCCAAAATTCACTGATTTTCTTCATAACATTATGCTTTATTTATTTCTGTACTTTTTCAGACTATAGGATAAATCGCAAGTTATTTCGTTAGTTGATAACCATTGACAGCCCCTCTTTCAATTTTTCTTACCCCTTACCAATATTCCTCCCCTCGGAAGAGTGTATGAACTTTCGTTGCAAGACCTGAATATGCCGTGTGATCCGCTTATGTTAAATTTGAGTTACATATTATCATTATTTGAATGTGTAATATTTACGCAACAAATTTACAACACATTTTTGGTTACTCCAAATATTATTGAGTAAAAATTACGCATTTGGTAGGGATTTCTGGACAACTAACAAAATAGCTGTCCTAAATCCTAATTAATCAATTAAGTGCGGAATGTTCTGCCTTGGCTTCTTAAAAACGCGCGCGGCGTTAGTAACATAATATGGGCTGTGGCGGCTAAACTTTTGATTGTCAAAAGAATAAATGAATATACTCCCTCCCCTCAAGGGTGGGAGTATTGTGCGCTATGATGCTGAATGTCAGTTGTTTGGCTGCCACGGCTCTGTATGAAGCAAGGCCGCAAGGCATCGCTTCCTTGCTTTGCGCGTGTCGCTGCTCGTTACCAGAAAAGAGCCTCAGGCTGAATCATATATATTCGGGAAAGTCAGTCAGATTTTCAGTCGATGAACGCTTCCTCCCGACACTCTGTTTGTCAGCAGCGGCGCTTTCCGGTCTGTCATTTTGCTATAGAGGGGCGGCGACCTCGGAATCTATCATTCCAGTGCCCGCCGGTCTCGTCTCTTACGCTCGCCGCTTCATATTCAGAAGGTAACGTCTGTTTATTTTCAGTTTGGCTAATATATGGACTATTCGGCGAAAAAACAAATATTCATTAAGTCAGTCGCCTCTCAAGAATCTGTGCCATCTCTCTTGATGTGACTTTTTGTACATCCGCTTGGTCTTGTCGTCCAAAAAGGAGTTGCCAATCATATCGTTGACTTTGGGCTGTTCTGTGGCGAACATCTCAATGACTGATTCGATTTTCTTGGGCAGCACTCCGATCCGTCTGCCGAATGTGATGAAGTCATCTTTGCAAGGATGGCCTGTCTTAGTGTAAACATCGGAATACTCTCGCTCAAATCTCCGTATTCCATAGTGCAATATATTGCATAATTTATGCGAATATAGGAAATTAGTTCCTATGTTTGATTTGTTTAGGCAATATATTGCACTTGTTTAAGTCATTGTGACCAATGTTACCTTAGAGCTTTTGCAGCTATGCGTGGGTGGCGCATTATGTCCTGAAGATGCTTCTGGCAAGAGTGAAAATTGCGGCAACGAGAGCCTTTTACGGCATATTCGCTCCTTTCAAGTGTTTTCCCGACTTTCTGGTGCTTAGGGTGATGCGATGAAATTAATTGTCACTATCTTCGCGGCTGGTTTAATCATCATAAATTAATGAATATGGCGACAGAAGCGATTCCTTTGGCGTCGAAGCCGAGGTTTGAGATACTTGACGGGCTGCGGGGCGTGGCCGCGATGATTGTGGTGGCCTTCCATCTTTTCGAGACTTATTCGGCCGGGCCGAAGGATCAGATCCTCAATCACGGCTACCTTGCGGTGGACTTTTTCTTTGTGCTGTCCGGTTTCGTGATCGGGTACGCCTACGATGACCGGTGGGGGAAGATGTCCACTTGGGATTTCTTCAAGCGGCGGCTCATACGTCTTCAGCCGCTGGTGGTGCTTGGCTCGCTCATCGGGGCGTTCTGGTTCTATTTCAGCGCCGCTCCCGGATTCGAGTTGGTGATGCAGACACCTTGGTGGAAACTTTTGATTGTCGTGGTGATGGGAGCTTTGATGATTCCGGTTCCGCCGTCAATGGACATCCGGGGCTGGAAGGAAATAAATCCTGTCAACGGCGCTCAGTGGTCGCTGCTCTGGGAATATATCGGGAATATTCTTTATGCGCTTTTTGTGCGCAGACTCGGCGTCATCGCGCTTGGCGCGCTGGTGTTCCTGTCGGCTTTCCTCACGGTTGACCTTGCGATGAATCTGGATGTGTTCGGGCTGCTCTCTGTCCGCGATTATGCGAAATACACCGTGATAGGCGGATTCGGACTGTCTCCGGATCAGTTGTACATCGGTGTCTGCCGTCTGTTCTATCCTTTCTTCGGCGGACTTCTTCTGTACAGGCTCGGCAAATGCCGCATCAACATCCGCAGGGGAGCGATGCTATGGTGTTCTTTGGCTGTGGCCGCCACGTTGGTGGTCCCGAATCTCGGTGGAGATTCTCATCAGTGGCTCAACGGCTTGTACTGCGTGTTGGTGATTCTGTTCGTCTATCCGGCTATCGTCGCCGCCGGGGCAGGAAGTCCGTTGGAGGGGAAGAAGACCACGGCAGTCTGCAAATTCCTCGGCACGATCTCGTACCCGCTGTACATAACCCATTATCCGATGATCTACGTGCAGATGAACTGGGCCGCAAGGCACGCCGACGCTCCTCTCGGAGTTCACATCTGGGTCTCTGTGAGCATATTCATAGCTGCCATCGCCGTTGCCTACGCCAGTGTCAAACTCTATGACATCCCTGTCCGCTCCTGGCTGTCCGGAAAGTTCATCCGCAAAAAGCGATAGATCCGTACTAATTGTGGTGGAAATCGCCTGTGTTAACGGCTGCCACAAAAATTCAGCCGGTGACAATCAAATCTGCGATTGTCACCGGCTGAATCGGTTTTGGGGTGATGGGGATTACTTCACTTTCTCGCGCTTGCCGAGCATCTCGCGGACGAGGAGCGGCTCGTTGGTGGTGATGCAATCGACACCGAGGTCGATCATACTCTGGATGTCCTTCTCCTTGTTGACAGTCCAACTGTTGACACTCATCTTGTTGTCGCGGGCCTGCTTAAGCCAGGTAGGGTTCTTGGAGAAGACCTTGAACTGGTAGTCAACACCGTTGATGCCGAGAGCGGCGAGTTCCTCAGGACTCTTGTCCTTGTCAAGGTACTGGACGGTGAAGCCTGGGCAAAGGGCGGCGAGCCTCTCGCACATATTCAGGCTGAATGAGATGAAGATCACGCGCTTAGGGTTGTAGAGACCGTGTTCCTTGAGGGCCTTGACGCTCTGATCGACCATATAGTCCTCGTGAGCCTTGTCGATCTGCTTCTTGAGTTCGAAGACAAGGACGGTCTTCTTGCTTTTCTCGCCCTGGGTCAGGTACTCGTCCAGCGTAGGGATCTTCTCGCCGTTTTTCAGGCGGCAGTCCTTGAAGTCGGCGTAGTTGTGTTCCCAGATTCGCATCCCGTCGATGTCCGGATCGTGGTGAACGAGAAGCACGAGGTCGGATGTGATGTGAACATCGAACTCGCTTCCCCACAGGCCTTTCTGCTGAGCCATCTCAAGTGATTTGATGGAGTTCTCGGCGTAACCTGACTCCTCACAGTTCCAGAATCCTCTGTGTGCGGTGACCGCGATCTTCTGCGGGGCGCACGAAGCGGCGAGCGCAGCGATTGCAGCGGCTGCCGCGACTTTAGCAATCATTTTCATATTCATTGAATATTTTAGTTTTAGTTGTTGCGTTGATGTGAATGATTTTCGGAATTGACGGTGGCTCAGCGCTTTATGTCGATCACGAACTTTCCGCTGAAGTAGTCGTCCCGAAGCCAGGAGTCAACAGGCCAGGTCGAGATCGAACCTTGACGCAGCCTTTCTCTGGACATCAGGGAGCAGATCTCCTCGTTGATGTCGCCGCCTTTGAGGTAAAGGATTGACTCTGTGAACTTTCCTCTCACCCAAGGGTAGAAGTCAAGCAGCGAGGCCACGGCTCTGGAGACGACGAAGTCAAATTTGACGGGAAGACTCTCGGCACGGGCGTTCACTATCTCGACATTCTCAAGCCCAAGGCTTTTCGAGACCTCTTCCGCCACAATCGTCTTTTTCTTTACCGAGTCGCACAGGGTGAACCGCGCGTTCGGGAACATCACGGCGAGCGGAATCCCCGGAAATCCTCCTCCTGTCCCGAGGTCAAGGATCTTTTTCTGACAGGTCGGCTCCAAAAGTGATGAATATATCTCCGGACGACGCGTGCGGAGATATTCAGCTATGGCGAGGGAGTGGAGGACGTGGTGGTCGTAGAGTCCGTCGATGTCCTTGCGCGAGATGACGTTGATCTTGGAGTTCCAGTCCCGGTAGCCCTCCTCCATCAGGCGGAAGCGCTCCTTCTGTTCTGCCGTCACCTCCGGAAAGGACACCTTCAGGAATGCCTCAAAACCAGCGAACGTCATCATCTGCCTTCCTCCTGCCTGCTGAGGTCGTCGATCATCTGCTTGGCGCGGCGGATGCGGGTCTTGACGGTGTTGAGTTCCATTCCCAAGGCCTCGGCTATCTCATTGTACTTCATCCCTTCGATCAGACGTTTGCGGGCGATCTCCCGGTAGAGTTCAGGAAGGCGCTCGATGTATTTGGCGTGTTCCTCCTCGTTCTCTGTCTTGATCAGGGTGTTGAGAGCGTCCTCGGTCTGGTCTGGAATGACCTCCACTCCGGAAGGCTTGTTCTCGTCGTCCAGATAGACGATCTGGTTCTTCGGGTGAACCCTTTGCTCCTGCTCAAGTGTGTCCAATGCGGTGTTCTTGGCGATCGTGCAGAGCCAGGTCAGGAACCTGCTCTTGTACTGGTCGTAGGACTGGATCTGCCTGAATGCCTTCTCGAAGCTTCGGCTGCAGATGTCGTCGGCGGCGTAGTCGTCGATGTTCTTGAACCGAGCCTTGATGTAGGATCTCAGTTGTTCGATGTGGCGGTCCCAAAGGGCGGTGAACGCCAGTCCATTGCCTCTTTGCGCCAAAATAATCAGCTCATCAGTGGGCTTCGAGCCAGTTTTTCCCATAATTGCATTCTACTGTTAGTGGTACTGAAAGTTTTATGACATTTTCCATCCGGTCGATGACGATTCGGCGCAGTTGGTCAATCTCTTCCGGAACTGCGTCGAAGACAAGTTCGTCGTGGATCTGGAGAACCATCCGGCTCTTCATCCCGGCCTCGGTCATAGATCTGTCTATCTCCGTCATAGCCATCTTGATGATGTCGGCTGACGTGCCCTGAATCGGAGCGTTGACAGCGTTTCTCTCGGCGAGAGCCTTCAGCGTTCCGTTCTTGGAGTTTATGTCAGGAACATACCTTCTTCTTCCGAAGATAGTCTCGACATAGCCGGTTTCCCTTGCCGCAGCCTTCGTGTCCTCGATGAACGTGCGTATGGACGGGAATCCGGCGAAGTAGTCGTCAATGATCTTCTGCGCCTCCTTGCGGCCGATTCTCAGCCTTTGGGCGAGACCGAAAGCCGAGATTCCGTACATAATGCCGAAATTGGCGGTCTTGGCGATTCGCCTTTGGGCGGCAGTCACCTGGTCGCGGGGGATTCCGAAGATTTTCTCCGCCGTAGCCGTGTGGACATCCACTCCTTGCCTGAAGGCTTCGATCAGATGCTGGTCGCAGCTCAGGTGAGCCATTATCCTCAGCTCTATCTGCGAATAGTCGGCCGAGAGGATCAGCCCGTCAGGAGTGCTTGGCACGAACGCCTTGCGGATTTCCTTTCCCTGCTCCGATCTGATCGGGATGTTCTGGAGGTTCGGGTTGGAGGAACTCAGCCTGCCGGTGGCGGTAAGAGACTGATTGAACGTCGTGTGGATCTTCCCGTCTGAAGGATCGATGTAGCCGGGGAACGGCTCGATGTAGGTGGAGAGCAACTTGCGGCTCGCCCTGTAGTCGAGAATCTCGTCGATGACAGGATGCTTGTCCGCAAGGTCAAGAAGCGTCGATTCCTCGGTGGAGTAGGTGCCGTTGGCGTTCTTCTTAGGCTTGTCGGAAAGCCGCAGCTTCTCGAAAAGCAATTCGCCGATCTGTTTCGGAGAGGAGACGTTGAGAGTCGGCTCACCGGTCATCTCCCGGATTCTTGCCTCTCTGGCGGCGACATCCGCGCGCAGATGGGCGGTGAAGTCCTTCAGCGAACCGAGGTCAACCTTGACACCGTTACGCTCCATTTTCGAGAGAACCTTCAGAAGAGGCTCCTCCATCGTGTCGTATAGCCCTGCGGCTGAAGACTTCTCCAGTTCCTTGCGGATCTCTGACTGAAGGGACAGCATCACCGTCGCCTCCTTGCTTCTGTCACGGGTCTGCTCGTCGGAAGGAATGTCCTCGAACAGAGAGCCTGTGGCTGGAACTGCTTCCTTGGCGGAATCATTGTCCAAAGTCACGCCTAACACCGCGCGCGCAAGGACATCTGTCTTGTGGCTCTTCTCAGGGTCGAGAAGGTAGTGCATCAGCGGAATGTCGCGGAGTGTGCCCCGTAGCCTGACCCCACTGGCGGCGAGAATGTTCATCTGACGCTTGAGGTCATCCCCGCATTTCGTTACGGACTCATTCTCCAAAAGCGACTTGAAATCAGCGAGGCCACCTTCCGCGACCGCGACTTTTTCCCCGGAAGCGGCGGCGACAATGACCCTCTTTGTCTTTGTGAATATACCTCCGTCGGCACCCTCGGTGATGACGGAGCAGATTCCTGTCTTGACAGCGGCCTTGACAACCTCGCCCGGACGTACCTTGATGATTTCGGGAAGCCTCGCTTCGGAGTCTCCGGAGGCGGACGGTGCGACCTTGCCGATGAACTTGTTAAGGGAATTGAACTCGTATTTCTCGAAAAGGTCGGCAAGATCAGGGCCGTACTCCTTGTTGACCTTCATCTCTTCGGTCGGCACATCGACTTCAATGTCAGTCTTGATGGTAACAAGCTCGTTGCTGAGCCGGATGTGGTCCTCGGCCTCCTCGAACTGGGCTTTCTGCCTCGGTGTCAACTCGTCCAGATGCTTGTAGATCTCCTCGACCGAGCCGTACTTGGCCACGAGCTTGCCCGCTCCGACCTCGCCGACACCCTTGACGCCGGGAACATTGTCCGCCGTGTCTCCGCAGATGGTCAGCATATCGATGACCTGGGCAGGGGACTGGATTCCGTACTTTTGGCAGACTTCCTTTACTCCGATGATCTCGTTGTCATTACCGGCCTTGCCCGGCTTGTACTGCCAGATGTGGTCCTCGATCAGCTGCCCGTAGTCCTTGTCGGGGGTGACCATATAGACATCGAGACCCTCGGCCGCGCAGCGTTTCGCCATCGACCCGATCACATCATCGGCCTCGAAGCCTTTCAGCATCAGGGTTGGGATATTCATTGCCTTGCAAAGCTCCATCAGAGGCTCAAGAGCGTCGATGACCAGCTGCGGCGTCTCCTTTCGGTTGGCCTTGTACTCAGGGTACATCTTGTTCCTGAAGGTCCCTCCCGGAGGGTCGAACGCAACGGCAAGATAGTCAGGACTTTCCCTGTTGAGAAGTTCAAGAATGTATTTGGTGAACCCGTAAAGAATCGACATATCGGCTCCTTTGGAGTTAATCATCGGCCTCCTGAGGAACGCATAGTACATCTTGAAGATCAGCGCGTGTCCGTCTATGAAGAAAATCTTTCCCGGCATTGTAGTTTATCGTTTGTGTCAGCGGCCTTCCGTCTGAAGGCGGTCAGCCGCATCATACCTCACAAAGGTACGAAATTGTTTCGTGGTTTCAAAACTTCTTGAAGGCAATCCGGTTTTCCGTCGTGTCGCTCGGCGCACTTCATTTCCCGAACATCTTACAGGTCAGCGGAGGAGAACGGAGGACCGATTCTCAGGGTGGCGTCGGAGAAACGTTTCCCGTCATAGATGTCGTGTGTCGAGAAGATCACGGTGGCTCCGGTCTTATGCGCGAGCCTTTGCAGGGTACTCAGCACCATAATCCTGTTGTCAACGTCCAGGAAGGCCGTCGGCTCGTCCAACATAATCACATTCGCCTTTTTAGACAGTGCTGCCGCGATGCAGACTTTCTGGAACTCTCCGTCTGAAAGAAGGCTTATGTCCCTGTCTTCCAATGCCTCAAGTCCGAGCGCGCGGATCGAGTCCTCAATCGAATCCTCGGTCTGAGGATCAAGTTTCCAGAACAGTCCGGAGTCGGCGAACAGACCCGTGCGGATGAACTGCCTCACGGTGAACCCTTTGACCTTGGGAATCCGTGTCGGGATCATCACGACCTCTCCTCCGGCCGAGAACTTTCCAGAGAGCGGAGGCAGAAGTCCCGCCAAGGTCTTCATCAGCGTTGTCTTTCCGCAGCCGTTCCGGCCGCAGAGCATCACGGCCTGTCCGTCGGGATATTCAAAAGAAAGCGGTCCTGCCACTTCCGTTCCTTTGTGTCCTATTGTCAGTTCTATCGATTTCAGCATATTACCTCCTTTTCAACAGAATGGCGAGGATGATCGGGACGCCGATGACGGCCATCGTGCTTCCGACCGGCAGCGTGGCTGGAAAGGCCTGCGAGAGGATGTCGGCCGTGAGTGATATCGCCGCGCCTGTGAGCGCCGCAGCCGGAATTGTCCAAAGGTGGACGGAAGTTCCGAGCAGGCCGCGGGCGATGTGTGGCGCGACGATTCCTACGAATCCTATCGGGCCGCAGAAGGCTGTCACAGAGCCTGCTATGACGCAGCTGCCGATGATGGCGGTGTTCCTTATCCGGGAAATGTCCGCTCCGGCGAGGGTGGCATATTCATCACCGAAAAGAGCGAGGTCGAGCCCCTTGTTGTTGACGACGGCCAGAATGATTCCGACCGCGAGCGCCGCTCCAATGACGCAGACCTCGCCTGGTCTGTTGCCGGAGAAACTTCCTGCCGACCAGCTGTAGAACACCTTGAGGCTCTCGGCGTTGGAAGAGTAGCTCAGAATCGAGGTGAAGGCGCTGAAGATGAATCCTATCATCACGCCGAAGATGAGAAGCGTGGCAGCGTTATGGACTCTTGCCGCGACAGCCGCCACTAAAACCGAGGTCAGGAGAGCTCCGGCGAAGGCGGCCGCGGCGACCGTCAGTCCGGAGAGGGCGGCGGGAAGCGAAGCCCCGACAAGAAGCGTCGCCACGGCCGCACCCGCACCAGCCCCGGCGCTGACTCCCATAATGTGCGGGTCGGCGAGCGGATTCCTGAAAACACTCTGCATCTGAAGACCCGCAAGGGAGAGTCCGGCGCCGGCGAGAACCGCTGTCAG
>CAYZKZ010000043.1:0-21497 GCA_964479325.1 uncultured Muribaculaceae bacterium
ACTCCTCAACGCCCAGCTTGTCAACGATAATCGCTTTGACCTTTTTTACAATTTCTTCTTCAGTCATCATAATTGATAATTTAAATAAGTATATTCATTAAAAAAAGCGCCACGTCTCCTCCAAGACAAAAGTGGAAAACAAATAGCGCCACAAAGTAAGTAAAAAATAGTTAATTATCCAAATCTGGCGCAAATACCCTTACCAGCGCGCTCAGGCGCTCCTGCGGCTGAGGCTCAGCCATATTCTTAAGCCGTTAAGGGAATTGAGCAGATAGAAAACGTACTTGATGAGCATAACAGCGGCATTGCCGGAGCCCGATCCGCCCATAAGGGCGACACTCCACAATGAGATCGATGAGACATTGACGAGTATCCAGATGTACCACTGCTCCATAAAGGCCAGACTCATAAGAACCTGTCCGGCGATGTTGAGGACCATCACGACAGCGTCAAGCAGAATCTTCGGCCGATCGACACAATCGATCTTACCGGCGGCAAGCTTCGCTCCATCGACATATAATAATATGAAGTAAAGAGCCGCCACACCGATGAATATCCCCGCGACAAGCCAGATCCACTGACGAGAGGTCAACCGGCGGGCTTTAAGTCCGGAGCCACCCGACTCGTCCGAGCGGGTCTTAGCTCCCCTCTTGCTCCATTGCCAGAAGCCGACGAACTGCATCGGAAGGAAATAGAATGCGTGCAGGGCGAAGTTGCCGATGATTCCGTTGTCAAGATAGACGATCGTTCCGATCAGTACGTCGATGAACCCGAAGACAAATGTCAGGATGTTGCCGTTGGCGGACATCACGGTGTTCACGACGCCCATCACCGAGCCGAAGGCGGCCAAAAGCAGCATAAAAGTCCTCACCCCAGGCTGCTGGAGCTTGAATATGGTCGTGACGGTCACGGCCAGCAACATCCCTGTCACAAGGAAGATGTTGAAGGCCAGATTGAACCTGTTGCCTTTGTTGATTGCGGTCATATTCATAAAAGATTGAATGAGGCGTGATTGGGCGAGCCTTCCGACACCTCTGGTCTCACGGCTGCAAATATAGTCTATTTTGTAGTGACAATCCAGTCAAAAACCTCAGAAAAGATAGCAGGAAAGTTAAAATCGCTCCCATCGCACTGAATATAATCGTTTTGACCTAAAACATAGGCGACTATTTGTCAGGAGAATTAACTATATTTGTGAGAAGCCGTGTATGTCTGAGGCGCAAAGAAGGTGAACACCTACCGCAGAAATATTCGCAACAGACCGAAACTATTTATAAATCAAACAGTTCCGAAATGAGAGCATTGAAACGAATAATGATACTGGCCGCCCTGCTTATGATTTCGGTCACAACTCTGGCCGCAGGACCGCTCAAAGTGAACGGAAAAGTGGTGGACTCCAAAAGCGGAGAGGCCGTCGCCGGAGCGGTGGTCAGGCTGGACGAGAACTACCTTTGGGCGGTTTCGGACATCAACGGAAAATTCACACTTGACGGAGTTCAGCCGGGAGAGTACGAAATGAACGTCTCCTGCCTCGGGTTCGTTGACTCCAACCGTAAACTGTCCGTGAGGAAAGACATCACGGAACTGGAAGTCAGGCTGTCGGTCAGCTCGCTGGCTCTCGAAGGCGTGGTCGTGACCGCCGAGAAATCCAAGGACAACATCAACACCACACAAAAAATCGGACGCAACGCGTTGGATCACTTGCAGATGTCGAATATGTCCGACATCTCCGCCCTTCTTCCTGGAGGGAAGACCATCAATCCGGACCTTACCACCAACAATGTGCTTTCTCTCCGAAACGGCGGATCGACGGCCGGAAACGCGGCATTCGGAACGGCCATTGAGGTCGATGGAGTGCGGATCGGGGACAATGCGAGTTTCGGCAAGATGGAGGGAACAGGTACGAGAAGCATATCCGTTGACAACATCGAGTCCGTGGAAGTCATCACAGGAGTCCCTTCCGCCGAGTACGGTGACCTCAACAGCGGAATGATCCGTGTCATCACGAGAAAAGGAAAGACTCCGGTCAACGTCACATTCTCGGTCAATCCAAGGACCTACGAGACAAGCGCGTCAAAAGGATTCGACCTCGGAGACAGGAACGGAGTGCTGAATGTGAGTATGGAATGGGCCAAGGCCACTAAAAAACTGACTTCCCCCTACACTTCCTACACCAGAAGAGGATTCACGCTTGACTACAGCAACACCTTCGCGAAAAAACTCCGCCTGGAGGCCGGAATCTCAGGAAACCTCGGCGGGATGAACAGCAAGAACGACCCTGACCTGTTCTCTGATGAATATTCCAAAGTCAGAGACTATGTTCTCACTCCGCATTTCAAACTGGTCTGGCTTCTGAACAAGAGTTGGGTGACAAACATCAGGCTGGAAGGGTCGGCCTACTACCACGACAAGCTTTCCAAAGCCCACGAGTACCATTCCTACGGCTCGTCACAACCGGCCGTCCACTACGAGAAGGAGGGCTACAGCATCGCGGACGCCCTTCCGCTGACATTCTACTCCGACCTGGTCGAGGACTCCCGCGAGCTGGACTATTCACTCGGCCTGCACTACAACTGGCTTAAGCACTGGGGCAAGGTCAAAAGCGCCCTGAAGGCCGGAGCTACCTGGAAGGCAGACGGAAACGTCGGTGAGGGAGAGTACTACGAGAATCCTGCCCTCGCTGCCGACGGCTACCGTCCGAGGCCGTACAAGGACTATCCTTATATGCACAACGCGGCCCTCTACATCGAGGACAACCTCACTCTCCCTCTCGGCGGGACCTCGCTGAACCTCAGCGCCGGCCTCAGATTCGAGAACGTGATGATCAAAGGAACATCCTACGACAATCTCCGCACACTCTCCCCTCGCCTCAACGCCAAATGGTCTCTTGGTAGGCATCTGGCCGTCAGAGGCGGCTGGGGCATCACCCAGAAACTACCGTCGTTCTTCATCCTTTACCCAAGGCAGGAGTACCGCGACATCCAGTCGTTCGGAGCGTCCTACGGGACATCCGGACAGGCCGCCTACGTCTATCACACGATACCATACTCAATACAGTACAACCCGGACCTGAAATGGCAGAGCAACTCTAACTCCGAGATCGGCATTGACGCTGAATATGGAGGAGTGAGGCTGTCGCTGGTAGGTTTCCTCAACATCACCAGGAACCCTTACGCAATCCAGAACAGCTACACCCCTGTCAGCAACAGGATCAGCGCCCTTCCGTCCGGCTTCACGATGCCTGACAACCCGACCTTCAAGGTTGACCAGAGTACCGGGACGGTGTCCGTGAGCGGAGACAACGGCCTGACCTGGAGAGAGATGGCCACAAAGGTGAACGACAGGACCTTCGTGAACTCCAGCGTGCAGGGCAACGGCAAGTCCATCCATCGTTCCGGAATAGAGCTGACCGCCGACTTCCCGGAAATCAAGGCCATCGGCACGTCATTCAGACTGGATGCGTCCTACAGCCACAGCCGCTACGTGGATGACACACCTTATTACTACTACAACACCGGCTGGCAGCACACTTCCTTGGCCAACAGGTCGTACCAGTACGTGGGAATCTACGCCGGAGGCAACTCGGTCATCAACGGCAAGATGACCAGCAGCATCGACGCCAACCTCACGGCAATCACGCACATCCCGCAGGCCAGGCTGATCGTCACGGTAAGGCTTGAGGGGTCTCTGATGCGGCACAGCAGGAATCTTTCCGAATATGACGGAAAGACCTACGCCTACACTGTCAGCGAGGACTCCAACACTCCGACAGGCGGGGACATCTACGACGGGAAGTCCTACACGGCCATCCACCCTATAAAGTATATGGATCTTGACGGGAACGTCCTGAACTGGACAGAGGACTGTATGTCAAACCCGGATCTCGCGCGGCTCATCATACGGTCAGGCAACATCTACACGTTCGCCAAGGATGGCTACGACCCTTATTTCTCAGCCAATCTCAGCATCACCAAGGAGATCGGCGACCACGTGTCGTTGTCGTTCTTCGCCAACAACTTCACCAACTCCAGACACTACGTCACAAGTTACGCCACCGGAGTCAGCGCCATCTTCACTCCGGCGTTCTACTACGGACTCACTTGCAGGTTAAAATTCTAAGACAATGAGACTTAAACATCTGATAGGATATTCATTAATGGTGCTGGCTTGCTCGGCGTGCCTTGACATCCCAGCCGCATACTCGGATGTCAACACGGTGACAGTCAAGCCAGAATGGCCGGAAGGCTTCGAGGATCTCGCCCGAGCCGGGGTGAAGGTCTCGGTACAGAACATCCTCAACGGAAGCACATCCACCTCAGAGACGGACGCTTCCGGAAAGGCCACTCTGCACCTCCCGGACGGGCTTTACCTGATCTCGGCCTCCGACAAGAAAGGCACGAGCATATTCAACGGGACTGCTGACAAGATCTCGATTTCGAAAGACACCGAGTTCACACTTCCGCTCGAACGCTCCGAGGGCGGAGCCATCGTCATCAAGGAAATCTATGTGGGCGGATGCAGTATGGCTCCGAAAGAGGGGACTTATCAGGCTGACAAATACGTGATCCTCCACAACAACACCGCCGAGACGGTCTATCTTGACAGTCTCTGTTTCGGAACGGCATCCCCTTACAACTCCACAGCCGTGAATCCTTGGACTTCAAGGGATTCCGAAGGCAACACTGTGTTCAAGCCGTTCGTGCCGATCATTCAGGCCGTCTGGCAGATCGAGGGGGACGGGAAGACATTCCCGCTTGGACCCGGCAAGGACGCGGTGATCTGCGTCAACGGTGCCATAGACCACACCGTCAACGTTCCGCTCTCCGTCAACCTCAACAATCCGGACTACTTCGTGTGCTACAACAACGGCCCGAACAACTTCCCCAACACGGCCTACCATCCTGCCCCAGGAGACAAGATCCGAAAGGATCATATTCTCTCGCTTGTCATAAAGACAGGAATAGCGAACGCCTACGCGGTCTCGATCTCCTCGCCTGTGATCGTGATTTTCAAAGCCAAAGGAACGACAATCCAACGGTTTGTGTCCGCGGAAAACGGGGATTCGCCAAGCGACAATGTCATCCAGATCCCAGGCAGCACGAATGACTATGTCGTGACCGTGCCGAAGGAATGGATCATCGACGGAGTGGAGGTCTTCGACGGACGATCCACATCCAACACGAAGAGGCTTATGCCGTCGGTAGATGCCGGATTCGTCTATCAGTCAAACACTTTCAAGGGACACTCTCTGTTCAGAAAGACAGACGAGCAGGCATCGGCGGAAGCCGGTTTCGAGATTCTTCAGGACACAAACAACTCAACCAACGATTTTTATGAACGCGAAACTCAGAGTCTTCACAAATAAGGCGGCGCTGCTGGCCGCGGCTGTGCTGGCGCTGGGAACGACTCGGACAGTCTCGGCGCAGACACACTACGACAAGATCCAGGACAGCAATTTCTGGAATGACGGCAGGAATCTCTGCGGACTAAGAAACGGGAAGCCTGTCAAGGCCTCCTACGCCGAACTTCAAGGAAATTTTGTGTCCGGTGACTTCAAGCCGTCCTACGAGGCTTCATCATTCTACAAGGCCGGGGCAGCGGCAAAGACAAGGGTCGATCTGAACAAGTTCTCGATGGTCGGTTCATACGCCTTCTCACAGAAACAAGGGAAGGATATGTGCGGGTCGATGTTCATCAGACCGGGATTCTACCCGATCGATGTTCTTGAATTCACTCCGGGAGACAAGTCACTCCAATCCTACTCCTTTTCCGGAGGAATCGCCGTACCACTCGGAGAGCGATGGATCATCGGAGCCGGAATGAGCTTCGAATCAGACAACTACGCCAAGCGCAAGGACATAAGACACACCAACTACAGGCTGGATATGACAGTCACCCCCTCGGTGGCAGTCAGGTTAGGAGAATGGACAGTGGGAGCCTCGGCTGTCATCAGCAAAAACTCCGAATCCATCCAGGCGGAGCAGATCGGCACCGCCACGGCTGACTCCTACTACGCCTTCCTCGACAAGGGAATGATGTACGGAGTGCATCAAGTCTGGAACGGCAGCGGAATCCATCTTTCCGAATCGGGGCTGGACAGACTCGCCGCCAAGGAATATTCCTACGGAGCGGCGGCGCAGGCGGAGCGAGCGCTGTCAAACGGGGCGATCTATTTCGACGCCGAGCTGCTTCAGACCAGCGGCGAGGTCGGTGAAAAATCCTACACCTTCTTCAAGTTCCCGGGCTGGAAGGCCACGGCGCGCGTCGGCTACAGACTTGAGACCGACAAAGGAGCGAGCATATTCAGAGTCAGCTACAACTGGTCCAGGCAATGGAACAATGAATATGTCACCGACAAGATCTCCTCTGGCGGCGTGACCACTCCCGTTTCCTACGGGTACAACAAAATCTATGAGCGACGGATGATGGAGATTCTTCCGGAATATTCATTCTACGGGGAAGGGAGTCTTTCCTGGCTCTACAAGGTGAACGTCGGAGCCGGTTACACCAGACGCGCGGAGCAGTCATCGGCTGTGTATCCATACTCATTCAATGGTAGCGACGACATTTTCAGCGCCTCCGCGGCGGCTCTGTTCCAACTCGGGCGGTTCAGGCTCGGCTGCGACCTTGGATTCAGAAAAGGATTCCGGGATGAGACCTCGGCGGTCGCAGACAACGAATCGAACAGTGGTTCAGCGCCTTACCGTCCAGAGACTTGGTATGGTCTGTGGAAGGAATGGGAGAATGCGGCGAGAATCGGGGCCGGTCTTTCGCTTAGGTACGATTTTTCCATCGGCAAAGTCCGCGGCCTATACGCCGAGCTTTCGGGGAACTGGCTTCACGGATTCAGTTTAGTAAGCATCACCGGGGCAGACAGAGTCGGCGGGTCGCTGAAAATAGGGTACGAGTTTTAGAAATATATTGACAGACAACACATTAAACAATCAACAGTATTATGAAAAGGTTTTTCTATTTGTTCGCATCAGCGGCTCTGCTGCTGAGTGCCTGCGAGAAGAGCGAGGAGGCGGGATCCATCACGGTCTCAGCCACTACACTGAGCTTCGGAAGCGCGGCTGACAGCAAGGAGTTCACACTTACAGCCAACAAGAGTTGGACTGTACAGAATTCCAACGACTGGATCACTATCACGCCTGCCGGAGGCAACTCAGCCACCGAGCAGACTGTGACAATCGCCGTGAGCGAGAACAACGATGTCACCCGCTCCGGTGAGGTGACATTCAACGTCGGCAACGACGCTTCAGCGACAGTCAAGGTCAGCCAGGAAGGCACCGTCATTGAATATGCCGGTGAAAAGTACAAGACCGTGAAGATGAAGGATGGCCGCGTCTGGATGGCCGAGAATCTGCGGTACGTTCCGACTGGAAAGACGCCGTCTTCTGATCCGGCTGACGGCAACGGCATCTGGAATCCGGTAGGTGATGACGGCAAGCCGACAAGCGATGCGGCAGTCATTGCAGACAAAGGCTATCTTTATGACTATCCTACAGTTCTCAATGCAGAGGTCACCAAGGACAATTTCAAGTCGTTCGAGGGTACGCAGGGTATCTGCCCTGACGGATGGCACATTCCGACCAGAGCCGAGCTTGTGGCTCTTTGCGGCTACTCCAACAAGGGTGTAGGCGAGGACGGACCTCTTGTCGATAAGAATGCGGCATATTATGACGAAGTGTACAATGGCGCAAAAATCACGACACTGGACGCAGACGGATTTGACTGGGCTTTTTCAGGTATTGTCAACAGAACGTCACCTACCGCAAGCGGAAAGTACACAACTCTTATGACATCAGCGTCCACCTGCTCGGTTGAGGCATACGTTGGCAAGCCAGCGATGTCATACCTTATCGGTTCAACTGCTTACACGGTCAACGAGAACACCGGCAACATCCAGTTCTTCGGAATAATGTCCACATTCACAAAGAATTATCCAGAAGGAAGGCTGACGGTCGGCTTCACCAACAACCTTGGCGGCCAATCACTACGCTGCGTGAAGAATCAGGAGTAATCGGAAGATTACCGACAATATGCCCCTCCTCGTGGTCGAATGCCACAAGGAGGGGTGTTTTTTAAGATTCCGTCATTTCGGCACTTCGACAAGCTCAGTGACCGAAGACCGGCTGCGCCGACAGCTCCCTCGGGGAGCGGGTCGCGAGTTCAAGTCGGAAACGGCAGCAAAAAAGCCACCCGGAATCCGGATGGCTTTTGGAGCGGAAAACGAGACTTGAGCCCGCTGGCGCGGGCGCGCGCCTTTCACGTTACCCCTCAGTCGGCTGCGCCGACAGCTCCCTCGGGGAGCGGGTCGCGAGTTCAAGTCGGAAACGGCAGCAAAAAAGCCACCCGGAAAATCCGGATGGCTTTTGGAGCGGAAAACGAGACTTGAACTCGCGACCCCGACCTTGGCAAGGTCGTGCTCTACCAACTGAGCTATTTCCGCAGAATTGTTACCTTTAGCATTGCTTTGGGATTACAAAGGTAGTGCTTTTTTCTTTATCTGCAAACTTTTTTTGAAAATTTTGCGAAAGAAAAATCAGAAAGCGCCTTTACACCTCGATTGAAGTCTTGAACTCGGACAGGAAGCGAAGATCGTTCTCGAAGTAGTGGCGAAGGTCATTGACCTGCCACTTGAGCATAGCGATGCGCTCCAGACCCATTCCGAAAGCGAAACCGCTGTACTTCTTGCTGTCGATGCCGGAAGCCTCAAGGACATTAGGATCGACCATACCGCAACCGAGAATCTCAAGCCAACCTGTTCCCTTGCAGATGTTGCAACCCTTGCCGTGGCAGATGTTGCAGCTCACGTCAACCTCGCTGGAAGGCTCTGTGAACGGGAAGTAGGATGGTCTCATACGAATGGCTGTGTCCGGACCGAACATCTCGCGGGCGAAAAGAAGGATGGCCTGCTTGAGGTCGGCGAACGTCACGTTCTCGTCGATGTAAAGGCCCTCCACCTGATGGAAGATGCAGTGCGCGCGGGCGGAGATCGCCTCATTTCTGAACACACGGCCAGGGCAGATGACACGGATAGGAAGCTTCATCGTCTCCATCGCGCGTACCTGAACCGAAGAAGTGTGGGTTCTCAGAAGAAGCGGATCAGGATGGCCGGCCGACACGAAGAAAGTGTCCTGCATATCCCTCGCAGGATGGTTCAGAGGGAAATTCAGAGCCTCGAAGACGTGGTAGTCATCCTCGATCTCCGGACCCTCGGCGACATCGTAGCCGAATTTTCTGAATATGTCCACTATCTCCTGACGAACAATCGACACCGGATGCCTCGATCCAAGCTCGAAAGGCACACCAGGCATAGACAGATCCTCTTTCGGACCATCCTGGGCGCACTCGGAAGCCGTCCTGTCCTTCAATTCGTCAATCTTGGCCTGGGCGGACTGCTTCAGCTCGTTTATCTTACGACCAAACTCCCTCTTAAGCTCAGGGCCATAAGTCCTGAACTCCTCGAAAAGTTTGGTGATCTCACCTTTCTTGCCGAGAAGCCTCACGCGGGCCTCCTCGACTTCCTTGGCATTCTTGCAATTCAGCTCACTGATCTGCGCGAGCAATCTCTCTATTTCCTCTTTCATAATAATATTCCTGGAATATTCCCGCGAATTTAATCATTTTCCCGCAGTTTGGCGGAAGACTTCTCCATCTTCTCCTTTCTTTTTTCACGCGCCCTCTTGTCACGGGAGGCGCCACTCTTCAGATATTTCTCCCACTGCTTGTCATCCAGCACCTTACGGAAAGCGGTGTAAATTTTCTCCGCCCACTTGTCGCTGGTTCTGGTGTAGATGTCATAGTTGGTCACCTTCGACGACGACAGATTGTTCATCTCCTCCTGCATCGCCCGATAGTCGTGGTTCAGGATAGAATCCACGTAGAAGACCTGCCAATCCTCAAGCTTGAGCGTCATCTCCCACTTGTCAACCTCTTTTTGAATATATTCGGAGAGCTTCTTTTCCTGCTCCTCCGGACTTTGCGGATTCTGCTGGGCGAAAGCCACGGAGGCCGAAATGGCCAGGCAAACAGCTGTAAGAAAAATATTTTTCATATCTTTACACTTTGTAATAGAGATAACAAAAATAAACAATAATACGCTAATCGCAAAATGGCAAGAAACTCAACCATCCTTACGCTTCTGGCGGCAGCCTTGGCGCTCACGACAAGCATCAGGTCCGAAGCCTGCACCAACATCATCGTCACAAGGGGTGCAAGCGCGGACAATTCAAACATAGTCTCCTACGCCGCGGACTCGCACGTCCTGTACGGAGAGCTTTACTTCCACCCGGCGGCCGACTGGAAGGCCGGATCGACACTGGAGATCATCAACTGGGACTCATTCAAGCCGATGGGCCGGATTCCGCAGATCCCTCACACCTACAAGACAGTCGGGAATATGAACGAGCATCAGCTCATCATCGCCGAGACAACCTGGGGCGGAAGACTCGAACTAGAGGACACAACGGCGATAATGGACTATGGATCATTGATCTACGTCGCTCTTCAAAGAGCCCGCACCGCAAGGGAGGCGATCGATGTCATCGTCAATCTTGCCAATGAGTATGGCTACGCGTCCGAAGGAGAGACATTCTCGATAGCGGACAAGGACGAGGCCTGGATAATGGATCTCATCGGTAAAGGCTGCGAGATGAAGGACGGAAAGAACATCCGCAAGGGATTCGTGTGGGTGGCAATGAGGATTCCTGACGGCTACATCTGCTCGCACGCCAACCAGGCCCGCATCCAGACATTCCCTCTGAACGATCCGGAGAACTGCCTCTACGCCCCCGACGTGATCTCTTTCGCAAGGGAGAAAGGCTACTTCAGTGGCCGTGACGAGGACTTTGACTTCAGCGCAGCCTACTGCCCGGCAGACTTCGGAACGGTAAGAGCCTGCGACGCAAGAGCCTGGAGCGCGTTCAACATCCTCTGCGACGGGCAGTTCACCTACGAGAAAGACGGAAAGACCATCACAGAGCCGGCCTCCGCCTACCACGACTACATCACCGGCAAGGACCTCACACACAGGATGCCTCTATTCGTGAAGCCTTCAAGAAAGATCTCAGTCAAGAATGTGGCGGACGCTATGAGAGACCACTTCGAGGGAACGCCGCTGGATATGACCACCGACATCGGAGCAGGCGGCAACGCTCTTCCTTACAGATGGAGGCCGATGGGATTCGAGTACAAGGGCTGGAACTACATCAACGAGAGGGCGATAGCCACCCAGCAGACCGGATTCTGGTTCGTAGGCCAGTCAAGGCACGACCTTCCTGACGTTGTCGGAGGTGTGATCTGGTTCGGCACGGACGACGCCGCGACTTCCTACGTCACCCCGATCTACACCTGCTCTGACAATGTTCCTGAATGCTTCAGAGTCGGGAACGGGAATATGCTCAAGTACTCACCTACCGCGTCGTTCTGGATCAACAACCGCGTCGCCAACGCCTGCTACAAGGCCTACAACATTATGGCTCCGACAGTCAAGGAGGCCATTGACCGGTTCGAGAACGACCAGATGGGTTCGAAACTCGCCGAGATGGACAGCAAGGCTCTCCAGGCCTACAACGCCATCCTGCCAAAAGCAGAGAAGAAAGGCATTGACCGCAGGGACTGGTTCGCCCCTGTCAGGAAGATGCTGACCGAGTACTCTGTCAGCACCGCCCAGACGCAGTTTGATAATTGGGTGGCTCTTGAGGAGCTTCTTCTCGTGAAGTTCATCGACGGCAATGTCAAGGCACAGAACGAGGACGGTTCGTTCAGGCACTCAAAGTGGAACGAAGGCACACCGGAGGGAATCACCCAGCCGGGCTACACAGAGAAATGGAAAGAGGCTGTGGTCAAGGATCACGGCGATGTAATCAGGGAAAGATAAGACCTGCCAGATGAGCATTAGAAAGTATCTTATGACGGCTGCGGCGCTGATGATCGGCGCCGCGGCCTTTGCCGATGAAGGGATGTGGATGATCCAGGACATCAACGAGGCATTGGAAAAGAATATGAGAGCGCGCGGGCTTAGGCTCGCAGCCAATGAGATCTACAACGACGAGGCTCCGGGAACGGCCGTGGCCGACGCGGTGGTGTCCATCGGATTCTATTGCACGGGAAGCGTGATCTCCGACCAGGGACTGATCATCACCAACCACCACTGCGCCTACTCCAACATCGCCAAGTTGAGCACTCCCGAGCATAACTATCTTGAGGACGGTTTCTGGGCGATGACCAGCGAGCAGGAGATCCCGCTTGAGGGCGAGAAAGTGTATTTCCTCAAAAGGGTCTTTGACGTCACAGAAGAGGTGAAAGGGCTGACAAAGCAGCTCAAGGCGGCAGGCAAGCCGTTCGGAGGCAGAAAGATCAGCGCGATGATGGAGGAAAGGTACAGCAAGGCCACCGGGCTGGAATGTATGCTCAGCAGTATGTGGGCCGGTGAGAAATACTATATGTCCGTCTATAAGGTTTACACCGACCTAAGGTTGGTGGCCGCACCTCCGCAGAGCATAGGCTACTTCGGCGGGAACCAGGACAACTGGACCTGGCCTCGGCACAACTGCGACTTCACCATCTACAGAATCTACGAGGACGGCAAGCCGGTCACCAGAGAGAAGAGCCTGAGGATTTCCCTCGGAGGCTACTACCCGGGATCGTTCGCGATGGTCATAGGCTATCCGGGCAGGACCGACAGGTACGCCTCCTCGGCCGAGATCGACTTCCAGGAAAGGGTGAACCTTCCTGTGTCCAACGCCATAAGGGGTGGCCAGATGGGAATAATCCGCAAGTGGATGGACGCCGACCCGCAGGTCAGGATGAAATATTCAGAGTGGTTCTTCGCCCTGAGCAACGTTCAGGAGAACAATGAGGGAATGGTGAAGTGCTACAAGAGATTCTGGGTCAAGGACGAGAAAACCGCTCAGGAACGCGAGATGCAGAAATGGATCAACGCCGCTCCGAACAGGAGGGCGATGTGGGAAACCCTGATTCCGGATCTCACGGCGGCTTATGCAGAGACGGAGAGCATCGAAAGGGACAAGGTATATTTCCGGGAGACCGTGTTCCGCGGCACCTACATCAGCCGCTACCTTCTCAGGGCGGGGAACTCCTCAAGCGTTGACAAGGCGAAGGAGACCTTGAGGGAAGCCATCGCCGAGACCGACCCGAGGGTGGAGAAGGAACTGCTTGAATACGCCTGCAAGGAATATTTCGGCAATCTTGAGTCCTACTATTTCGGCAAGTACCAGAACAAGATGCTGGATCGTTTCGGCGACGACTACAAGGCTATGGCCGAATACCTTTGGAACAAGAGCGTCGTCTCTTCGGCCGCCAGGATCGACGGCATCCAGTCAGTTGACGAGATAAAGAACGATCCGCTCAGAAGATTCCTGACAGACACTCCGATTATGAAGTTCAACGACAGGAACGACCAGGCCAAGAAAAGACAGAACGCCAATCATCTTGAGAAAGAGTACAAGAAGGCTCTCTACTGGATGAGACTCCACAAGGACATCGAGCAGTACCCGGACGCGAACTCCACGATGAGAATCACCTACGGCACAGTGGGAGGTCTCCAGCCTAACGACGGAATCCTGTACAACTGGTACACCACCCCGAAGGGAATCCTTCAGAAATACAACCCGGACGACCACGACTACTGGCTCACGGACAGGCAGAAAGAACTTTTAGAGAAGGGACGCTGGGGGCGCTGGGGCTTCACTCTTGATGGCAAGAGGAACTCGATGATCGTTGATTTTATGACCGACAACGACATCACCGGCGGAAACTCAGGAAGCCCTGTGCTAAACGCAAAAGGCGAGCTCATCGGATTGGCCTTTGACGGCAATCTCGAATCACTCGCCAGTGATGCGTCCTACACTCAGGGCTATAACAAATGCATCAACACAGACATCCGTTATGTGATGTGGGTTCTTGACAAGTACGCCGGAATGAAGCGCATTGTCAAAGAACTGAATTTCAGCAAATAAACCTTACTGTCTGTCGTTCAGGACAATCTGGCCGCCGACCGCGTCGACTTCGATGACGGAGTCCTTGTGGACGGTTCCGGCAAGGATCGCCTTCGCAAGTTGGTTGACCAGTTCTCTCTGCATCAGCCTCTTGATCGGACGGGCTCCATAAGCCGGATCATAACCACCGGTGACCATCTGGTCCTCAAACGCCTTTGTGAACTCGATGGTGACACCTTCCTCGGAGAGCCTGTTCTGAAGCTGCTTCATCTGGATGTGAAGGATGTCACGGATGTCATTCTGTGTCAGCGGGTCGAACATTATGATCTCGTCGATTCTGTTCAGGAACTCAGGTCTGACGGTCGTCTTGAGCACGTCCATAACCTTATCCTTGCATTCGTCAAGAAGCTCACGCCTTGTGGCGATGGCTCTCATCTCCTCAGCCGGGTCAGCGCCAGGCCTACCGACGGCCGGAAGCCTGTCCATATAGCCCTGGATGATGTCAGAGCCGACATTCGAGGTCATAATCAGAATCGTGTTCTTGAAGTCAACCGTACGGCCCTTGTTGTCGGTCAGACGGCCGTCGTCAAGCACCTGCAACAGCACATTGAATACATCCGGGTGAGCCTTCTCGATCTCATCCAGCAGGATGACCGAGTACGGCTTACGCCTTACGGCCTCGGTAAGCTGACCACCTTCATCGTAGCCGACGTATCCCGGAGGCGCACCGACAAGACGGCTGACGGTGTGACGTTCCTGGTACTCGCTCATATCGATCCTCGTGATCATATTCTCGTCGTTGAACAGGAACTCGGCCAAAGCCTTCGCAAGCTCAGTCTTACCGACACCGGTCGTACCCATAAAGAGGAACGAGCCGATCGGCCTTTTCTCGTTTGAGAGTCCGGCCCTGCTGCGGCGAACCGCGTCAGCGACAGCCTGGATGGCCTGATCCTGACCTACGACACGCTTGTGCAGCTCGCTCTCGATCCGCAGAAGTTTCTCCTTCTCGCTCTCAAGCATCTTCTGCACAGGGATGCCGGTCCACTTGGCCACAACCTCGGCGATGTCCTGAGGCGTGACAGCCTCGGTGACAATCGGATCCTTGATCTCGGCCTGTCTCTTGGTCAGATCGTCGATCTTCTTCTGAACCTCGGCGATCTTGCCGTAGCGGAGTTCGGCCACCTTGCCGTAGTCACCGGCCCTTTCGGCCGCCTGCGACTGAATCTTGTAGTCCTCAATCTCCTGACGGGCTCCCTGAAGACCGGAAAGAATGCTTTTCTCATCATTCCATCTCTTCATCAGAGACTCCCGCTCGGCCATCTTGTCGGAGAGTTCCTTCTGGATCTTCTCGGACTTCAGGGACGTACCCTCGCGCTTGATGGCCTCCTTCTCGATCTCCAGCTGACGGATGTCACTGTTGAGTTCGGCGATAGGCTCCGGAACGGAGTTCATCTCCAGACGCAGCTTTGAGGCGGCCTCATCGACAAGGTCGATCGCCTTGTCCGGGAGGAACCTGTTGGTGATGTACCTGTGGGAAAGATTGACGGCGGCGATCAAGGCGTCATCCTCGATCTTCACACGATGATGGTTCTCGTACTTCTCCTTCAGGCCTCTCATAATGGCGATGGACTCGGCCGGAGACGGCTCATCGACCATAACCATCTGGAATCGTCTCTCAAGAGCCTTGTCGGTCTCGAAGTACTTCTGGTACTCGTCAAGAGTGGTCGAACCGATGGTCCTCAGCTCACCCCTGGCCAGCGCAGGCTTCAGGATGTTGGACGCGTCCATCGCTCCGGAAGAACGACCGGCTCCCACAAGGGTGTGAATCTCATCGATGAACAGGATGATCTCACCGGCGCTGTCAACGACTTCCTTGACAACTCCCTTCAGACGCTCCTCGAACTCACCCTGATACTTCGCGCCTGCGATCAGAGCGCCCATATCCAATGAATATACCTTCTTGCTCTTCAGGTTCTCCGGCACGTCGCCATCGACGATCTTCTGGGCGATGCCCTCGGAAATCGCGGTCTTACCGACACCCGGCTCACCTACAAGAATAGGATTGTTCTTGGTTCTTCTGCTCAGAATCTGCAGAACTCGTCTGATCTCCTCATCCCTTCCGATGACTGGATCAAGCTTGCCTTTCGCGGCCTGTTCGTTGAGGTTGACAGCGAACTTAGGCAAGAACTGCAATGATGTGTTGTTGGTATTGTTTTCCATAATTTATACTCCTTTTTCGGTCAGTGGACACTGGCGCTCGCGGCCCGTGCCGGTTCACGCGGCGGCATCAAAAAAACCGCCCGGTCCAACGACCAGACGGTTTAGTGTCAAATTATGTTCCTCAGCCCAAAGACTGACAAAATGTCAGTTACTCGGCAGGGGTTTCGGTGGCTGGAGCCTCCTGAGCAGGGTTGGCCTGCTGTACAGGGGCTGACGGGAACTCAGGCTGAGCCGAGGTGTTCTCGATCTTGTCGGTCAGGTCAACACCGGAAACCACGGTTCTGGTTGTGAACGAGCTGATGATTGAGACCACAAGGATGAAAGTGACAAGACCCCAGGAGACCTTCTCGAGGATGTCAGCGGTCTGCCTTACGCCAAGAGTCTGGTTGGCTGAAGTAAAGTTACTGGCCATTCCCTGTCCCTTGCCGTTCTGAAGCAGCACGACGATGATCAGAAGGATCGCCGCGATGACAATAAAAACTGTGAGGAATGTAAACATATTCTTTGATTTTAATTTTCCTGTTGCAATTTTTCAATAAGGGATGCAAAGTAAGCACTTTTTTCCGGATAACGCAAGATTAGACGGGAATAAATCTTCTTTGCCTCAGTAAAATAGCCTTGATCGGCGTAAATGGCGGCCAACGTCTCGGTGCAGAAGCCGAACTCCGGATCTTCCCAACTGCGGTCGTCCGGCTCGTCGCTCCGGTCGGATCTGAAGCCTGAGAAAACGCTGTCCTCATCCTTCCGCACGGCGGCGTACTGCTCAGGCGAGAAGAAATCACCTCCGGCGACACGGACGGAGCGGGTGTAACCAGCATTAGAGGGAGATGAATATATTCCATTACCAGCCGCTTCGACAGGCTCAGCGACCAGGCTGTCTGTCTCTTGTGCTTCGGCCGGTTGGTGAGCCTGTCGAACAACACCGGGCGCTTCGACAGGTTGGTGAGCCGGTCGAACAACACCGGGCGCTTCGACAGGTTGGTGAGCTTGTCGAACCACAGCGGGCGCTTCGACTGGTTGGTGAGCCTGTCGAACAACGCCGGGCGCTTCGACAGGTTGGTGAGCCTGTCGAACCACAGCGACCGGTCGAACCACAGCGACTGATGGCCTGAGATATTCATTGATGAGCCTCTCGACATCCTTGTCCGAGTAGTCCTCTTCCCTGGCGGAGCGGATGATGTCCGAGACAAGCGACCTCGACGCCACGTACATAGCCGCTTCGGAGTACTGGGCCTTTCCCCACTCGCTTCCGCCGACCTTCGCCATCCTGACGCACAGCTCCTTGCGAGCGCCGCCGAACCACGGGTACAGATTGATCACACCCGTCAGCTCGTCCATAGTCAAGGACCTGAGGTCCATCTTACCGTTCTCCATCACTACCACTGGGCGACACTGGCGTTGAACATATCCTCGACAAGCTTGTCGATGATCTCCTGACAAAGAGTGGATTCCACCGCATCCAGCGAATTGGTCGAGTCGTAGTCGGAATAGGCCGAGAAATTCTTCTCGAAATCATCCTCCGGGTATTTCTTGTTGGTGAATTTCAACTTCACGGTGACCGTGAGGCGGTTCTGCGCGGCCACCTCATTCGCGGTCACGGCGGCGGCCCTGACCTCGTAGCCGGTGACCTCGCCCTGAAGCTCAAGATCCCCGTCCATATCCACCTGCTCCAGTTTGGTAAGTTTCCTGAACTTGTCCTTCAGAGCCTCGGTTAGGTCATTGCTGAGATTAGGGTTCACCTTCAAGGCCTTATATTCAAAATAATTGATCGTGACAGTCTTCACATCCGGCTGGATCGATGTGCCGGAGAACGAGTAGTTGACGATCGAGCAGCCTGCGAGGACAGCCGCCGCCGACAAAGCCAACGCTATAAGGAACTTCTTCATATTCATCATATTCCACTATTCTGGTTTTGCGTCGAGATGGTACTTCTCTATCCATCGGTAGAGGGTGCGCTCGGAGATTCCAACCTCCTTCGCCGCAAGCTTACGGTTGCCGCCGTGCTTCTCAAGCGCCTTTACTATTATCTCTAAATTTGATTTCCTGAGTGACAGATCCTGCGGTTTATGCTCTTCCGCGCTGATGTCCACCACCTTGCCTATTCCGCCTCCTGTGACAGGCGCTCCCTGCCCCTGCCATTCCGCCTCCTCAGGCTCGGCCGCAGGCCTAAGCGCCGGACGCGCCACCGGAATGGTGTCCGGGACGGAATCCAGCCTTGCCTTCAGGCGGTCAACCTCCTGTTTGAGGTCAAAGATCGCCTTGACGATCATCTGCTTGTCGGAATCGTTCATCTGCCCCGCCGCAGGTTCCGGAGCGGCCGTGACAGGAAGAAGAGACGTCTCTTCCTTAGGCATATACCCGGCCAGTGTCCGGGCGTCAACCACGCATCTCTCCGACGAGCGTGACAGCCTCTCTGACTCCAACGCCGTGACCGTCTCGGCTATGTTCTTGAGCTGGCGGATGTTGCCCGGCCACCTGTAGTTGATCAGCAGGTCGATGGCGTCGTTCGTAAGCGAGACCTTGCCCATCCCGTACTTTTCCGAGAAATCCGATGTGAACTTCCTGAACAGCAGATAGATGTCGCCTTTACGCTCACGAAGGGACGGCATCAGGATCTGGATGGCGTTAAGCCTGTAGTAAAGATCCTCCCTGAACTTTCCCTTGGCCACGGCGTAGAGAAGATTGATATTCGTGGCGGCTATCACCCGCACGTCGGTCTTCTGGACCTTGGACGAGCCGACCTTGATGAACTCACCGCTCTGGAGAACCCTGAGCAGCTTCGCCTGGGAAGCCAAAGGCAGTTCCCCGATCTCGTCAAGGAACAGTGTCCCTCCGTCCGCCTCCTCGAAATAGCCCTTTCTTGTCTCGATGGCCCCCGTGAAGGAACCCTTCTCGTGACCGAAAAGTTCGGAATCGATGGTGCCTTCCGGAATGGCCCCGCAGTTTACGGCAAAGTATTTGCTAGTCTTGCGGAGACTGTTCTGGTGGATGATCTTTGGAATATTCTCTTTACCGACTCCGCTTTCACCCGTGACAAGCACAGTCAGGTCGGTAGGGGCCACGGCGACAGCCGTCTCCAAAGCCCTGTTTAGAGCGGCGTCATTCCCGATGATGTCGTATTTGTTTTTAAGTCTTTGCAGTTCTTGTGAATCCATAGTATTTGCTCACAGTTTGGCAAAGTTAACAAAATAATAATTATCTTTGTATATTTGTTAGCAGCATCGAAATGCAATCTTTAATCATTAGTAATATGAAGAAGACACTCAAAATTTTTGCCGCCGCCGTCATCGGAATGGCAGCGGTTGCCTGCTCTTCAGCCGAAAAAATGGCTGAACTCGCTGACAATGTGGTCGTAAAATGCGACCCTGCGGTTCTGGAGTGTGTCGCCGGTAACATCGACGCCACAATCACTGTGACCTATCCTGAGAAGTACTTCCACCCTAAGGCCATCCTTGAGGTCACTCCTGTTCTCGTCTATGACGGTGGCGAGGCCAAGATGACTCCATTTATGTACCAGGGAGAGAAGGTCAAGGACAACTACAAAGTCGTAGCCAAGGCCGGTGGCCAGGTCACCGAGAAAGTACACTTCGACTATGTAGAGGGTATGGAGCAGTCACACCTCGAGCTTCGCGGAATCGTGAAGTACAAGGCGAAGTCCTACAAGCTTCCTGTAAAGAAGGTAGCCGACGGTGTCAACACAACCTATATGCTCGTGAAGGCAGCCGGACAGGTTCCTTACAAGGCTGACGGCTATCAGGCAGTTCTCCAGCAGACCGCCGAGGGACAGATCCTCTACAACATCAACTCCGCCGACGTTCAGTCAAAGCAGCTCAAGGGACAGTCCATCAAGGATTTCCAGAGCGCTCTTGAGGAGATCAAGGCCAACGAGAGAAAGACCCTCGTGGGAACCGAGGTTGTAGCCTACGCCTCACCTGACGGTGGCGAGAAGCTCAACAACACTCTTTCAGAGAGACGTTCAAAGTCCGCCGACAAGGCTTGGGACAAGGTGATGAAGGGCAAGGATGTCGCTGACCCTGAGGTTAAGAGCATCGGTCAGGACTGGGAAGGCTTCCAGGAGCTTGTCCAGAACTCCGACATCGAGGACAAGGACCTTATCCTCCGAGTCCTTTCTATGTACAGCGATCCAGCCGTACGCGAGAGCGAGATCAAGAATATGTCATCCGTTTACACCGAGCTGAAGAGTGGTATCCTTCCTGAGCTCCGCCGCGCGAGGTTCATCGCCAACGTTGAGTTCAAGAACTACACCGCCGACGAGCTTGCCGAGCTTGTAGAGAGCAACATCGACGTTCTTGACGAGCCTGCCCTCCTGCACGCAGCCGCCCTCAGCAAGGATCTTGACAGCAAGGTTAAGCTCTACAACAAGGCCATCAACAAGTACGACAGCGACAAGGCAAGATTCAACCTCGGTGTCGCCTACCTCAACGCCGGTGACGTGAAGAAGGCCGAGAACGCTTTCGCCGCCGTCGAGACCAAGGACGCCGAGCTCACCAACGCACAGGGTGTGATCGCTCTCCGCAAGGGTGACTACGAGACTGCCGCCAAGAACTTCAAGAAAGCCGGAACTGACGCCGCAAAGGCCAACATCGGTGTTGTTGACATCCTTACCGGTGACTACGACAAGGCTGTTCAGGATCTCAAGGACGTTAAGGGATGCTGCCACAACACAGTTCTCGCCTACATCCTCACCGACCAGCTTGACAAGGCTTCCAAGGCAGCCCACTGCAAGGACGCCAAGGTTGACTACCTCAGAGCCATCATCGCTGCCCGTCAGGGTAACTTCGATCAGGTTAAGACCTGGCTTGACTCAGTAGCCAAGAAGGACAAGGCTCTCGCAGAGAAGGCCACCAAGGACATCGAGTTCGCCGAGTACTACAAGTAACGGAAACGATAAACTAAAAAAAGGAATCCGGCAAAATTGCCGGGTTCTTTTTTTTATAAGTTGCCGACCCGCGGACAGAATGACTCCGCGGACGGACACAGAAAAAGCCCGGCGGAAAATCCGTCGGGCTTTCTTGTGCGGTAGGTGAGAGTCGAACTCACACGGGCTTGCGCCCACTACCCCCTCAAAGTAGCGTGTCTACCATTTCACCACTACCGCAAGTATGTCTCCCTTTGTGTTGGGATTGCAAAAATAGGAATTATTCCTGAATTACCAAAATTTTTTCGATGATAAATTAAATAATTTGTATCTTTGCAAACCTCCACGAGTTGGAGGATAAAGGTTTATATTATTTCAACAATTTAAAACAGATTCACAATGGCTGTTAAAATCAGACTTCAGCGCCACGGTAA
>CAYZKZ010000044.1:0-21400 GCA_964479325.1 uncultured Muribaculaceae bacterium
GACGGTAATTTCCCGAATCACGAGTCTAACCCGTTGATTCCTAAGAATGTCGAGCCGCTTCAGGCTCTCGTGCGCAAGACAGGCGCCGATGTTGGTGTGATCTATGACGGTGACGCCGACAGGGTTATGTTTGTGGATAACGAGGGCAAATTCGTCTCTCCAGACCTGATGATCGCCGTTCTCGGACACTATTTCATCGACGAGAGGCACGAGACAGGCATTGTGCTTCAGGACATCCGCAGCTCCAAGGCGGTAGGGGAGTACCTCACTCCGATGGGATGCAGGATGGCGACCTGGAAGGTCGGCCGCGCCTTCGCCGCCAAGAAACTCCGTGACATTGACGGAGTCTGGGGCGGTGAGCTGGCCGGACACTACTATTTCCGCGATTTCTTCTACTCCGACAGCGGATTGCTGGCCTCTATGCTGATTCTCAGGGTGGTGGCTTCAATGAAGAAGAAAGGTGTGACCCTTCACGAGCTAATCGGGAAGATCGCCCGCTACCAGAACTCCGGAGAGATCAATTTCCGGATCGAGGACAAGAAGGGGGCTATGGACGCTGTCAGGGAGCATTTCGTCACCAATGAGAAACCGACGGCCGAGATGGACTTCGACGGCTACAGGGTAGAGTTCCCGGACTGGTGGTTCAACATCCGTCCTTCCAACACCGAGCCTTATCTGAGGTTCATCTGCGAGGCCACGTCCGACGCGCTCCTTGAGAAAAAGGTTAATGAGACAAAGAAACTTCTCATCGAGAGGTTCGGGGCTAAACTTTAGACGGATGGATTGCGGTAGATTTTTGGCGGGAGTCATCGCCGTGACTCTCGCGTCGGTTCTTCTTTCTGCGCCGTTGATGGCACAGGACACGACGATTAAGACTAAGAAGCAGGCGGAGATTCTTGTTCCGAGAATCTCAAGGGAGTCTGTCCAGTCGATGGATCTTTCCAAGGCCGAGGCTCTGGACACGATTGACACGGCTGACCCGCACATCAAGATCCTTCTTCTCTCGGACAACACCTGGAAGTACTTCAAGGATTCCAGCTACGCCCGCGACCATCAGATTTTCAACGAGTATTGGACTCACGACTATCCTGATCCCTACCACGTTTCCCTCGGGGAACTTCCTGATGAGATCGCCCTTTGGATTGTTGACACGCTGAGTGAGTACAAGTGTCCTCACCAGAACAGTGTCTATTCGAAGTTCGGCTACCGCCACAGGCGCAGGCATCAGGGTGTGGACCTGCCTTTGCACACGGGGACTCCTGTGTATGCGGCGTTTGACGGCAAGGTTCGTATCTCAAGGTACTACAAGGGCTACGGCAATCTTGTGGTTCTCCGCCACGACAATGGGCTTGAGACTTTCTATGGGCATCTTTCCAAGATTTATGTCAAGGATGACCAGTGGGTGAACGCCGGGACGATCATCGGTCTCGGTGGCTCGACCGGCCGCTCGACCGGGCCGCATCTCCATTTCGAGACACGTTACAAGGGCTACGCCTTTGATCCTGAGTGGCTTATTGACTTTAATTCGGGAACGTTGAGGCACAGGCTGTTCGTGCTTAAGAAAAAGTACCTGAACGCCAACAGCAAGTATGTCCCTGAGAGCGAGCAGGAGGAGATCGACATCCTTGAGGGTGACGCAAAGGACAAGGAGGAGGCCGCCAAGAAGGCCGAGGCCGAGAGAAAGGCTCAGGCCGCCGCCCAGTACCACACCATCCGTCAGGGTGACACCCTCGGCGCTCTCGCCCGCAAGTACCACACCTCAGTGAAGACCCTCTGCCGCCTGAACGGCATCAAGGAGACCACCACCCTTCGCCTCGGCAAGAAACTTCGCGTGAAGTAGATTTTTTGTGGCCGCACATTGTGTGTGGTCGCTTCGATCACCGAGCCTGTGGTTCGATAGGTCGCTGAGCTTGTCGAAGCGTGGCCACTGAGCCTGTTCAAGTGCGGTCGCTGAGCTTGTCGAAGCGCACCAACCATAGAAGTGCCGCAGTGGCTGGCGTGGTCTGACAAAACACCGAACACGTCTTTTGCGAGAGACACTTCGACACGTCGTTGGTGAGTCGAGGTTGTGATTCTCTGACAAATTACTTACATTTGTATTGCGTAAATGTTCTCAATCGGCTGCGTAAAATGTAAAGTAATGTACAAAAAATCTGAGTATCAAATCATTAAAAGTCATCTTGACGAACCGAGAAAGTTCATCCAAGTCGTAATGGGACCACGTCAAGTTGGAAAATCCACGGCGGTGAAGCAAGTCTTGAAGGAACTGGACTCGCCTTTCCAACTCTACTCTGCCGACAACGTGCCGGCCTCAAACACTGCTTGGATCTCAAACTGTTGGGAGGCCGTCCGCGGTCTAAAAAGGATCAACGGATGGGAAAGTGTCATCCTTGTGATTGACGAGATTCAGAAAATATCGAACTGGAGTGAGGCTGTGAAAAAGGAATGGGATGATGACACCTTCAATGACCTGAACATAAAGGTTCTTCTTCTTGGAAGCAGCCGGGTGCTGCTTGAGAAAGGTCTTTCAGAATCATTGGCCGGTCGTTTTGAGGAAATAAGAATGAGCCACTGGAGCTATGCTGAGATGAGAGACTGCTTTGGATGGTCTCTTGACCAGTATATATTTTATGGGGGCTATCCAGGAGCCGCGTCCCTGATAGGCGACGAAGACCGTTTCCAACAGTATATCCAGTCAGCCATCATCGATGCTACCATAAACAAGGACATACTGATGGACACGCCGATCGGAAAACCGGCTCTTTTGCGTCAGACGTTCGAACTTGGGGCGGCATATTCCGGAGAAATTCTGTCGTTGAACAAGATGTTGGGGGCATTGCAGGATGCCGGAAACACATCCACCCTCTCCGGTTATCTGAATCTTTTAGGTGAAAGCGGTCTGTTGTGCGGACTTCAGAAATATAGTGTGGACACAGCCCGGCGAAGAGCCAGCATCCCTAAGCTTCAGGTTTATAACAATGCTTTGAAGATGGTGTACAGTCCGCTGTCATTTGGACAGGCAATTCTCGACCGCAGGTTTTGGGGACGTACATTCGAGTCTGGGATCGGCGCATATCTTGTCAGTCAGGCGTTTGTTCACCGATTCGAAGTGTTCTATTGGCGCGAGCGCAATGACGAGGTGGATTTTGTACTGCGGAAGAAGAACTCCCTCGTCGCCATAGAGGTCAAGAGCAATGCTGAAAAACGGACAACGGGTCTGGACAAGTTCCGAGAACTGTTCAAACCGACATCATCATTCATTGTAGGTGACGGCGGAATCAATGCCGAAGAATTTTTGACTATGGACTTGACGCGGTTGTTCTGACGGGTGAAAAACTCCTGCCCATTATCCGACGACCGCTGAACCGGCGGTCGCTGAGCCTGCCGAAGTGCGGTCGCTGAGCCTGTCGAAGTGCGGTCACTGAGCCTGCCGAAGTGCGGTCGCTGAGCCTGTCGAAGTGCGGTCACTGAGCTTGTCGAAGTGCGGTCACTGAGCCTGTCGAAGTGTCGCGCTCGCATAAACAACAAAAGGAGACCATTCGGCCTCCTTTATTGTTTGTGGTCCCAGTAGGGCATGATCCTACGACCCCCTGATTATGAGTCAGATGCTCTAACCAACTGAGCTATGGGACCGGTGCGTCGTCTTGGCTTGCGTCTGTCGGAGGTTGGTCTCCGTCCGGAGGAATGACCCTCCGGTCGCACGCCGCGCGACGATTCAAAGTTATCAAACTTTTTTGAATATTCAAAATACCCTTCAAGCCCTTTCTTTACAGGGCCTTGATGTAGGAAGGGTACCAGGAGTCATCCTCCACGATGTCCGAGCAGACATATTCATTGCCGTAAGGGTCTGTGGCTACGACTTTTACCTTGGCGTCCGGGTTTTTGAGGTTGTATTTCCACAGATGGAACATATTCGTGTAGTAGGAGGTTGAGGTGCGGCCGCGGCCGACGACTCCGATGTGGTAGCCGATGGCCCACCAGTCCTGGTTGCTGCTGGTCGGGATCTCGTAGGTCTGCCCGGCCGTGACGGAGGAGTAGGTCTTCTTTGAGTTCGACATAAGGGTCGCCTCTCCGGTTTTAACATCGTCCTCGTACACATCGACTCTCCATCTTGAATCGCCGTTGAAGATGTTGATTAGAATGCTTGAGGCGCTGTTCATCCATTTGAAGTAGGCGTACTTGCCGCCGTTGGTGAGGTTGCCCCTGTAGATTCTCATCTGGTAGTCCCTTGTGTTCATCATCTCGTTCACGCCGATGAAAAATGCGTCCCTGATGGTCCTGTCCTTCATATAATAGACTTTGTAGCCGTTCGGGCAGCCGTCTCCCTCGATGTTCGACCACCACCATTGGCCGCAGACGGCGGAGTGGATGTACTCGTAGATGCCGCTTCCGTTGGTGTTCGGGTAGCCTCTGTAGTAGTGGGTGTGGCCTGAGAACACCTTGGAGTCAGGGTATTGGGAGATCAGTCCCAAGACATCGCTCACGTGATCCTTAGACTGGTTGCCGGCGACAGGAATATGCCCGCAAAGGATGACAGCCTTGGTCTTGGGCACATTCGCAAGGTCGTCTTTGAGCCATTTCCACTGTGCGTTGGTGTAGCCGCAATGGTACGACGACCAGTCGGTGTTGCTGTCGTACTGGACGTTCTTCATACAGACAATGTGGATGTCACCTCTGTTGAATGAGTAGTTGACCGGCCCGAACGTGTCTTCAAATACCCTTTGGGCCTTGAGGTTGAGGTCACTGCTGCCTTCATCGGTCTTAAGTGGCTTCGAAGCGCTGAAGAAAGTGTAGTCGTGGTTGCCCATAACTTGGAACACAGGCATATTCACCAGTCCGAAATGATCCCGCATCCTCGTCATCCCAGGATTCGAGTTTCTGCTGCCCTCTGAATATACTATGTCACCCAAGGTCACTCCGTAGCAAGGAAGGCTCTGCTCCGCTATCACCTTGTTGATGGCGGGGACGCTTTCATCGCGGAATCGGTCGGTGTCGGCCTTTTTCTGGGGGCTGCGGGCCTCGTAGTGAGCCTGTGGGTCGGCCAGCGCGAAGAGAGCGAACTCCTTCTCTACATTCTGCCGGGTAAGAGTGAAATTGTACTCCTTCCTCATATTGTCGTACTTCGTGAAGAATTCCGGACAGCCGTCCTTGACCGTGATTTTGGCGTCCTCTGGGTAGGAAAAGTAGATGTACCTTGTGTCGGAAGAGGTTGTGACTCTGTATTTTCCGGATGCGTCGGTGACCGCCGTGTTGAACCCGTCGCTGACGCTCACCCCCTTGGCCGGAGTGCCGTCGTTCCATTTGATCACGCCGGTGGCGTACTTGTACGGCCCCTCTGAGCCTTCCCAACCGTCCCCGTCCAGTTTGATGTCCGAGAGTTGGGTTACGGCTCCGCCCTTGGCGGTGAAGTCTCCGAGGCTTATCTCCTGACTGTCACCTGAGTCGTCCTTCACAACCAGCCTTGCGTTTTTATACACTCCCGGCAGCAACGCCATAACGTAGTTGACATTCTCCTTGAGGAATCCATCGCTTTTCTTCAGAACAACCGTTTTGAATCCGCCGTTCCTCGTTATCGTCGTCGTCCCGTTTTCCGTGCCGATTCCGATTGTTCCGGCGACGTAATTGCCATCCACAACGAATGAGACGGATTCTATGTCGTGTCCGTCGAATGTTCCCTTAAACCTAAGGTACGCCACGAGAGGTCTTACCGTGAACCCGTTGTCCTTGCCGGTGAAAGTCCCCACGGCGATGGCGCAGGACGGGTCGGATGCGTTCTCGATGGCCTCCTGGACGGATTCGAGCCTTGCCGTGAACGTCTTCCCGTCAAAACTGTTGTACTTTGTGGATGAGGGGTTTATGAAAACGTAGGTGTCGGTTCTGAGTATTGTGCCACTGATCTCCGCGCCTTTCCCGTCGGTTGAGGTGACTGTGAAGGCGCAGGCCTTGTTGTCCTCCCCGAAAATGTCCACCGCGTCTCCTTCCTTCCAATCCGCTATCGGCAGGCCGGAGTCGGAAGTGATGGTAAACTCTGTTTTCTCCGGAATCCTGATCTCTTCCTTGCCGCTTTCAGACCGACATCCGGCGACCAACGCGACCAAGGAAATGCATATAACTGTTTTTCTGTTCATTTTAGAATATTCTGTTATGTCCGCGGTGCGAAATTACTAAAATATGGTCGATTTTTGTCCGTTGCCACTTGAAAAGAGTACGCGGAATCCAGAAATGTGCTAACTTTATGGATTGTTTGCCACGGACTCTTATTTGGGAAATGAAAAAACATAGACTATGACTTTGACTGAATTGCAGAATAAGTACAGGGAAACCGCACCTGAGGAAATCAACTCGTTCGTTTCTGTGTTGAGGGCGGCGAAATCGTCCGTTGAGTTGACAACAACCGGACTTATGACTTGCCTCTGCGCCATCGCGGAGTCCGAGTTGGATGAATGCAGGCGCATCGGGGCCAAAGGAGGCGGAATGACTGTGGAGGACCGGCGGCGCATAACGAAGGCGGCCGTCATCACAGCCTGTTGCCTTGTCTTTCTCTGCGAGACCAGATCCAGAACTGAAATCAGAAAAAAGACCCTGCTTCTTCTTGAATATATCGCTTACCTTCAGAACTCCGACTGCAATCTTCTTCGCATAGCCGCCGACGCTTGCTCCTATGCTATGACATATCCTGGATTTACCTTGTTGCAGCTGGAGAACACCCTCGGAGTCGAGATGATAGCGTACAATCTGGCGCAAAACGCTGTTTTTGACAGAAACAGCCCTCTTGATCCGCTGGTTGTCAATGCCGCAGGATCCGTGACCATAAAAAACGGAGTCATCGCCGTGTCCTCCGCTCCTGTGTGGAGGCAGACAGTCAAGTCGTTCTCCGGTCACGACGGGGCTGTTGAAATCTGCACCAGGGATGTCAGGGACGAGAGACTGAAAGCTTCGGAGGTGGACCAGATCGCGCCGCTTGAGGATTTCTCCAGACTATTCCTTATGTCACAGGACAAGTCGGCCAAGGAACGTCCCGCCAAGAGTCGGAATCGGTTGGTTAAAGGACGGTCTTATACTGTCGGGAAGTTCACGTTATCCGGGAACATAATCACTTGCGTCGCCCTTGACGCTGACTATGACGGGAGATGCGAGATCTGTTATGAGGAATTGGTGAAAGGTCTCTACACTTATGATTTGTATCCCTATCTTTATGATGGTGACTGCATTGAGGGCGCTGTGTTGCTTGAGGACGGTGACGTTCCGTTGTTCTCCATCAGGGACGCCTACCTGAGGTACGCCAATGACAGGGCTGAAAAGGATTGCCGTCAAAGGAGGGTCTATGAGGCGAGAGTGAGCTTTTTCTTCAACGGGCAGACAGAGGATAAGGACAGGGTGATCCTTCTTTCTGACAATGGCTACGGCGGTCTGATGTATGATGATGACAGTCTTAAAAAGGGAAACATCGTCAAGGTCTATACCCAGTCTTTGCGGAATTGGGGCAACAGTCTTTTCATCAATATGGCCGTGCCTGAGTTCGAATATTCCGAGGCTCCGGCGAAGTTTGACGAGGAGAAAGTCCTCTCTGATTTCGTGACGGATGAGGATGCGGTGCTGGCGCGTTCCAGTGGAATCCTTTCCTTCGGAACAGGTGCTGACAGGGCGGAGATTGAGATTGTCCGTCAGTTGGGGATAATACTGTCTCTCTCAAAGGAGCGTTCGTCCATAGCCCGGTACCGGGACATCATCAGTTCGGCTTTCCTGTTCAATGTTATCGGTGACAAGCCGATGTGCGGGAACTCGATGACCGAAGCCGAGTTTCTTGGCCAATGTCTGAGGATGGCGGAGGGGCTGGATGTCCGTGAGCGTCCTGACGGGCAGGGGCTGACTGAGCGGAGGAGGATGATAATAAAGTTGCTCTGCGGCATCGGAAACCAGATGGAGATCAGTGAGGTGGCTTCGATTGTGCAGCGGATGACCGAGGAAGGAGACCGGAAGTTGGCGGAACTCTTCCTTGCATATTCCCTTGTCAGAAGCAACCCTGATTGCGTGAAAGCCTCTTTGGAGGAGATACGCAGGAAGATCTGTTCGCTTCTTGGTGTCGGTGACCATTTCAAGGGCGACATCGCCAAAGGTGGCGGGAAGTATGGAAAAGGCGAGCTTGCGAACGTTGAGTTCAAGTCGTCCTATGTGTTCTTCAACAGGGACGGCAAACCTGACATTTTCAAGCAGGGACGCGGCCAGGTGCTTGAGGCGGTGTGCGGATTCCTGAACAAGGACGGTGGAGTTGTTTATCTTGGTGTGAGTGACAGCGGGGAGCCTCTTGTGGACAGCGGCTACGGTCTGAGTGCGGACATCGACTGGTTCAGCCGTAATTTTGACACGGTCAATAAGTACAGGACAAGGTTGCTGCATCATCAAGTTCCTCAGCCTAAGGATCTTGACTCGTACTGCCGTTTCCTTAATTACGAGCTTGAACTTTATTTCAAGCCGGGAGTCCGCGGGTTGATAACCATCGCTCCAACCGAGGATCTGGACGCTATCCGGATCACGGTCAAGCCTTCGGAGTTCGAGATCGCCAAACTCTACACCGACAACTCTTGGCAGACCGGGGTAGTGTATGTGAGGGACGGGGTGGAGACCAAGCCGATGAACAGGCACGAGCAGGAACTGCGTCTTATGAACCTGCGCAGGGTAGGCAAGATAGAACAGTTCATACTGACCCTTACCGAGGCCATAGACAGAAAGGAGAAGGTGATACTGAAGAACTATGCGAGCGGTAGCAGCAACCTGGTGCAGGACAGGCTTGTGGCTCCGATCAATCTGGTCTGCAACGATGAGAACCTCTGGGCCTACGACTTCGGCAAGAAGGAGTGCCGCGAGTTCCGCCTGTCAAGAATAGACAGCATCGAGACCGGCTTTGAGGATTCCGGCTACTCGCGTTCCTTCCCTGAAGGAAAAGCCGATGTGTTCCGTTGGATAAACCCGGATGTCAACTACCACATAAAGTTGAAAATGAGCATCTTCGCTCTAAACAATCTGAAGGAGGAATATTCCGATGCCAAGAATCTTCCCGCCTCCGAGCTTTACCCCGCCGCCGACGGAAGCGATAAATGGATTCTTGACACCACCCTCCACGGCCTCGACGCCGTAAGGCGTTTCTACGTAGGAATCGCTGACCAAATCGAGATACTGGACACCGAAGACTCCCAGACCCTGAAATCCTACATCCGCGATTATGTCACCCGCCACCTTCTCCTTGAATAGGACGGCAGCATCCCGTTGCCGTCCTATCCGCTCTGTTAGCGCCGTTTCCTCCGACCGTTCGGTGTTCCGCAACTTCCTTCCGCACGCTAAACCGCGCGACAGCCGGCCTTAGATCTCGCTGCCGGTGAACTGGCCGAGGAAGTAGATGGCGCCGGTGTTGGACTCGCTGATCAGATAGACGAACGGACGGTCGGCGTGGAAGTTGACCGGCTGAGGCTCCGGGGCGAGGGCGGACATCGTCATTATCGCGGCGGTGACTGCGGCGGCCTTCGTGCCTTCCTCGCTCACCTCGATCTTCGCCTTCTGGAACATCTTAGACACGAACATATTCCCGTCCGCCAAGTTGCTGAAGTCGGCGGAGTTCCGGAACATCGTCGGAGCGCCGAGGGCGGCGATGACTTCGTTCAGAGGCTGCTCGGTCTCGGTCGTGAACTTAGGAAGCTTCAGATCGACCTTGCGGCTCTCCATCGAGCGGCCGAGGTTGGCGATCTCCTTGGCGCTGACAACCTTCATCATATCGTCGATCGACTTGCCCTCGTTCGGAAGCAGAACCGTCATCGCGAAAGTGCCGTCGCCGTAAGGGATCCTCACAGCGGAGTAAGTCTGGTTGGATGTGTAGGAATATTCATCATTCCGGTGCATCATCTTGACTTTCTTGATGTCGCGGGTGTAGCCCCTGAAGCGCTCCAGTTTGGTCTCCTTGGCCTCGAACTTGTCGGTCCAGGAACCGTTGAAATAGATGGCGTTGAGCAGGTAGGCGACAGCGCTTGGCTCCACATTGTCAATGATTCTCGGGATCATCCCGTCCGTGTGTCTGGAACACCAGTTGTTGATGATCCCGGCGCTCTTCGGCGAGGTGAAGTCAAGGCTTCCCGTCTCGGCGTCGAACCATTCGCTGACCGTGTTCTTGAACTCATCCTTGACCTTGTTGTTCTTGTTCACGGCGATGTAGTCGGCAATGTTGACCGTCGTGGAAGGATCCAGATTGCCTGCCTTCTTGACGAGGTAGCCGTAGAGGGCGTTGATCTCGTCCATCGAGGCGTCGTTGAAGCCGATCGTGTTCAGGATCTCCTGGCGGGTCTCGCCGTCGGCGCCGTTGGCGAGGATGGTCATCAGGCCGGTCACGCTCAGCGGGGAGATGACTCTTGAGTCCATTCCGGACACCTTGTTGAACAGATTGACTGCGAATGTGTTGTTCTTGTTCAAAAGATCCCTCTGCGTGTCTGTCAGGATCAGGAATCCGCTGTCGATGTCCTCCATATTCTCGTCTCTGCTGATCTGCATACCTTTGTTCTCCGAACTTTTTTTCGCTGTTCCGCAGGACACTAACATTGCGGCCGCCATCCCGGAAAGCGCAACCAATCTACATGTTTTATTCATTTCTCAATTCTTTTCAAACCGGCAGGCAATTGCCTTCTATGAATATATTCGTTCATCCGGCGATTGCCCGCCGCGCTAACTAACCGTTTATCCAAATCCCGCAATAATCATTCCTTGCATCCTACACTGGACAAAATGTCACTGTGAACGCTAACTCTTTGCAAGTGAGTTGTTTGTGGAGCTGTGCCGGGTCGTTTGGAATGGCACGGATCTGTAATGTGCTGATTGTTAGGAGGAAAGGGTTTACGGCACGGTCCAGCCAGTGTGTCGGGTGGCTGGTGTCTGAGTTGAAGTAAGAAGCGGGGAGTCAGTGTTGCGGTTATCCGAGGCGATGCCTCCTTGGCGGCGTGGTCACCCGACGAGCATCCTCTTGATGACCTTGGCGAGGCGGAGGTCAGGATCGGTGAAATGATTGCCGGGGTTGATCTCGAAGTCGTGCGGAACGCCGTAAGCGTCAAGGAGTTCGAGAACCTTGTCCGTGCATTCCCCGACCCGGCTCATCACGGGATGCCTCGTGCCACTTTCCCTGTCGCCGAGCGAGAGAGCGACGAAATCGGGTCGGCGTACCATCGGATGCGAGGCGGTATATTCAATGAATCCGGGATACCAGAATGACGCTGAGCCGCACGCGGCGCGGGCGAAGCGGTCAGTCCGCCAGAAGCACCAAAGAGCGAAAAGTCCCGCCAATGAATATCCCGCCACGGCGTTGAACAGCGGTTCGCCTGGCAGCGAGGCCTCGGCCTCCGGCAAGATCCGCCCTACCAGCTCGGCGAGATGCTCCTCGGCTCCTCCCTTGAAAGGTGGCTGTCCCTTTCTTACCCCTGGGGCTGGCCACGGCGTGAGTTCTCCCTCGAAATCAAAGTCGTGAATGGACACGAGATTGAAGTCCGGGCAGCCTATCCTCTTGCAGGCTTCCCAGACATTGTGTCCGTCTCCGGCCACTGAATGCGAATAGACCGTAGGCAGCGGCCCGGACCCTCCGCTCCAGATGCTGATTTTGTACATACCAAACGCAATTTACGAATATTCCCTCAGAATCCCGCCGAGTGGGTGACCGAGGACACCGAATGTCTGGCAAAATAGTTATCTTTGCCTTATCATTCGACACGAAAATGAACACACACATCAAACTTTTGGTGGCTCTTTGCCTGTCAATCGGCGGAGCCTGCACGCTGATGGCTCAGGACAGGGCCGACCGTCAGAATCTTGAGAACGCTGGCTCCTTCTCTATGATAGTTCTCGGAGACCCGCAGGGCTACACCAAGTACGACATCAACCAGCCTATCTTCGAGCTTTGCACCGCCTGGATCGCCGATAATGTGGATCACCTGAAAATCAAGGCGGTTCTCTGCACTGGGGACCTTGTGGAGCAGAATGAGAACATCACGATGAACCGAAAGATGCTGAATCAGACCAGCCGGGAGATGTGGGAGTCGGCATCCCGCTCGATGGCCCGTCTGGACGGAAAAGTGCCTTACATCATCTGCGGCGGCAACCACGACTATGGCTACCAGAAGGCCGAGAACGGCAGGACGAAGCTTCCTGAATATTTCCCCTTCGAGCGCAACTCCTGCTGGTGCGACTGCCTCGTGGCGGATTTCCCCAACCGTAACGGTGACATCTCGATGGAGAACGCCGCTTTCGAGTTCCACGACGGTAACTGGGGCGACATCCTCGTAATCACGACCGAGTTCGCTCCCCGTCCTGAGGTCTTGGAGTGGGCGAGGAAACTGGCCTGCGAGGAAAAGTACGTGAACCACAAGGTGATCGCTATGACTCACAGCTACCTCAAGCAGCGCTCGGCGGCCTACACAAGCAACACTAACTACAAGATCACTCCTCAGACTTCCGGCAAGGATTTCTGGGACAAGTTCGTGTCCATCTGCCCTAATGTGGTGCTGGTCGTCTGCGGCCACACCGGCAAGCCTGGCGACTTCGAGGACTCGGTGGCCTATCGCGTTGACAAGAACGAGGCCGGCCGCAATGTCCATCAGATGATGTTCAACGTCCAGATTCTCGGCGGTGGCTGGGAAGGCAACGGCGGCGACGGCTGGCTCAGAATCCTTGAGTTTATGCCGGACGGCCACACGATTAAGGTTCGGACATATTCACCGCTCTTCGGCATCTCCCCATCCACCAGGCATCTTGCCCACAGGACCGGAGCCTGCGACCAGTTTGATATGACGATTGAATAAGATTTCTTTCTGATTATGTTCTACGTCAGTGAGATAAAGCGCTCTGCCCCGGAGACATTCTCCACGCCGTTGCAGAGAAAGGTCTATGAGACTTTCGCCAAACTTGGAATCGTTTTCGAGAGGGTAGATACCGATCCCGGAATCACGATGGAGGATTGTCAGAACATCAATGCCGGAATCGGAGGCAGGATCGTCAAGAGCATATTCCTTTGCAACCGGCAGCAGACGAAGTTCTACCTCTATGTGACGAGGGATGACAAGCCTTTCGTGACCCGTGATTTCGGTCAGGCCTTGGGGATTCCGAGGGTCTCCTTCGCCTCGGAGGAAAAACTTAGGGAAATAGCGGGGACGGAACACGGCGCCACGACGGTGCTGAGCGCCTGCCTCGATTCGGCGAAAGACGTGACCTTCGTCATCGACCGCGAAATCCTGCAAGCCGACACCTTCTGCTGCACCGACGGCACCCCCGGCTGCTTCGTCAAGATAAAGGCCTCCGACCTTCTCGGCACCTTCCTCCCCGCCTGCTCCGTCACCCCAGCAATAATTTAGGAATATCCCGTTTCAGGAATATCCCGCATCCGCCCCGTGCCGCTGAGCCAGGATTGATCATTTCCAATACCTTTCACCACCTTCATCCTCAGTACGGATAGGGATACGGAGGCTTTTAATTCTACTATGTCTTCCCGCGTTGCGACAGCAGTGGCAAAACACTTGGAATTGGCGGGAACACCATCCCCCAGCAGAAGGCCCTCAGAGGCGGTTTGCCGTTACCAACTCCGTCTTCAACCACAAGTTCAAGGACACTATAGTGCCTCTGACTGCCATCTAAGGCGTACTGCCGTCCCCGCCAAATTCATAGCAGAAAGTTGAGTGTATAGTCCTGAAAAAAGTTTGCCGATGTTGAACAGGACTTATGGCGGACAACACGCTGATTATCAGCTAAATGAAGTTCGTCATGGTCTGAAATTCGCCACCAGGACAAGGCTTAAGGCATTCATTCTGCGTGACTTAAGTGCCACGGTTATTTGTGAAATTCACTAAAATCAAAGGGAACTATATAGGAGTTGGCTAACCACTGTTCCTTGAGGCAACGCACAGAATTGCGCTCCACCCAGTTCTCAGGCCACCTCTGACGCACGCTCCGCCGCAATTCTGTGTCCCTATAGTGCCGCAAACGCTCGTTTCCGCCGACGGATTTGCGGTCTGAATGGCTTTTACTGAAGGGTAATTCGTTTGTAATAAGTTAATTGATAAATTACCCGATGCAATTCCGTAGGCGCTGAAATAGCCTAAGCCTACACGGCAACCCTCTGAGAATGGGCCTTTCGAGCCGCCGTGCCGGAATCTTGGAGGGAGCAAGGGAAAAATCTCAAACACCCATACTTTTTGGCGCATTTGCGATCGTGGCGTGAAAGGCGGTCGTAAGGGATACTTTCGCTGTCGCTTTATAAGATTCCTGTTGAATATGCCCACAGACAAAACAGTCAGGGTAGCCTTACGGCAATTTTTGGTGAACGATATATCCATCGTCCCTTTGCGGCAGCGGAGGAAAGCACGTGAAATTGGCGGGGACACCATCCTCCAACAGAGTGCTCTCTGGAGCGGTTGGCCGTTACCGAATCTGTCCTTTGACACGATTTCAAGTACACCACAGTGCCTCTGGCCGCTGTCTAAGGCATATTACCGTACTCGCCAATTTCATAGAATCAATGACGGCGATCCGGCTCAGCCAGCACTCTTTGCACAAAAGAAAGAACGCATATACTTGCCGTCGTCATCGTAAATTCGTGGCAGATAACACACTGATTATCAAACGGAAGTGTCTTGCCCCAGCCTGAAATCCAGCACCTGGACAAGGCTTAAGGCATTCATTCTGCGTGACTTAAGTGCCACGGCTCAACTGTTGTTAACATAGAGCAATGTCCGGGATGCGATAACTCCGGGGCATCGAGTCGTTTGGGTAATCGGTGTCTGATTACGCCGTTGATTTGCAGACAGGATCACTTAGTCAACTATATAACTCCCAAAACAAAAAAGGTAGATCATAAGAATTGCGTTATGCTCTCAATGCTCTTGCTACTTGTGAAGAAACAACCAAAAATGAGCGGAAAGTCCGAAAACATTATTATCTTTGCAACGTTTCAGACCGAGTGGCCTGAAACAGACATATTGATGAAAGTGTTTTCGCACTATCCTTAGTAAGAAATCTGACAGTTTCCAAAAAGCAAGGATGAACGACAACACCTTTTCATCTGTATTCGTTTGCGTGTTCCCTACACTCAACGATACAGGTGTGGGGATTGTATCTGTTTATTTGCTTTTGGGCTTTGTCAGAGCCTCTTACTAGGTAAACGAATCGACTCCACACTTTCTTTGTATAACAGTTAATGTTCTCGTCGGAGTCAGGAGAAGACGATTGCTTTAATAAATGTGTGCTATCCTACAATATGATGAGCTTGATTCGAAACACTCTAAATTTCAATATTTGGAGCAGAAAGAGCCTATAACAAGAGAATCAGAGTTCAACGATTTCTTTTGCACGGATAATGGTCAAAAGAAAGAATTTGTGAAATCTTCCATTTTCAGAGGCGTAGGAGAGGCTAAATGGAAAATCTTCTCATCGTGTCAACGAGCATTTTTGTCAGGAAAAGTGTATGGCGATAATCAAAGTTTATTTATTGAAAGAGAGGTGTCGTGTCTGGAAAGCAGTGTTTTGCCAGTTTACTATAAAAAGTTAGGCATTCAAGAAACGGTTTTCTTGTACTTAAGTTTCCTTCAGCATTATGGTGCGCCAACAACGCTAATAGATTTCTCTACTAACTATGAGGTGGCATTGTGGATGGCTGCGAGTAATATTCAGTACACTAACAACGGGGGAGATAATATAGATGATTATTTCTCTTTATATTGGATTGACAAGGATGGCCGTAAGGAAGTTCCTAACGTCCTTGACGTGTATAAGAAACAGTTTATCAGCACCATAAGTGATACGAGCAAACAAATAATAAGTAAAGATAGCGATATAGGTGACAAATTAAGGAACGCAAGAAAAGACAAAAACGAACTATCGGAGGCGGTTCATAAAATATTAAGATGGGACAATGGGTCTAAAGATTCTTGTTTAGCCAAAATGAGGCTCGGTTTCATCAGCACCGGCAACTCGAGTGGAAAATATGACAAACGTTATTCTGCTGACCAAATTGAAAATGAGTTAGAAAAAGCCGCACAAACTCTATCCCGTACAATGACTTCATCTGCAATAAAGGCATTTAAGAATATTGTGTTCTATCTATTCAATGATGTCATTAAAATAGCCAATCTGAATCTTGTGGCACAAGATGGTTGTTTTATACATTATATGCCGGAAGACTATAACACTCCTCTGGAAGAGGATCCGAATCTGAAGGTTAAGATTCATTGTGTTGATATACACAAATCATTAGCGCCTTTCATCCTAAAGAAACTTGAGTGGATAAATGTGACCCGGCGAACATTATTCCCTGATACGTATGCTTTAGCACAAGATGCGTTCAGTAACGCCCAGGCCGCGAAATAAACAAAAAGTCTAATCATTATTAACTTTATAAATCCTAAAAACAATGACTATCAAAAGATTCTGCTATCAAAAAATGAGAGTGTTCAATGTCCTCGCCCTGATCCTACTTGCGTCAACATTGCTTTCTTGTGGCCCCGCGGGAAGGACCTTTTGGTTTGGTGAACCAAGCGGGGTGAAGTATGCTGTAAATGTTGATGGCTTTTGGAGTAATTGGTGGCGTGAAGATTTTATAAGCTATGGCATCTCTAAGCAGGCACCTGCTATTTATATTATATACCCAGCAGGTGAAGTGCCGTCAAACTATTTTCTTAAAGTTCAAATTGATTACTATAATACTAAAGATGATGTCTTTGATGGATGGGTAGAATACTACGTCTCTGAAACTTACCCCACAGCCAAATCTGTATTCACCCAAGCATACAAGGGGGGAAGGCTACGAGCCTTTCCGCATCCGCAGTGGATAGAGAACACTGTTAAAAGAAGGGCAGAAGCCACAATAAAGGTGCTTAAAAGATACAGAAATGCTCCGACAGTTATGAATTGCTGGTTTGACGACGTGGGACTCGCCGTTGATATCACTATGGTTAAATGGTATGATCATGATAGATAAAACAAACAGAAGACAATTCCTTCGACAAGCGCTTACCATTGCGCTTCCGATGTTGGTTGGTATGACTCTGCCAGCGGCAAAGACCAAAGCCGAGTTCAAAACTGATTCGGCCATCCCGCAGGACTACTGTCCCGGTAGTTGTACTGGACTATGTACGGCTTCCTGTAAGGGAAACTGTAAAGGAGAGTGTAAAGGAAGCTGCACCGGAGACTGCACGTCAACTTGCAAGGAAAAGTGTTCCAGTTCGTGCGGGCAGCGGTGTTCCAGCTCGTGTTCAAGTGCCTGTGCTTCAGGTTGCGGAGACTCTTGTGGGGGATCTTGCGCTGGGTCACTATGTAAGGGTGAATGTTCTTTAAGTTGTACAAATACTTGTCTTAGCAGATGTCAAGGTACTTGCAGTTCATATTGCCAAGGTACTTGTAAATCTGTCTGCGCCAACACCTGCAATTATGGTTGCCAAGGGTCCTGTCAAAATACCTGCCAAGGTGCTTGTCAAAATATGTGCGGCAATTCGTGCGGAATCAGTTGCACCGGAACCGCTGCTCTGTTTTAATAAATTACTATGAGGCAGCGAAGCGAACAATGGCAGGCCGGGCTGGCTAAGTCGATCACTTTCATAGTGACGAAGGACTGCCAGCTGGCTTGCAAGTATTGCTACTTGGTGGGAAAGAACTCCAATGAAAGGATGACGTGGGAAGTGGCCAAGGAGGCTATCGACTATATTCTTGGATGCGAGAAGGAAATGAATGAGGAGAGCGTCATCTGGGATTTCATCGGTGGCGAGCCATTCCTTGAGATAGACCTTATCGACAAGATCTGCGACTATCTGAAAACAGAGATGTACCGCCGGAACCATCATTGGTTCAACTCCTACAGGTTTTCGTTTTCCACGAACGGCATCAACTATGACTCCGAGAAGGTGCAGCGCTTCATTGAGAAGAACCACAATCATTTGAGTGTCGGAATAACAATCGATGGGACAAAGCGCAAGCATAACCTGAACCGTATCTGGAAAGGCGAAGGCCCTGAAAGGGGATCTTACGATGACGTGGTTAGGAATATTCCGTTGTGGCTGAAGCAGTTCCCTAATGCCAGCACCAAGGTGACAATCAGCAGTGCCGACATTCCGTACATCAAAGAAAGTGTCCTTCACCTGTATTCATTGGGCATACACGAGGTGAACATAAACTGCGTGTTCGAGGATGTCTGGAAGGACGGAGACGACAGACTGTTTGAGGATCAGCTTATTCAACTGGCGGATGCGATCATCGACGATGAGTTCTACAAAGAATATTTCTGTTCCTTCTTCAATGAGGACATCGGCAGGCCTATGGACTGTCGGTTGGAGAACCAGAATTGGTGCGGTGCGGGCAAGATGCTGGCTATTGATGCTGAGGGTAACTTTTACCCTTGCACACGTTTCGCTCAATACTCATTGCGGAATAAGCAGGCGGTGATAATAGGAAATGTGAAAGACGGAATCGATAAGGACAGGCTTCGCCCGTTCCTTACACTTGATCGCTGTACTCAATCAACACAAGAGTGCATAGACTGCGATGTGGCGGAAGGCTGCGCCTGGTGTCAGGGAGAAAACTATGATGCGGCGGCGACTTCGACCATATTCCAAAGATCAACAGCGATTTGCAAAATGCACAAGGCCAGAGTCAGGGCTAACAACTACTATTGGAGGCGGCTCAATATGAAGCTGTATTCGGCGGAAAAGGATGCCTGCCATCCGCAACAATCCATCATTCAAAACAGTAAGAAAGCTCTATGATTCAATACTTGGTGATATTGCTTGATGACACCTCGACTTCTTATTGTCATTACACAAATAATAATAAAGCACGGAACTTGATCGGACTGGAGACTCTCCGGAAAGGAATCCTGTTCGGAATGAAAGAGAATCTGAACATTCAGATAGTTTATCCTTTCTGCGACCTTTCTAAGGAGTACGTCAAGGAACTGGAAGATGTTGACTGCGTGAGGATAAAACCGGCGCAAGCACCAGGCGAAGCTGATGCCGTGGTATTCAACGACCTTGCTGAGGCGGAAGGGTTTGAGTTCAATGATGATGTGATTTACATTTTGCGAATAGACAAGGCGACCTTGTTCAAAGAATATGTCAAGGTGGAGAGAATCCTTGAATACGCAAGACGGCTGAACATCATACTAACAGATGTGGACTCATTTACGGACAATGACTTTGACCGATATGAAAGTGTGTTAAGTCATCTGAACAATAAGATCGAGTCGTTATACTTACAAGGCGGAACGCCTCAATGCAATGTGCTGACAGACCGCATTATGCTAAAAGAAATGAACAACTGTGGTGCTGGCGAGACGACTGTAACATTGGCCCCTGACGGAAAGTTCTACGCCTGTCCGGCTTTCTATCTATGTGATAAGTGCGGCTCTATAGGCGACGTTGAGAATGGCTTGAACATAAAGAATCCGCAGCTTTATCGGCTTGACCATTCACCGATATGCCGCAATTGTGACGCATTCCAATGCCATCGCTGCATCTGGCTCAATAAAAATACGACACTTGAGGTCAATACCCCAAGTCACAGGCAATGCGTGGTTGCGCACCTTGAAAGAAATGCCAGCCGCAAACTGCATAAGGCATTGGCAAAATACTCAGACATATTTGCTTCCTATGAAGAAATCAAAGAGATAGATTATTTGGACCCTTTTGAAAACAGAATAAAATGGAAAGAAAAGTAGTCGGGCAGGTGCTGCCTGAAGAAAGAGATGAAATCAAGCGTTTGTTCGAAAGAAGGAACGGTCTTGAAGAGTTGGCAAAGATCATAACGGCCGACAATGCGGAATTGTACGAGAAGGTCATTATGGATTTGGGAAGAACCAAACTGGATTTCCAATCCTGGTGGGATCGTGTAAGCGCGAAGTACCATTGGGAAAGTGCGGAAGGCGCACACTGGGAAATCAACTTCGAGACCTGTGAGATATCCCTTATCCGTTAAGTTCAGCACACAACAATACCTGATGCGGAACCGGTCGCTGAGCCTGTCGAAGCGACCGGTGTTATAGTGTCACGATGATCTGCGGTTGATGTCAGGCGAGTACTGATGTTATCGGCAAGCGGCAGTGTTTTTTCCGATAAGTGTGAATATGTCCATAAATGCTCCCGTTGAGGTGTCTGTCAAGCTCAACAGTCATCCTCGTCATCAGATTGAAACCTAATATCATCTTCGTCAATGCCGTTATATTTGCTGTCAATGGCAAGTTCGCCAGTCTCCTTGAAATATAAACTTCCGTCTTTTGAGAAAAACACCTTGTTGTCAGGATGCACTTCGATGAAAGGAGGATAATCCGGGCCATCGATGCACTCCTCGTAGTAAAAGTCAGGAGCGATCTCTTTTAACGTTGAAGGCAAAGATATGCGTATCAAAGACGATAAAGCATCATAACCGATTCGTTCAACACCTTCCGGTATCTCAATTTCGTCTGCAAAAAGGCTTCTAAATGCCTTGTCTCCAATATATTTAACGCTTTTGGGTATTACTATGTTATACAAGAAACACAAACTAAAGCATCCGTCGGGTATTCCCCTCAGGGAGTCGGACAGCCTGACTTTTTGAAGGTTGGCACTTCCAAAGGCATATTCGCCTAAAGACACCAGTGTGTCCGGCATATCTATATTCTCAATTCCAGTGTCGGCAAAAGCCAACTTTCCTATGCTCTTTAAACCGTTGTTCAACTTGACTTTAGACATCTTCTCATAGCCGCAGCAAGCCCCGTCCCCAATATGCTCAACATAATCTGGAACAATCAATTCATTTGCTTCCTGGGTGTGAACAAGTGTCTTATGATCCGCGGACAGCACATTCCCGTCAGACACAATGAAGGTCTTGGTGTTGTTTGCGTTAAGGTAAAGTTTATCAAGGACTGAGAAACTTGCACTATATTCATAAACTAATTCTGACTGATACTCAACATAGCTGCAAGCACGGCCACGCATTCCGACCACATCCTGCACAGTCAGTTTTTCGAGAGTGATCCGCTCGTATTTGGTGTAGTCAAAATCACGGACACACTCGCTGAAAGTGTCTGCAGACACATCTCCCGTCAGAATAATGCGCGAAGGGTGATTGTTTCTTTCTTCCCATTCACTCAGCGGTTCCGACCCGATTACATATAAAGGTTCTTTCATTTCTTAGTCGCTATCAAGAAAGGTTCATTCTACAAATTCCACAAAAATAGACCATTGCTGATGTTCAAATAGCACATCCTGTCTCATACCTTGTTTGCCATCTTACTTCCACTATCAAATATAATGAATATATCCAAACCGATGAATATCAATTACTATTAGTTAGTCGCTCCTTAAAAAAGCATTTAGCGGCTGATAATCAATAAAATAAGAGGTGTTTCCCTTGTTTTTGTCCG
>CAYZKZ010000045.1:0-21089 GCA_964479325.1 uncultured Muribaculaceae bacterium
AGCTGCTTCTCGCGGTTAAGAAAGTCGCCGAGATCCCGGACATCACCCTCAGCGTCGGCGGAGAGAAGACAATCGACCTCGCCGACTATTTCTACAAGACCGACATCCTCACCTACACCGTGGCCGCCGACGGCGTCGCCGCAGTCAGCCTCAACGGCGGAGTGATGACAATCAAGGGAGTCGGGAAAGGCAAAACCGTAATCAGGATCACCGACGGCAACGAGTCCGTCAGGACCGTCAACATCACTGTGGAATGATGAGAACCTCAATAATAATCAAATCGGCCGTGACCGCGGCCGCCACGCTTTTCCTGCTTGCCGGATGCGGATCGGAAAGCAAGGAGGAGTCACCAAGCGCGACCCTCAAGTCACCGGAGGCAAAGGTAAGCGAGGTGACGGTGTCAGGCTTCAGGCTTGACTGGGGCAAAGTCTATGGAGCGGAAAGCTACACCTACGCCCTTGACGGGGCGGAGACTGCCTCCACGGACGCTCTGTACCTCGAATTCAGCGGACTTGAAGCGTCAACTGAATATGTCGTCAGACTTCAGGCGATCCCCGCCGAAGAGTCCTCGGCCAAGAGTTCAGAGCCGGTGTATGTACACGTCCGCACTTCAAGCGTCAGCCCTCTCGAGAAGCCGACGATCACTATCGGAAGCGCCTACGCCTCCAAGACCATCGTCAGTTGGAGCGTCATACCCGGAGCCGCCGAGTATGAATATTCAGTAGGCGACATCACCGGAAGCACCGCCGGGAACCGCGTCACGCTGACAAGTCTTGCGAAGGGAAAGGACTACATATTCACTGTCAGGGCGATTCCCGCCAAGAACAGCGGCAGTTCGGCCTCTGAAACGGCCGAGGCAGGGTTCACGACTTCTTCCGAGGACGTGCCGTCTCTGCTGATCGTGCCAGAGAGGACTCTCGCCGACGCTGTTGTCTTCGATGTGTATGCCACTCCGGACGCGACCTACTACTATGATGTCGTCTCGGCCTCCACAATGATGAAGTACGACGAAGAGACAATCATAGCAAGCTACAGGAACGCCATCATCGAGTACGCCAAGAGCAAGGGCATCAGTCTCAGGCTCGCGATGGCCTCAGTGCTGAAAATGGGGACCAACACCATCGGAGTGTCCAGTCTCGCGTCCGAGATGAGCTACGACATCATAGCCTTCGGAATGGACTACGACGGCAACGTCACGACAGGGCTTTACACAAAGAGGGTCACCACCACGGCGACCGGATGGTCCTCAGGCCCGAACTACGGCGGATCGGACTGGTTCACCCAGAATTTCTTCATCACAAACTCGTACCTCGGACTGACCGGCTACGGCTGGACCAATTCCGTGTGGACCACCTGGAAGGGAACCGACGTGCAGAGCGTGCGCTACCGCCTCCTCCCTACCTCGACATTCAACAATGTCTTCAGCGACCCTTACGACGAGGAGGCCGTCAAGGCGTTCCTTAGGGACACTTCCTACAGCTACTCAGTCAAGTCGGATTACCTGACTCTGCTCAACTCCGCCAACGGCTACAATTCCGTTACCCCGGCAAGTTCAGGCGTGTCCTACACGATGTCCGCGCTTGCGACTTCCGCATCGGGAGAGGAAGAGCTGACCGTCAACTCAATCACCACCAAGACCAGTGACGAGGCCTACACCTGGTTCTCCGTCGCCGCATTGGTCAACGAGAGGTACGGGGACACATCGACCAAGATGGCGTGCGTACTCAAGGGAGTCGGAATCGCGTCGGGAAAACTGGTCATTGTCAAGACATCGGCGCTTGCTAGAATCCTGGAATCCTCCTACCCTGCCATCATCGAGGACAAAGGCAACGAGCTGGATCCATCCTACATCGAGTACATCAACGGCAACGGCCTGGCGCTTGTGGTGACAGTCGAGCCTGAGACATCCTACACCGTAATGGCTACCGGCGTGAACAGAGCCGGTGACAAACTCACGAAGAGCGCCTCGGCCACAACCACCGCGGCGACAGCAAGCTCGGCATCAGCAAGGACAAGAACGACCGTCGCCTTCGAGAACCTCGCGGTGAACGCCATCGCTTCGGAGGTCGGCCTGAGACTGGACGGACTTGAGGCGATTCCTGTCACGGAAAGCCCTGCGACCGCCGAGGATCTTTGGACAATCATCCACAATATGAACATATTCGGAACAAATTATGAAAAATAGCATAAAGAGAGCAATCACCGCCGCCGTACTGACCGTCCTCTGCGTTCTGTCGGCATCCGCCCAGAACATCACGGTAAGGGGTAAGGTCACGGACAGCGAGAACTCACCGCTGGTCGGAGTCGGTGTCTTCATCGAAGGCACGACCACCGGCACAGTCACGTCGGCCGACGGAACCTGGTCCCTTTCAGGGATCTCCCCGGAGGCGACGCTGACATTCTCAAGCATCGGCTATGTCACACAGAAGGTCAGCGTGGCCGGTAAGACAGTGATCGACATCATCCTCGCCGAGGATGTCATTGACGACGAACTCGGAGAGGTGATGGTCGTGGCCTACGGAACGGCGAAGAAAAGCAGTTTCACGGGTTCGGCCGCCGTGGTCAAGGGCGACGAGCTTCAGAAAAGAGTGACCGGAAACATCACGAAATCCATCGAGGGAACGGTGGCCGGACTTCAGGTCACATCCGGAGGCGGACAGCCGGGCGAAGGGGCTTCGATCGTAATCCGAGGCATAGGATCGGTCAACGCCGTCTCAACCCCTCTGTACGTGGTTGACGGAATCCCTTACGACGGATCGCTCAGTGCCATCAACCCGGCTGACATCGAGTCCCTGACAGTCCTCAAGGACGCCTCGGCCGGAGCGCTTTACGGAGCGAGAGGAGCGAACGGTGTGATCGTCATCACCACAAAGAAAGGAAGCGGCGAAAGGTCTGTGGTCAGCTACAAGGGCAGCGCCGGAATAGCCTCGCGTTCCCTCAAACGCTACGACCTTGTCGGGATGGAGGACTTCGTCGAACTGACCTACGAGTCCCTCCGCAACAGCGCCCAGTACAGCACGGGAATGGATTTCGAAGGTGCGAGCGCCTACGCCGCGGCCAACCTCGGCCAGACAATCGGCGGACTGAAGAATCCTGAATATTACAACCCTTACAAGAACTACACTTGGGAGACTCTGATCGACCAGACCACCGGAAAGATCAAGGATGACGCGGTGGCCGCCTGGAACGAGAACTGGATGGACGAGATCAGCGACAACTCGGCCCTGCGCACCGAACACATCTTCTCCGTGAACGGAGCGACCGAGAAGATCAACTACCTCATCTCTATGGGTTACTACAAGGAGAACGGTATCCTCCAGAACACTGACTTCAACCGCTACACCGGAAGGGTCAACGTCGATTCGCAGGCCAATTCCTGGATGAAGGTCGGGATGAGCGCCAACTACTCGCACACGAAGGCCGACTACCAGAACTTCTCTGGCTCGACAACCTCGAACGTCTGGTACACGGCGCAGTTTATGGCTCCGGTCTATCCTGTCTATCTGAAGGATATGAACGGAAACAACATCCTCGACGAGTACGGAAACCTCCAGTACGAGTACGGTGACGAGGACGACAACGGCTACGCCAACCGTCCTACCGCCCAGGGATTCAACTCCAAGGCCGAGCTGTTCAACAACAAGGCCTACTACTACCGCAACACCCTGTCAGCCAGATCGTACATCACTCTCGGCACGACAAAGAAAGACGCTCTGCTCTACGGTCTCAGGCTCACGGCCAACCTCGGAACGGACTTCAACGACTACCAGCGCACAGTCACCAACGACAAGTACCACGGCAACGCCGCCGACCAGGGCGGCCGTCTCGGCAAGACCAACACGAGGACCCTCAGCTACACGTTCAACCAGATCCTGAACTACGACAGGACATTCAGCGAGCACGATGTCAAGGTGCTGCTCGGCCACGAGTACTACCGCTACAGATTCAACTACGCTATGGGTGAGAAGACCGGGATAATGGACGGAATCGACGAGCTCGACCCGGCCGTCACGACCTCCGGAAACTCCAGCTACTCGAACAACTACGGCATCGAGTCCTGGTTCACCCGACTGAACTACGGTCTCAAGGACCGCTACTACTTCGATGCAAGCTGGCGTACCGACGGTTCGTCAAGATTCTACAGGACTGACCGCTGGGGCAATTTCTGGTCGGTCGGAGCGTCCTGGAGGCTCTCGCAGGAGAAGTTTATGCAGAGGTTCTCGTCCTGGCTCAGCAACCTGACCGCCAAGGTCTCCTACGGTGTGCAGGGCAATGACAACCTCGGCACCTACTACGCCTGGCAGGGTCTGTACGACTACACCTGGGCCAACGGAAGCGAGGCCGGGGCGTTCGCATCCAAGCTGGAGAACAAGTCCATCACCTGGGAGAAGAACGGCAACCTCAACGCAGGAATCGAGGCTTCCCTCTTCGGAGGAAAGGTGACTTTCACCGCTGAATATTACAACCGCCACACCCGTGATATGCTCCTTGAGAACCCGCTCGCCATCTCGACCGGATTCACCGGCTACGACGCGAACGTCGGCTCGATGAGAAATCAGGGATTCGAGTTCTCAGGCAGGGTGAACGTCATCGACAGGCAGAACTTCAGATGGGATCTGAACGCGATGGCCTCACTGAACCGCAACAAGGTCACGAGCCTCACATCATCACAGGACTTCATCAGCGCCGGAACATCCGTCATCGAGGTCGGCAAGCCAATCTACACATTCTACCTCTCCAAGACGGCCGGAGTCGATCCGGCCACCGGAAAGCGCCTCTACTACGCCTTCTGGAAAAGAGGGGTTGATGAGAACGGAAACATCACCAATGTCAAATGTGATGAATATGTCACCGACAACGTCTCCCTCGCTTCCCTTAGCAAGTACTATATGGGAAGCCGCGAGCCTGCGGTGTCGGGAAGCCTCGGATCAAGTTTCGTAATATTCAAGAACATCGACCTCTCCTTCCTGACCACCTGGTCAATCGGAGGAAAGGTCTATGACGGTCTCTATTCCGGGACTATGAACGTGCAGTACGCCGGCAACAACTGGCACAAGAATGTCCTGCGCAGATGGCAGCAGCCGGGGGATGTCACGGATGTCCCGATGGTGGAGATAGGAGCGTCGGCCCCGGCCAACGACACGGCTCTCATCAACGCCTCTTACTTCGCCGTGAAGAACATCACGTTAGGCTACACGTTTCCTAAGAGCTGGCTCTCGAAGATTGACGTCAGCGCTCTGAGGATCTTTGTCACGGCCGACAACATCGCGATGTTCAACCATCTTGACGGTATGGACCCGCAGTACAACTTCACAGGTGGAGTGTCCTACTCCTACACCCCTTCAAGGGCTGTCGTGGCAGGCATAGACATTCAATTTTAGGAGGATATTCAATGAGAAAGAGACTATATATTCTTACAGCAGCCGCGATAGCGGTCATTTCCTGCGACAGCGGTATGCTTGAGTTCAACCCGACGGACTCTGGCTCGGGTGAGGAGCTTATGAAGGAGGCATCGACGGCCATCACGTCCATCAACGGAATCTACCGCTCGATGTGGACGGCCGGTTGGTCAACCTCTGGCAACACCCACCAATGCTTCGGGGTCTCCGCCTACAACCTTGCGATGGAGGTGATGGGAGACGACCTCATTATGCAGTCACAGGGCAACGGATGGTTCTGGTACGACCACGTCTATAACGTCAAGAACCAGTACACATCCTCGGCGTTCAGATCGTACGATGTCTGGTACGCCAACTACAAATGGATAGCCGACGCCAACAATGTGATAGCGGCCAAGGAGACGATGGGAGGAAGTTCCGCCGACATCTCCTACGTCATCGGACAGGCCTACGCCATCAGGGCTTACGCATACCTCAGCCTGGCGACCTGGTTCGCCCGCGCTCCGTACAACCCGCTCACGGGAAAGTACCGCTGGAGCGACCCTGGAGTGCCGGTTTACACCGAGCCTACGTCAATCGACACCGAAGGCAAGCCGAGGGAGAACCTTGAGACCGTCTATGCGCAAATTGACTCTGACATCGACTCCGCGATCGTCCACCTCACAAAAGGCGAGTCCGCGGCTCTGAACAAAGGCAACAAATCCCACATCAATGAATATGTCGCCTTGGGTCTCAAGTCGCGCGTCTGCCTGGCCGAAGGTGACTGGGAAGGAGCCTACAAGGCCGCCTCACAGGTCATCGAGAACGGCCCTTACACAATCGGAGGCGAGAACGAGCTGATGGGCGGAATGAACTCCATCAGCGCGGACAACGTTATGTGGGGAGCCGGAATCGAGACCTCGGAGCAGTCCGGGGCCTACGCCGGATTCTTCACGCATATGGACAACATCGACGGTGCCTACGCCAAGTCTTCTCCGAAACTCATCAACAAGCAGCTCTACAACCACATCGGTTCCGGAGACATCCGCCTGAAATGGTGGGATCCGACAGACAAGGAATCCCCTTACATCTCAAAGAAGTTCGCCTTCTCCAACGTGCAGTCCTGGCTTGGCGACTACATCTATATGAGAGTCGAGGAAATGTACTTCACCGCCGCCGAGGCCGCCCTCAGGCTCGGCGAGCAGGACAGGGCGAGAGACCTGATGAACAAGGTGATGGCGAAGAGAAACCCGAAGTACAACGCCTACAACTACTCCGGAACCTACCTCGGGGCCACCACAACGACCTGGACAGGCTCCCTGCTGGAGAACATCCTGATCCAGAGGCGCGTGGAGCTGTGGGGAGAGTACGGAAGAATCTTCGACGTACGCCGCACCGGCCAGGGCATCGACCGCCGTGCAGAGGACGGATTCGCCGAGGAGTGCATCTCCGCTATGAAGAGAAACGGAGTTGACCTCAGCAAGGCCGACACCTACGACTGGGTGCTCACCATCCCTAAGGACGAGCTTGACGCCAATCCTAACATCAACGAAGAAGACCAGAACCCTTGATAGACTTTAGACACAATGAGATATTCAAGTAAAACAATTTGCCTTATGGCATCGCTGCTCCTTCTCGCCTTCGGCTGCGACAAAGAGCAGAACGGGACGATCTACAAGCCCGGCTCAGACGACGCCAAGGAGATCCACTTCATCCAGTCGGCCCTGACAAAGGAGTTCCCGAAAGGGACCGAGTCCGGGACACTCGTAGTTGAGATCGCCCGTCCGAGCGACAAGGGCGAGCTCTCGGTGGGGCTTGAGAAGAAAGGTGCGAACGAGGATTCGTTCACGGTTCCGGAGATCGTCACGATTCCGGACGGAAGCTACTCCGTGAAGGTTCCGGTGGAAGTGAACCTCGGAAGGCTCCTGGTCGGATCGACCCTGGAGGCCACGATCCTCATCTCCGACCGCCAGGAAGAGACCGGAAACGGAGCGTACGTCACGCAATACACCGACAAGATCAAGCTGAGCGTTTCATACGCCCTCGAATGGGAGCCGTACTACAGGACAGACGAGAGCGGCGCTCAGGTCCAGCAGACCGCCACCTACACCTACAACGCCTTCTACACAGGGCGTGACTCAGGGCTGAAGGTCGAGAAAGCGGTCGGGACCAACATATTCAAAGTCAATGACTGGGCGAGCGGAGTTTCCTTCAAGTTCATCCTCAACGACGACAACACCTGCACTGTCCCGGCGCAGTCGATCGGCTACTACAACTCCAACTACGAAGAGTATGTCAAGGTCGCCGATATGGCGGAATATACCGGCAGCAAATCGGCGTACAGTTCCTACCCTTGCACCTACGACGGCAATGGAACGTTCTCATTCTACCTGATCTACTTCGTCTCGGCGGGCTACTTCGCGCAGGGAAGCGAGACTCTCGTCTTCGACGGCAACGAGGACAAGACTCCGTCCGTGGAGATCTCCTTCGACGGCATCGAGACCACGGAGACCAGATTCAAAGCCCCGAGAATCTCCTTCTCGAAGAATGAATATACCCGTTTCTACAAGGCCACCGTCGTCAGCGGCGACATCACCGAGGACACCGAGCGGCAGGAAGAGATCAAGAAGATGCTCTCCAACGACCAGAAACCGGGAAGCGCTCCTGTCCTGACCCTGTACGACGACAGTTCCGAGCTGTGGAACATCGGATCTGGCAACTGCACCGCCGTGGCCCTCGCCTACGACTCGACTTCCAACGCCACCGCCCTCTTTATGAAGCGGTTCACCTGCGACCCTGACGGGGTGCATATTCCTAAGATCAACAAATTCGAGTGGAAGCAGGACGAGTCCAACCACCTCTACTCCCCTTACACGACTTTGTTCTGGAATATGCAGGCCGACAACGTTGTCTCCCTCAAGTACTTCTGCATCAGGACGGACTATCTTGAATATATGGAGTCATCCCTCGGCCAAAGCGCCGCCGAGCTTGCCTGGGAGCGCGGCAACGAGGTCAACGCCGACTTTATCCAGAAACTCAACTCCGAAGACGGTTTCGCCACTGTCTTCAACACTCTCAAGCAAGGCATTTCCTACACCCTCTGCGTCTGCGTCGCCAACGAGTACGGTGACACGCTTTTCGTAAAGAAGACAGCCGCCACCAAGGGCTACACCGCCGCCGATTTCGACACATCCAAGAGTGTCAACGACTTCATCGGAGCGTTCAAGGCGAGCGCCACCGTCGATCAGTCCTCGACATCCGAGGAGGAGTCATTCCGTGTGGACATCTACAGCCTCGGAGGCAATGACCTCACGATCAGCGGACTGTCCAACACCAGCGACTTCACACCGGAAGTGACGGCGTACTTCGATCCGGAGAGCCATTCGGTGATCATCGAGCCTCAGCCTCTCGGACGCTACAAGGGCAACTACGTCACCCTCGGACTCTCCGACGGATTGTCCATCTACTGGGGAGGCAACAGCGTGGCCTTAGGCTTCATCGACGGCGTGATCCACCTGACTCCGAGTCCGTACTCAAGCGCTGCCGTCAACAGCTACCAGTTCCTGCTGTTCAACTCCGAGAAGGCCTCCAGCTCATCCTATCTGAGGCAGAGCGTGGAATCGAAGACCTACAACTCGCTCCAGATGGAGCCATTCAAGGCCAACGCCCCGTCTCCGGAACCGACGCACGACAACTTCTTCGGAGAAAAGGCCGTACTTGTCAGGTAGCGGCTCCACAACCTCTCTTTAAGGCCGGATTCCGCCTGGAGTCCGGCTTTTTTATGCGATGATCCAATCAACGCTCATCCAGGATGACCGAATGATTGCGAATCGCCTCAAGAGGCAAGCTATTTTTTAGTAAATTTGTAATCAGGTTGCAAACCCATAGACAAATGACAGACACATTCACAAGAATATTCAGTAGCGTCCTTTTGGCCGCCGCGACGCTGACAGCCCCGGCATTCGTCACCGCAGGTCAGACATACCCGCAGGAGGAGCTTCATTTCAAGGCCCCGGCCGTTCCCTCACGGATCGTGTTCGCCGGTGACACCGTCCGGTTCGACAGAAGCGACCTGTACGAAAGGATGGACCGGGAACTCATCTCTTTCACCTATATGCACTCCAACTCCATCCTGATGCTGAAAAAGTCAGACCGCTACTTCCGCCTGGTGGAGCCGATTCTCAAGAAATATTCAATCCCGGATGACCTTAAGTACCTGATGGCGATAGAGAGCAGCCTGAATCCGAAGGCATATTCATCGGCGGGAGCGGCGGGTCTCTGGCAGTTCACCAAGACCACCGGCAAGGAATATGGCCTCATCATCGACGCCGAGGTCGATGAGCGCTACAACATCGAGAAGGAGACGATTGCGGCCTGCAAGTACCTCGGCAAGGCGTACGAAAAGTACGGGGACTGGATGACGGTAGCCGCCAGCTACAACGCCGGACAGGGAGGAATATCCCGTCGGCTCGCCGATCAGGGGCAGGACACGGCTCTTGACCTGTGGCTGGTCGAGGAGACGTCAAGGTATATGTTCAGGGTTTTGGCGGCAAAGATGTTCTTCGAGAAGCCTTCCGCCTTCGGCTACAACATCGCTGATTTCGAGAAATACCCGTGCCTCGCCCCGAAGGAGGTCATCACCGTCAAAGGTTCCATCGCCAGTCTGGTCGATTTCGCCAAGGAACACGGAATCTCCTACTACCAGCTGAAGGAGGCCAACCTCTGGCTTCGTGACAGCAAACTGCTGAACAAATCCGGCAACACCTACCAGATCATCATCCCGTCAGGGAAGTGAAACCCTTGCGCGAAGTCCTGTTCAGGAAAGTCCGGCGGGAATAACAATCCGGGAGCGGCAGTTGCGTGACACTGCCGTGACACTGCAGGATATTTTAGAATTTAACAAGACAACAGAAAAACAATGAGAAGAATTTTCACGATTTTGGCATTGATTGCGGTGGCTTTCAATGTCTTTGGACAGACACCGGAGTACCTGCCTGAATGGAAAGAAGGCTACCTTGACATCCACACCATCTCCACAGGCCGCGGTGACGCAGCCCTTGTCATTATGCCGGACGGGACTTCGATGATGATCGACGCAGGCGACAACGCCAAAGCCAAGGACACCCAGCATCCAAACGGAACAAAGAAGCCCGGCGAATGGCTTGCGATTTACATCAAGCATTTCCTATCACAACTGCCGGACAAGGACAATCTCGACTATGCGATGGTCACTCACCTGCACAACGACCACATAGGCACGATCAAGGAGGCCATCCCCGGGACACACGGCTACTCGCTTTCAGGGATAACTCTGGTTGGAGAACTCATCCATTTCAACAATTTCGTTGACAGAGCGTACCCGGACTATTGCTTCCCGTCAAGAGAGAATGTGCTTCGTGCCGACGGACTGTTCATAGAGCACTATGAAAGATTTGTAAGATACATAGCGGAAAACGGCACGAACGTGGAACGGTTCAAGGTCGGAAGCAAGAAACAGTTCACGTTGGCGCACAATCCCAAGAAGTACGCCAAGAGTTTCGAAATCAGGAATCTTGCCGCAAACGGTGAGGTCTGGACAGGCCGTGGCGAAAAATCTCAGAAGATGTACAGCGCAGACCCGACCTTGTTCGACGAGAATATGAACTCCTGCGCCATCAGACTGCGTTACGGCAAGTTCTCCTACTTCAACGGAGGCGACCTTTCAGGAGGGAACTGGCCAGACTACAAGTCACAGGAAAGGGATTTCGAGACCCCTGTGGCGAAGGTCTGCGGCAAAGTCACAGTGATGAAAGCCAACCACCACGGCTACTACGACACCTGCAACGGCTTTTTTATGCAGACCCTGTCCCCTCAGGTGATCATCATCGACGCAAGAAGCCAGAATCATCCGGTGCCTTCGACGATGACAAGAATATCCGACCCTTTTGTCTGGAAAGGAGACCGTGACTACTACATCACCGTGGATCAAGCCCGTAAAAAACTCGGCGAGGAACTCTGGAGCAAATTCAAGCCTTGGGGACACATCGTTGTCCGTGTCTATCCCAGCGGAGACCGCTACCAAGTCTTTGTCCTTGACGCCGACTCGACGGACTACCACATCAAGTACAAGTCCGAGGTCGTCAGCCTCTGATTATTCCTTATAGGAAAGCCTATCGCCATTCCAGGGTGAGCAGAGCGGCGAAGTCATCGATGAGATAGTCGGCTCCGCTGTCCGCCAGTTCCTCCCTCGAGGCGTTCCCGTAGGTGACTCCGCAGGCCTTGACCCCGGCGCCGCGCCCCATAAGGATGTCGAAAGGCATATCACCGACAACCAAAGCGTCCTTAGGGGCGAACCCCAACTTGTCCAAAGTGAAGAGGACAGGTTCAGGATCAGGCTTGGCCTTCGTCACGTTGTCCGCCCCAAGCACAAGGGAGATTTCCTTTTCAAAACCGAAAGCCGCAATGAAATCAGTCAGAGAGCGGTTCGAGCGAGACGATGCGACCGAAAGGACGAATCCCCTGCGTTTCAGCTCCTTAAGAGTCTCCGTCACATTAGGAAAGACGGTCGGAATCAGCCTCTTCTTGTTCTCCTCGAAGATTTCCCGATAGGTGTCGGCGCACTCCTGAGCCTGATCGTCCGTCAGAAAAGGGAACAGTGTCTTGAAGCATTCCGTCAAAGGCAGGCCGATCGTGGCGGCGCAGGAATCCTCATCCGCGACAGGGAGGCAGAGCCTCTCCATCGTTATCCTCAACGTGCTGACTATCGTCTTACGGGTGTCGCAAAGAGTCCCGTCAAAATCAAAAATAATAAGTCCAGTTTCCATACAGCGGCAAAGTTAACTCAAATCTTCATCATTCCAAGGCATAGGCACGGAAATGGCAGCGCAACCAAGCCCGGAAAACTGAGACCGCACAAACAACGTACCGATGACGAATGGGATGCGTCACGGGATCTTTAAGACAGCCGACGGCGAATAATATTCCAAGACGGCTGGACCGGGAATATTATTGGACAGACAAACGCCCTGTAGGCGACAAGCGGCGGGGACACGGCAATATATTTAAGAATATGACAATCAAGGATTCAAGTGAGATGTTCGTAGAAAGGGTGACGGCTGAACTTGAGGCCGTACACTCAGAGGAGAAAAAGGTGGTGCTTCCGAGGTTTTTCAAATGCGGCCCGGGAGAGTACGGCGAAGGCGACCGGTTTCTTGGAGTGGTCGTCCCGGACGTGAGGGCGGTCGCCAGGAAAAACACCTTCGCAACGCTTGACGACCTGACTCTTCTGCTTGAATCCCAATGGCACGAGGCCCGGCTCTGCGCCCTACTGATTCTTCTGTCCCAATGCCGGAAATCCGTCTCCAAGGAAGCCTTCCGGTTCTATCTTTCGCACACCGACAGGATCAACAATTGGGATCTTGTGGATCTGACAGCCCCCGGCATCGTCGGACGGTATATTCTTGACAACCCGCGGGAACGCGAGGTAATATATTCATTGGCCGACAGTCAGTCGCTGTGGGAGCAGAGGATCGCCGTTGTCTCGACCCTCGCGCTGATCCGCGAAGGGCAATTCGATGACACCTACGCCCTGGCCGTCAAGCTGATGAACCACCCACACGACCTGATGCACAAAGCCGTCGGCTGGATGCTCCGCGAGGCCGGCAAGCGCGACCAACGCCGCCTCGAACTCTTCCTGAATGAATATGCCCCCTCAATGCCCCGCACCGCCCTCCGCTACTCAATCGAGAAGTTCCCCGAACCCCTCCGCCAGCACTACCTCCGGATGAAGTAGGCTCTCGCCAAAACCGTTCACCTCTTGTGACAACTCCTGTGAATCCCCTCGTGAAAACAGCGGCGTGAAATTAACTGGAACGCCATCACCGTACAGAAGCCCGTGGAAGCCACTTTCCTGTCGCCGATTCCTGTTTGCAACACCGAATCGGCGACACGAGACTGCCCCAGAGAGTACCACAGCCCACATCCCCGTTCCCGACAATTTCAAGCAGGTTATCATCGACACCTCTGCGCTTCGGCTCAGCGCTCGACAAGTTCAGTGACCGCAAGGGCATTGACCATAGTACTCGCTTTGTCGGGGTCTTGTCTTGATATAAGCAGATTATACTGCGACCAATTAAATTGCGAACACAGTGTATTCGCATTCGGATAGGTTCGTAAAACTGACGACTTAATTCCAGTTGCCTCACCACTGCCGATGAATTCATTTTCCGACCTATTGACTTTCAAGAGCGTTTTCTATCCCATAGCAAATCCGGTCTATCCACTTCTTACGAAGGAATGAATCCACCTCATTGTCCGAAAGGTTCACTATTTCCTCCTTTGTGAGCCGAAGAAGGTTCGCCTACCTCGTTATCCGACAGTAACTTATAGAATATGAGAGCGAGAATGAAGTCTTGATATTCATTAGCATCTATCTTGAGCGCACCCTGTTGGCCGATGCCCAGATGCAATTCGTCAGTTGTTGTTAATGCCGCTCACTTTATGTCATTCATTCAGACTGGTGAATATACGACTAAAATATGAGAATGTCAATGGCGATCTCATTGAACGTCATCCTACAGGCGAGTCCAGCTGACGGTTTCGGAGAAGCCCATCTTTGTTCCCTTGAGCATAAGGGTTTTCGAGTCCTTGAACCAAGCCTTTAGCGAGGCGTTGAGTCCCCGGACAGGATCGTAGATTGACGCGCCGCTCCAGGCACTTGACGAAGCTTCATACTTCAAGCCCTTGAATATCACGATTTTGTCACAGTCAACATTACGCAATGACTTGTCGGGATTCTTGGCGTCCTTGCGCACAGAGCCATCTTTCTCGGTGCGGTTCTGAACCCAGAAGACCTGGGCGGTGTAGGTTCCGTCAGCGTTTTTCGAGACCCTGACCTTACTTTTCTCTTCCTTATGATCCACGAGATAGGTTCCGATAATGTTGTCCCCTGCGGCGTTAGGATCATTATCAGCCGCAATTTCGGATGTGGCTGTTAAAGAAGCGGATCCGCCATCGGCACGATTCCCGTTCCCGGCAAGGCAAAAATCGCTGGAAGCGAGACTTACAGTAATGACTGTGACCGAGGCGCAGAGAGTGCGGATAATCTTTGTTTTCATATTGTTCAACATTAATTTGTTAGTATAAATATCAACGGCCTGAGGTAAATATCACCGGCCCGAAGCCGCCGGAGCTGGCATATTGCCATTTTCGTGCCGAGAAATCCAGCCGACTTCCGGAAACCATATTCATTACCAATCACCTCTTGATTGCCGGATTTCGATAAAATTGGCGAGTACGCTACCCCTCAACAGAAGGCCGTCCAGCGCGTTATAGTGTACTTTAATCCGTTTTCAAGCATCGATCAAAGTACAGCATAATGCCACAGACTGCCATCAGTGGCACATCACTGTACTCGCCAATTGCAAAATGCTTCCAACGTCCGCATAGCGCATCATAGTGGCATTTGAAAAAAACATTTGAAAAAAGTCATAAGACGGCTTGACTGTGCGGAATTATATTCATACATTTGTTGCCGGAGTTCGTCGGCCTTTTCGACGAACATCATTAAACAAACAATTGAAAAACTTCAAGTTATGGCAACACAAAGTCCAAACGAATGGATTGACAAGCCCATTGACGGCTTCTATGTCCACATCTACTCCAACGGCAACAATATCAGAAATCTTTTCGAAACGGATTCCGACTGCATCTTCGGAATGAACCTGCTCCCCATAGCGGCATATTCATTTAATGTCCAACTGCTTATGATTCAGGTTATGGGAACGCATTTCCACGAGATCGCCCACGGACGGCCGGAAGACTGCGAAAGGATGAGGCGAATGATAAGGCGGCTGCTGGAGGCGCGTTTGGCGAAGACCGGGCGCAAGGAATATGCCCCTTCGGGAATCGAGATCTCCATCGATGAGATAAAAACAGAGAACGAGTTGAAAAACAAGATCATCTATGTCTATCTAAACGCCATCGCAGCTGGATTCCCTCAAGCGCCCTGGCATTACCCTTGGGGTCCCGGAGACATTCTGTTTGCGAATCACAAGACTGCCGCTCTTGTAGGGAACCGGATAGGAGATCTGGGTGTCAGGCGACGCCATACTCTTTTCCACACAAGGGTTCAGTTGCCCGAAGATTGGCGGTACAATGATTCAGGAATGATCCTGCCACATTCCTATCTGGATTGGAAACGGGTTGAAAAACTGTTCGTCTCCATCAGGGCTTTCATCGCCTTCCTTCATCAGAAGAAAGACATCGAGGCTCAAATCGACAGAGAGTCCGGAGCCTCCTTCCTGAACAGGTTGTCCGAGAAAGATCTCCGAAAGGAAGCCTCCACACTGTTCCTGACCTTGTTCGACCGCGACTCCGCCGCAAAAGCCACCATCGATGAACGGATGGCCGTCGCCCAGAAACTATGGGGAGACCGCCGGACATATTCAATCCCCCAATTAGCCAGGGTAACACTTCTCGACAAAGCCCTGCTCAGCAAAGTGTTTGGCCGGCGGCAACAGTAAGGATCAGCGCCATTAGAAGTCCTGGAAGACTATGCAGTCCCCATACCTTCGACTGTGGAGACTCTATGATTACTGCGCCGCTCCATACCGTAAAGCATCCGCCCAACACTCCACTCCTGGATTCTCATGGTTCCTTTGGAAGTCGTGTGCGGAAATAGCAAATAACGTAGTCGCCACGTGATCCTGTCTGTTTTGCAATTGGCGAGTACACCACCCCTCAACAGAAGGCCGTCCAGTGCGTTTGAGTGTACTTTAATACGCTTCCAAGCACCGATCAAAGTACAGCATAATGCAACAGACATCACTCAGAGGCACATCCCTGTACTCGCCAATTGCAAAAAGCACAAGCGTAGGATAAAATGAGAGAGGGTAAACTTGGAGTCAAGCCATTTTATAGCCAAGGGAAAAACAAAAAGCGGCCGGAGATTTGTTCTCTGGCCGCTTTGTAAATCTTAAAGATGTACTCTTACTTTTGTTGATTAGAAGAGGTAAGAGACTCCTACTGTGAGCTGGCTTCTGTGGCGGGTGAGGTCGGCGTCACCGGTGTAACGGTTGACGAGGCCGTAGTCGTAGCCGACGTTGAAGCGGACGATGTCGAAGAAGTCAACTGCTACGCCACCGCCGAGCATAACGTCGAAACGGCCATAATTATAGTCATCGTCGTAGTTGTTGATCTTAGAGTCAGCGGAAATTCCGGCTACTGAACCTTTTACCTTGGTGTTGGAGGCAAGTCCGTAGGCAAGCGTCGGACCGGCGTAGATTCTTCCCACAATGCCGTCGGCGATAGGAAGACCTGCGTTGAACATCACAGGGACAGAAAGATAATGCTCTGTGACATCCACATTCGTGTCAAGAACGCCCAGGAAGTTGTCAGCATCGCTCTTTGTAAGCAAAGTGTAGTACAGACCTGGAGCGACATTCAGCGCACCGGCCAGGTTAATGTTGTAGGAAGCACCTACAGAGAAACCGTTAAGGCTGGTGGAGTTTGAGGTGCTACCGCTCTTTGTCTTTTCAGTGGAGTTAACAAAGCCGACACCGATGGAAGGCTGCGCGAGAGCCGCGGTTCCGATGAGCATCATAGATGCCGCAAGGATCGTTGATAATACTCTTTTCATAATACTAAATTATAAAATGTTGTTGTCTGTTTTTGTGGCGGTCACCGGTCGGGGAAACGGGTACCACCTTGGCCAGAATTTCATCTGACAGACTGCAAAGATATCAAATTTTAAACCATTATACCAAAATAACACAAGAATATTACCTCTCAGGCAAGAAATTCGACCTAATGACAATTCCTATAGGGAATATTATCATCATTGTTTGCGGCGCTTCGGCAAGCTCAGCGACCGGAGCGGACGGGGTAGCGCAACCGGCTCGGCGGAGATCCGACAAGACCGGCGGCGCTTCGACAGGCTCAGCGACCAGAGCGGAAAGGTTCGGTTAACCCGTCCGGCGGCGCTTCGACAGGCTCAGCGACCAATCGCATAGATTCGCACGCATAACAGGCTGCGACCGGAGCGGGAGGTCAGCGACCGGAAGTTCAGTCCACGGCCGAAACGGTCATCTAGCGGTGGCGAAGAAGTCGGCGAAAAACTTGGCGTAGGAGTGCCAGGAGTTGCGGGAGATGAAGTCACGGAGGGTGTCGGGGTTGATGCGGCGGTCGGACTTCAGGATCTCGATCATCTCGGCCTCCGAGCCATAAACCTGACAGACATTCTCGCGGGCGAGATCGGCGAAAGCGCCGATGGCCGGGCCTACCGGGTTTCCTCCCATCGCCAGAGTGTCCATCAGGACTCCGGAACTGGACACGCTTCCCGGAAGGTACGGGAATAGGACGTGGCGGCTCGACCGGACCAGAGCCGCAAGTTCGTCAAAATCAGCGGACCTGTTCTCAAAAACAATCTTCGTCCGATGAAATGTGACAGCATCAGGAATTACACCACCGGGGAACTCTCCATCTTTGGAACACTCCCGGCTGGCGGAATCTGATTCAAAAGAACCGCTGTCAGCGGGAACAAAGCCTCCAGCAGACTCGCCGGCATTGCACTGCGCGACAGCCTTCTCGATGTCGGCGGCGAGAGCTGAGTCCTTGCAGCGGCCGACAATCCGGACCTTCAGACCGGCAATGCGGACGGCAGTGCTCGACACAAACTCAAGAACGCCCTTGTACGGAAGTATATTCCCCCAGATCAGGATCTCATCAGAAGCACGGGAGACGGCGGCAGCGACCGATGAAGCACCTTGGCAAGACGCCTCATTTCCAAGAACAGCAGGAGCGCCCCGCTCCTCAACGGAGGCGACTGAACCAGCAGCCAAAGCCTCCTGCGCCTCACCAGAGGCATCCATTGCCGAAGCGCCAGCGACATCCGCCGCCGACGGCTCCACAATCGGATGACAAATGTAACGCACCTTGTCAGGCGAGCGACCATATTCAGAAAGCAGCCCGCGCGCGAAGGAGGCGGTCTCGCACGAATGTGAAATCACCAGGCAGGACCGCTCCAGCTGAAGCCTCGTCAGCGAGCGCGACATCCAGTTCTCCCCCTTGTGCGGCCGCGGATTGTGGAAGATGAACACGATCTTCCCCCGCCGCATCCTCATCACAAGAAAACTCAGCCGCACCATAAGGTACTGGATGAAAGCCAGTTTGTGGAAAGCGATCGTCTCCACGAAACTCAAAAGGAATATGTCGGCCTTGAACGAGTGCCTGAGCAAGGCCCAGCCCTGAGTCAGATAAGGCTCGTTGTCAGAGTCAAGCACATCGAAGTACTCCGCCAGGCTCTTCTTCAGAATGACGAAGTACCGGTTCGGATAGCCGCTCTTCCTGTTCGCCGACGGCGACACATAGATCCTGCTCCTCATAACCTACCTCCCGAACAACCTTTTCAATGAATATATCAGGTCGGCGACCCAAAACTGCCAGCGAGGAGTCCCGATGTAGGTCTTGTAGTAGTACTTCTCACTCCTGTACTTCAGTTCCCTGACCCGGACCTTGTCGTAATATTTCCGCGTCGTCGCCCCGTGCTCGTGCACAACCGAAACCTCCGGAAAGTAATATACCCCCTTCCCTATCCGTTTAAGCCTCTCGGACAGAATCATTTCCTCCGAGTAGAGGAATGTGTTCGGATCCATCCCTCCGCAAGCGGAATAGTCCGCCGCCTTGACCATAAAGAAAGAACCCGACACCCTGTAATGGAAACCTTCCGCCGCCGTCCGGGAATATTCCTCCCAGAAAGCGCGGGACTTGGACGAGAACAGACTCCCCAAGTACAAGGCGACGTGCCTGTCCCAGAAACTGATGAACGGTTCCGGACTCTGGAACCGTCCGTCAAGCCCAACGACCTTCGGCCCCAAGGCTCCGGCCTTGTCCAAAGACCTCAACTTGGCCGCCATACGCTCGACGGCGTCAGGCTCGACAATCCGGATGTCATTGTTGGCGAACAGAAGCACGTCCGGAGCGAACTGGTTAGCCGCCACCTGGGCACCCAGATTGTTACCCCTAGCGAATCCGAGATTCTCCTCCGACGGCACCACGAAAACGTACTGGTCAGCCCCCTTGAACGCCTCCAGCAGACGGTTCCGGCTTTCCTCCGTGCTCCCGTTATCAACGATCACCACAGCGTTCTCCTCCGAAATCCTAGCCAATTCCGTCCTCACGAACTCAATCGTCTTCTCCTCACTGTGATAATTGATTACAATAATTCCTATCATCTTGTCAATCGTTTCTCAAGAATATTCCCGCCACAATGGTGCGGTACTTCCATTGCACTTTTTTCGGCCAACGACGGATTCCTTTCAGGTTCGTGACAGCGCTTCTTCCTGGATGCCTTATGATTTCAAGGTAAGGGACATTTCTGGAGTTGTTCCCAGCCCCAAGAAGCAAATCCGGACGGAATCCCAACCTCCAGAAAACAGGCATAAGGCTAAGCTGGTCACGGATCGAGTAGGCAAGATACTCCTTCCACCACTCGTCCGAAATCCGCTTTACGATCGGATCATTGTGCCGCCGAAGGATCAGATTGTTCTCCATCATGCCGAAATGCCGAGGAAAACCTATCTTCCTCAAATGCCTCTTCTGCCTGATTGCATCACAGAAACCAATCCTGACATCCCTATAGCATTCAGGAATCTCATCGTAGACACAATCCCTCTGCGGATGCGGAACCTGAGCCATCAGGCTTCCTGTCTCAATGCACTCATTCACAAGCCGGTAGAACTCTCCGTCGAGAATCCGGATGTTAGCGTCCATCCAGACGCTGATGTCATAGTCCTGAAGCACCTGATGGGGCTGCAGCTTCACATAGCGGGAAAGCCTGGTCCTGTCGCTGTTTGAATATGGAATCGGGCGCACCTGCCACACGCCTGCCTTGTCCTGACTTATGTCGTTCGAGAAGCAGACATATTCAAAACTCCCGTCCACTACCACAGGCTGCGGCAGTGAATCGTAGTTTCCCACGATGCTGGTGTAGATCACTTTCCTCATTTCTTCCTCGCTGGCAAGACACACTGACGACCAAGTTCCTCAAGATAGGCCTGAGTGTAGAAATCCATCTTTCCGCACAGACTGGCAAACGTCATCTCACCAAAGTACAGATGACCATCCGTCTCGTAGAAATCCACCCTCACCTCAGGGAATCCTTCCGAGAGTCTGGACGCCGCCGAGAGCATCTGATCAAGGCATTCCGGCCTTGGTACCATGCCGTTACCATTTCTGTAATGGTCAGTGAACACCGACACCTCTGGGTGGACATTCCAATCCAGGTCATAGATGTTTACGTAAGTACCTTCCGCAGTCCTGTCATAGCAAGCCCAGATGGAATATGGTTTACCGTCAAAACACCAGATCTTGTAGTCAATCATGGAATTTCCCATGCCGGAACGCGGCACAAGTTTTTTCTCGGCTATCACACACGGAGTTATCCTGTTGTAGTACATTTCTCCGTGGGCATAGCCGTACTTGACCTTGAGATGAGCCGCCAAGGCAGCGCGGACAGCCTCAGGATCAAACCCTTTCGATTTGTCAATGATCTGGCAAGAGCCGCTGTCGTGATTGCACTTGATGACAAACGTGTCAGGAAGCGAGTCAAAATCAATGTCCTCCACCTTTGTCCACATCCCGTACAGAGGGACAAGAATGTCAGCAAGGCCCTTCGAGGCGGCATATTCCCGGACCTTGTACTTTTCCGAGTAGTCAGGCCGCAGGGACGTGTCG
>CAYZKZ010000046.1:0-21026 GCA_964479325.1 uncultured Muribaculaceae bacterium
ATATTCATCGGCCACTCCCTTGCCGTCGTTGTAGGTTCCGACTGTTCCTCCGGCGGTGCAGTCACTCCACGTGGCGTTGCCGTTGTTGTAGGCCCAGAACAGTCCGCGGTACTTGTTGTCAGACCTGACGTTGCCGTAGTTGGCGCAGCGGCTGAACTCGCAGTCGTTGGCGAGGTTTGCCACGCCGGCGGTTCTTGAACTTGTGGTGGAGATGATGTCGCCGTAGTTGACGCATCCTGTGAGGGATGACACGTTAGCCACGTTGCAGGCGATGTTGCCGATGCGTCCCTTGTCAGGTCCGGGGCAGCTGTTGAACTGGTTGCCCTTGTTGACGCAGTTCACCAGTTTGGTCCTGCGGTTGGCGGCCGCGCAGATGCCGGAAGTACGGCAGGTGGCTGAGGTAAGGTTGCCCTCGTTCGAGCAGTCGGAGATGGTCACGAAACGCTCGGTGTCAACGGTGGCTGTGGAGAATCCGACGATTCCGGCGATGTGGAACGCGTTGGCTCCTCCTTGGTCGTTACCGTCGGCGTTCTCGGCCGTTATCTCGCCGAAATTGTCGATGCTGTCGATGATGACATCTTTGTTCTCCGTGAACACATAGCCTATCAAAGCCATAAACTGGGCGGCGTTCTTGACACCGGTCTTGCTCTGGAAGGTCATCGGAGCGTAACTGTGGATGTCACGCACTGTGCCGTCGTAGAGAAGTCCAGCGATCAATCCGTGGGATGTTCCCTTTGCGGGGGACTGAACGGTGAGCGAGCAGTTGGACTCGATGATGAAATTCTCCACGACAGCGCCCGGACCGATCACGCCGAACAGTCCGAAAGTGCCTCCGGTCTCGGAGACCTTACTGACAGCCTTGAAGTTACGTATCTTGTAGCCCTGTCCGTTGAATTTCCCGATGAACATCGGGCCTGTCACGGTCAGTTTGTTGCTGACCACGGCGAAGGTGGCGTTTCCCACAGGAGTCCAATCCGTGACGGAAGACATATCGATGTCGTTCAGCAGGTTGATTCCACCCGCCGCATCCTGCCATTTCTCAAGTGACGCTCCGGAGTTGACAGCGGCGGCGAACTCTGTGAAATCCTGCGCGGATGCGATACCCTTGGTCAGAACCTCTCCGGCGAACTCGTTGCCCGAGCAAATCGAAGGCTGTGTCTTAGGGGTGAAGAATATGTACGATCCGAAGTTCTCCGCCGTGATGGTGACAACCTTGCTCTCATCCGAGTACGGGCCGATCTTTCCACCGATCTTGTTGTTCCTGATGGTGATGGTCTTGTTGTTGGTGTTGGCGAGGATTGCGGCGATGAACTTCTTCGTTGCGTCAGTGGCGTTGAATATGTCCGAGCGCACAGCGCCATAGTTCTCGCAACCTTCGACCACGCAGGAATTGTCGTTGGTCTGACCTGCGACTCCGGCGGCGTAGCCTTTCGTGGTGTTTCCGGCCACGGCGAAGGTGATGTCGCCCTTGTTGACGCAGTTGACGGCTGATGTCTGGATGTTCAGAGCCGAGACGATACCGGCCACACGGGTGTTGGAGGCCTTTGTGTCGGTGTTGGTGATGTCAGCGAAGTTCTTGCAGCCTTCCACGGTGGCGTTCTTGTTCAATGTCGCCACGACTCCTGCGTTACGGGAAGCCTGGACATTCATCGACCCGTAGTTGTCGCAGGACTTGACCAGCGCCCTCAGGGCCGAGGAAGCTGATTCCGCATAACCTACTACTCCTCCGATGGAGAAGGCGGTGCCTCCGTTCTTGGTGTTGGTTGTGTTGACTGACTTGAATGTTCCGTAGTTGGAGCAGTTTGTCACCTGCGCGACAACCTCACCCGCTGAATATACCGAACCGGCTACCCCTCCGAATCTCTGGCTGACATTGTCGGCTCCTCCGGAGATGTCGAACGAAGCGTAGGATGCGCAGTGGTCCACGGTTGAGTTGACCACCGCTCCGGCGATGGCACCGCCGCTCGCCAGAAGTTTGGAAGAGGACGTGATCGAAGAGCTTTCCCCAACGGTGAGATCTTTGACGGTGGCTCCGTCAAGCACTCCGAACAAGCCGTAGGCCGCTCCCTTTTCGGCGTCGGCCGGCACGGTGATATTCAGACCTTTGATCGTGTGGTTCTGGCCGTAGAACACTCCCTTGAAAGCGGCTCCGCTCACGGCTGTGCCGGAGAATGTTCCGTTTCCTACAGGAGTCCAGTCCTTGATGGAGGAGATGTCGATGTCCTTTTCGAGATAGATGTCCATATTCTCCGTTCCGTCCTGGGCGTTGACTTTCTCAGCGAAGGAGACGAGTTCCTCGGCTGTGCTTATCAGAATCTTGGTGTCCTTGGCCTTGTTGAAGAACACAGGTCTCAGGACAGTCAGTCTGTCCAGATCCGTGGCCATCACGATGAGGTGGCCGGAAGTGAAGTCGCTCCCGAAGGAGACGCTGATCTCTTTGGCTGTCTTGTCCAGCTCGGCCTTCACAGACTTTGCCTCGGCGATCGCGACAATCGCCTCAGCGGCCTTGCCTCCAGTGACATCGTAACCGATTTTCAGCGTCTGTCCGAGATTGGCGATTGTAAGATTGACGGAAGTCGCAAGACTCAGGTTCAAAGAGTTCTGAACAGGAATGGTAATCTGCGAGCCGTCTCCGAGAGTGACGGAAAGATCGCCGTTGTCATCCTTGGCGATATCCCTGATGATGGATGCGCTTCCGTCGGCGGCCTCTATCGGATTTCCTGCGGAATCGAGTATGCGCTGTCCGTTGACAGTCCAGTAACCCTGCTCGTCAACAGAGATGGCAGGGGTCTTGCCGGCGGCAGGGACGCTCTGTCCGTCAATGGTGATGTCCTTTGTCTCTCCACCGACTGTGACAGTCCAGTAGTAGAGTCCGTTCTCATCCTTGCGCACGCCGACCACAGGAACGTTGAGCAACTGATCCTTTCCGGCTACGACAGCCGATTTTTCCTCGTTCTTGCTGTCCAGATAGGTGAGCGTGTAGCTTCCGTCGCTGTTCTTCTCGATGGAGGTGACGACATTGCCGGAAGTCAGCAGTCCCAAAGCCTCGATCTGGCTGTTCGCGTCATCGATTCTGGACTGTAGCGCCGCTATCCTGTCTTTTATCTCATTTAGCCTGTTCTGAAGCGGATCTTCGTCGAAACTGCATCCGATGAAAACGGACGCAATCAGGAGAACAAGCGGTAAGATAGTCATTAACTTTTTCATTGTCTTCATTTTATTGGTTGTCAGAAGCGTTGAAGTACTTTGAGTTCTGGTAGCCGTAGGCATTGTAGATGGTGGCCTCCGGAGCGCTTTCAGGATTGCTCTTGAAGTCAGCCCATTCGCCTACCTTTCCACCACGGGTGCATCCTGATATCTTGATGTTGCAGTAACCTGCCGCCCATCCCGGGCCGTCTCCGCCGCTGTGGTCTTCGGCCTGTGGAGTGATGTGGCTGAGGATGATTCCGGTGTTGGAGCATCCGGTGATGATTCCACCCTTGAAGTGTCCCACGAATCCTCCGGCGCGGCATCCCGTGTGCGAGAAGATGTTCCCGCTGTTGACGCAGGACTCCACGGTGACATCCGCGGCCTCTGATCCGCCGATGATTCCGCCCATTCTCTTGGCGTTGGTGTAGCCTTCGTAGTCGAGGTAGTTGTCCTCGATCAGACCGGCGTTGACGCATTTGCTGACTGTCACTTTGTTGCCGGCCTTCTCAGTTCCGTAGATTGAGGAGATGATGCCTCCGCTTCGTCCGTTAGGACCGGTCAGATGACCGTTGTTCGTACAGTTGATGAAGGAACTCTCCTTGCCGTTCTTCACGAACGACATAATTCCGGCCACCTGCAATCCGGTTCCGCCGGCCTGGGCGTTGGCAACCTTGGATTTCACGAGGATGTCTCCGTTGTTCTTCACGGCATCCTCCTTGGTCTTTCCGCCGACTGTGACGTCCGAGCCGCTGCCGATGATTCCGGCAAGACAGGTAGGCATAGCCTGAGGGCATTCTCCATCAAGGATGATGCTGACGTTGTTGGTGACATTGGTGATCGTCACCCCTTCCGCGTAGCCCACGACTCCTGCCACGGACGGTGTCACCTCTGGTGTTCCCGTCAGGGTTATGGCATCTCCGGCAGCTCCAACGACGAGGTTGCTGATGGTCGCCCCTTGCGCCGCTCCAAAGAGTCCAAAGACATTGTTCTTGCTCATATCGCAAGTCCAGTTGATGCCGGTGACGCTGTGTCCCTTGCCGTTGAACTTGCCTTTGAAGGCATTGATGAATGAATATGCCGGAGTGCCAGAGCCTTCGCCCGACGCGTTTCCGATCGGAGTCCATTCGATTCCCGTGAGGTCAATGTCGGCAAGCAGGCAGACCTCTCCGTCGGCGTTCTCCCAACGTGTGGTGGAAGCGCCTGCGTTGACGCTGCGGATGAATTCCATAAAGGCGCTGACATCAGCGATGCCCTTGTCCTCGGACGGATCTTCTGAGCCTCCTCCACCGCCCTTGACGATAGGATTCTGTTTCACCAAAATGGAAGTGGAAACGTCATAGAGGCTGTTTTTCAGGATGATGCGTCCCTCGCGAGGGGTGTTCGTCTTGCTTTCGAAATATTCAGCCACAAAATTGAACTCGGATGTCCTAAGGGCTTTCGTGACCACAGCCTTGAGCCAGGATGCGTTTTCCTTTGCCACCGAGGCCTCCACATCGATGTTGTGTGAGATTCTGACGGTGAACGGGGTCATCTCTCCGTTGAGGTTGATGACAGGTTCTCCCATTGGGGTGATAAGCTCGTTGTCCTTGATGTAGTTCTCGAACTCGATGACGGTCTTTCCATAGGAGAAGAACAGAGGCTTATAGATAATCTCGTCTCCGGCGCAGGCCGTGATCACGACATTTCCCTCCTCGGCCCCTTCATCCAGTGTGACGGAGATTGTTTTCAGACTTTCATTCACCTTGACAGTCACGTTGTAGGCCGTGAGATAATCGACCACGGCGTCCTTGGCCATCGTTCCGCCCAGTTTGTAGCCGACGCTGACAGGCGTTCCATAACTTTCCACGGCGATGAACGACGGGGTGGTGAAGGCGATGGTGAGAGCCTCGTTGTACTTGACAGAGAAGCTGCTGCCGTCAGTCAGGGTGAACACGACAAGGCCGCTTTCGCTGTCAGCCACAATGCTTTTGAATATATTGCCGGTCATATCCTTGGCGAGAACGCCGACGCTCTCCCCGTTGACTGTCCAGTAGCCGTCCTTGTCGATTCCGATTGATGGCTCAGGACCGCTGACAGGGGTCTTTTGACCATCCTTGTCGAGAATCCACTCCCAGGTGGCCCCGTTGTCCTTTGTCTGTCTCCAGTAGAGGACACCGTCAGATTCGGCTGTTCCGATCATCGGAGACTTGTCCAGAGCGGATGCCTTGGCAAGGGTGACGGTCTTTTTCTCGCCGTTCCTGTCCTGATAGGTTATGACATAGTTCCCGTTCTCGTCTGTCCCGAGCCGCGAGATAAATTCGCTTGAAACGAACTCGGAGACAGCCTTCAGCTGTGCCCCCAAGTTGTCTGCCTTCTGCTCAAGGGTGGCTATGCGGTTCTCCAGATCCGTGATTCCGCTTTCGATCTCGGTGGAATCGTACGAGCAGGAGAACAGCGCCGCCGCGGTCAGGAACATTGTTATTATAGCAGGTATCTTTCTCATAGTATGCTATTTCTTACGTACATAAATATAATTCATACAACTGCGTTCCCCTTTCCCGTCGCTTGGCTTGCTGACAAGTCCGGAGATGCCGTCCTTCTTCGCCCACATCGCTGACGAGCCTCCGCCGTCGAAACGGGTCGAGTTCCAGGCCCCTAACCTCAGTGCGATTTCGGTGACCTCCTCGGCGTTGACTCCGATGGAGAATCCGACCTGACGGCCGTCGATCTCTGCGATCATAATCCTTGACCCGCTCTTGTCCACGCAGACGAAAGTCATCGGATCAATCAATGTGCGGAAATCGTGGTTGGCTGGAACGGTGTTGAGGGTGTTCTCTCCGTCGGTGACGTAATGCCACATAGTGGAGTTCTGGGTCAGGATAGGCTTCACGACACCGTCAACATCCATTTGGGCCATCAGCCTGACGCTGTCGCCAACTTTCACGGCGGAGAGGATCTCGTCCGCGGCGCTTCCAGTTATCTGGATTCCGACCTCCTTGCTGTCGGTGAGGTACGGAGCCTCCTCTAAAGCCTTGGCCCTGCCGTCATTGATTGCAGTAATGGTAGCCGTGAACCAGCCGCCGTTCACTGTCATATTCGCTGACGAGTACTTAGCAGTTAGGTACAACGCCTTTTCGCTCAATGCGTTGACAATGTCATTGCGCTCCGGATGAGGGTACTTGACGTATCTCGATGTGTAGAGATTGATCGGGTACGCCGACATCCTTGAGGCGTTCCTTCCGCGGACGATGGTGTCGTTCACTGAGCAGTAGGAATATTCCTTCCCGGCCACTTCCAGTTTTCCCGTGAAGACTTTCTTTCCGCAGGAAGCGGTGTTGTCCTTGAAGATCGTGAACGCCCAGGCGTGGTTGCCGAGGCTCGCCACGACGGCAGGATTGTTCATATAGACAAGCTCGCCTTCCTCGATGTGCGCCCCGCGGGCGATTCCGTCGTTGGAGTCGAAGTAACCAGTGTTGACACCGGCGATGACATCCTCGCCCCCCGCCGTCTTTCTGGCGCAAAGCTGCGAGAGTGTCTCGCGGAGATTGAAGCCGTTGTTCTTGTTGTTGTTGGCGTTAGGGTTCGGAACGATGTCATCGGCGAAAGATGTCGTCACCTCGATGGCCGGATTTGTCAGATCGATTTCCAGCAAGTGCATCTTCCTGGTGACGTTCTTGAACTCCATACTGTAGTACTCGCAGCCCGGAGCGAGAAGTTTCTCCTCGACGGTCTTCCAAAGCTCATTCTCGGTCTCCACGGAGAATGTACCCCGCAGATAGACTGTGCGTACGGCCAGATGACCGCTTTCGTCCGCCGCCATCAGCGTGAACTGCCCTTTCCTCAGCGGATCAGGAACGCTCACCTTGACCTTGCCGCCGGCTGCGTCAACCGTGGCCTCGACATTCTCGACCCTTGTCACACTGACTGAGGCCTCCTCGGCGGATTTTCCTGTCAATGAATATGTGAACTCAAGCTCGGTCACTCCATCCTCGACCTTTATCTCGCTCTTTACCTCTTTCCCGTCAAGGAATATTCTCAAAGAGAAACTCTCGACGGTGTCGATGGTTACTTTTGATCCGTCCGCCAGTGTGAGTGTGACTGTTCCGTCCTCGTTCTTCGCCGCTCCGGCGATGAGTGATGCCTTGTGGCCGGAGGACTTGACCTTATCCCCTTTGCTGTCAAGGATGTAGGAGCCGTTGACCATCCAGTAGCCATCCTTGTCTGTGCCGAAGGAAGGAGCGCGTCCGGACACGGGAATCTTTGTTCCGTCCTTGTCCGTGAGAACGGTCGTCTTGCCTCCGGCTGTGATTGTCCAGTAGAGCCCCCCGTTCTCTTCCTTGGTTCCGATGACATCGATGTCCTTGATGTCATCCTTGCCCGCTATGGTGGCGGTGGCGTCTTTTCCGTCGCCGGTTGTGTATCCAATCGTGAATCCTCCGTCCGGGTTCTCCGTGATGGAGGTGATCACACCGCCGTTCCGGGCGGCCGACAGGAGTTCCACCTGTCCTTCAAGTTGTGTCAACGACGCGGTCAGCGCCGCGATCTGTTTCTGAGCCTCGTCCACCTGCTTCCACAGGGATGAATCATCGTACTCCGAGCAGGAGACTGCCAGCAGAGCGGCTGCAAAAACGTGAAGAAATATCTTATGTTTTTTCATCTTGTTCTTATTTTACAGTCTGTTAATAGCCTGGATTCTGTGTCAGGACACACTCTCCGGTTTTCTCGTCGATAGGATAGATCTGCATCTGTTTGTTAGGAATTGGGTAGAGGTAGTCCTTTTCCTCCCATTTGTAGGTCTGGTCCTTGAACTGGACGAGGTAGCCGCTTGTGCCTTCCGAAAGTGTGTTTTCCTTACCTGGAGCCACATTCAGAGTGTTGTCGCAGTCTGTCTGCGGAGCGGTCCCGCTGTAGATGCACAGGTCGGGTTTTCCGTCGTTGTTCATATCATATTCTCCAAGGCCAGGGAACCAGCAGCCTATGAATCCAGGGCCGAGGGTGTTGGAACCAGGGCAGATCTGCTGTCCCTCGTGCCAGCGAAGCATATCCCAAAGGCGGAATCCCTCGTTCACAAGCTCGACGGTCCTTTCCCTTCTGATTTCAAGGATCAGTCCTTTGTCTGCGCGTTCAAGATGCTTGTCCGTGTAGTATGAGCTCAGGAAAGCGTCAGGCGAGGCGTTTGCCTTGGCGATGTCAAGTCCCGGCATTCCGACTCTCGAACGGATGACATTGATGGTCTCGTCGATGACGCTTTGGTCGGCCTGTCCAAGTTCAGCCTTTGCCTCGGCGTAGTTCAGAAGCACCTCTCCGTACCTGAAGATTGAATAGTCCGTGGTCGAGGTTGTGGCTCCGTCGTGCGTGTCGTCCGAGAAATACTTGATAGGGCGGTAGCCGCTTCTCTCATAGTCCTTGCAGGTAGGGTAGTACTTTGTCGAGGCGTCTGTCCCGAGCGCCACATAGTCAGGGGCGGCTATGGTCTGCGCCATACGAGGGTCGCGGTTCAGGAACTCCTGGTTGTACTGCATAGTCTGCCATCCCTCCTGATTCTGGAAAGGCGTTCCGTCAGCCATCAGATAGTGGTAGGCGAGCGCCCTTGTGAGGGAATATCTCATATTCTTGTACGAGAACTGCACCCCGTGGCGGATGTTCATCTCGGCGGTGTAGAGAAATCTTCTGGACAGGATGGTCTCGTCGCTTTCGGCGTCCTCTAAGACAAAATAGTCGCGGTACGGCTGTCCTTTGATGAGAGTCCCGCCATTGTACATCTTGTACCTGCCGCTCTCCATCACGGCCTTGGCGGCGTCGGCCGCAAGATTGAGGAAGTAGGATGACGAAAGCGTGATTGTCGTTCCGTCCTCTTTCGTGTAGGTTTCGTCGGGAATGTCGTGGTATTTTCTCCAGGTTCCCTCGAAAAGAGCGATGCGGGATTTCAGGGCGTAGGCGGCGTACTTGTTGATTCTGTAAACCCCCTCGGTCCAAGTGGCCGGAAGCCCCTCTATCGCCCGGTCAAGATCCTCCATCATCTTCTGGGTCACAAAACCTCTGCTGTCGCGCGGACGGTAGAGCGATTCCTTGTCGGAATCGGAGATGACGTGGTCGTAGAAAGGAATATCCCCGTACTTGCGCACCTTTTCATAGTAGAAGACGGCCCTGAAGAAATAGGCGATGCCGTCGTATTTATTGCGAATCTCTTCGTTGGTGCAGTTGACGGAATGCTCAAGGTAGTAGTTTATCGCTCTGAGGTCAGACCAGGTGCTTGCGCTCCAGGTCTCCGACTCGGCCTGTCGCGAGCCTCTCTGGATGGCGCTCAACGACACGTGGTACTGAAGGTCGTTGTCCTGAAGCGCTCCGTCGAAGGAGTCGTCGGGTTTCGGCAGCATCGCATAGAAGCCGTTTGTGGCAAGCGTAAGCTCTTTCTCGTTGGTGTAGAATGTCTCAGGAGAAAGGGCGGTCTCAGGGAATTTGTCAAGAAATCCGCCGCAGGAGGTGAGGGCGGTCGCCGACAGCAGCCCCGCGACAAGAATGTTGTATGTTGTCTTCATAATCATATTCATTTAGAATGTTATGTCAATGCCGAATGACACTGTCCTTGAGAATGGGTAGATGCAGTCGTCATCCTGCTTGGAAGATGCGGTCGCCACTTCAGGATCGACATATTTCGAGTTCTTTTTCATCGGAGACCAGTACCAGAGGTTCTCTCCTGTGAGGTAGAGTCTCACTTTCTCGACGGCCTTGTTCTTTTTCAGAGGCAGGGTGTAGCCGAGAGTGATGTTCTTGAGTCTGAGGTAGGCCGCATTCTGGAGGTAGCGGTCCGTGTTGACGCCGAGCGCGCAGTTGGCGTAGGTCTCATAGCCTCTTCTCCTCGGGAAGTAGGAGTTTCTGTTGTCCTCCGTCCAGGTCTTGGACTCGAAGTCGGAAGGCACGAACGATGACGCCGGGAATCCGTAGAGACTCCAGAAGTAGGAGCAGGTCTTAGGAGGCATCCAGTCGCAGTGGCCGACTCCCTGGAAGAACACGGAGAGGTTGAATCCGTACCAGTCGATGTCGCCTTTCAATGAATATATGTACCTTGGTCTGTTGTTTCCGATGATGTAGCGGTCGCCTGGCTTATCAAGGGTGTTGTCTCCTGTGTTGATGACTCCGTCCCCGTTCCTGTCCACGAATTTCACATCTCCGGCCATCAGCTTCGCCATAGAGGCGACTCCGCACTCATAGACCACCTTGTTCACGGCTGTGTCATTGATTTTTGCCTGATACTCGGCGGCTTCCTCATCGGTCTTGAACAGTCCCGCCACCTCGTAGCCCCAGATGTCTCCAAGTCTCTGGCCGACATAGTGCTGGCTGAGGGACTTGCTTGGGTTGTCGAATTTCGTGATGGTGGTAACATAGTCTCCGAGGGAACCCCCGATCGAGTAGTAGAGAGGTTTGCCCGCCGCTGTCACCTGATCCTTCCAGGTGAGGGTGATCTCGTAGCCTTTGGTCCGCAGGTCCGCGCCGTTGATCTTAGGCGAACTTGTTCCGAACACCGCCGGAAGTTCCTGTGAGGAGGTGAGCATATCCTTCGTGTCCCTGATGTAGAAGTCCGCGCTGGCGCTGAGCCTGTTGTTGAGGAATCCGAGGTCGAATCCGAGGTTGTAGGTTATGACGGTCTCCCAGGTGAGTCCGTTTGTGATCGCTCCAGGTGTGCTGACCTTTCCAGCCTTGTTCGTGCTGTCGAACGTGTAGTTCATCATCGAGGTGGAAAGTGTGCTGATGTAGGAATAGTTGCCGACCTGCTGGTTTCCGAGCGAGCCGTATGAGGCGCGCACCTTGGCGAGGTCCCACCAGTTTTTCAGGCTTCCCCAGAACTTCTCCTCCGAGATTCTCCATCCGGCCGACGCCGAAGGGTAGAACGCCCATCTGTTGCCTCTCGCGAAGCGTGAGGAGCCGTCCTGCCGTCCTGAGATCTCGAACAGGTACTTGCCGGCGTAGTCGTAGTTCACGCGGGCAAAGAAGCCGAGAGTCCTGTAGGCAGTGTTGCTCTCGTCCGCCCTTTCGATTGTCCCCTGCGCCATATTGATGAAGGACAGCTTGTCCGAGATGGACCCTTTCTGACGTATGGTTGACGTGGATGACCTGTAGTCCTGAAACTGCGAGCCGGCCACCGCCGTGAGGTTGTGCTTGCCCCAGGATTTGTTGATGTTGAGGTAGGCGTTGGCGACGTGGCCATTGAGGTAGGTGCGCGCCTCGTGGTAGAAGTCATAGACCGACCCGTTGGTCGCCTCCACGATGTTCTTCATATTCTTGTCCCAGGTGTTGGCGGTAGGGTACGAACGGTAGCTGTTCAGGTTGTCCCTGCGCCTGTAGGTGTAGTCAGCCGTGATGTTCAGCCACTTGGTGATGTCGAACACAAGCCTGTTGGTGATCACCCAGTAGTTTACTTTTCTGGAGTTCTTGTTCCTTCCGTCGGTGAACACTCCGCCTCGTCCTGAAGCGATAGGTGAGTCGGCGAACTGGATGCCGTTGGTGTACATCGTCGTGGTTCCGTCAGGGTTGACCGGCACGATGGTCGGGCTGATGTTCTGGGTGACATTCCAGAGAATACCCGAAGACGTGAGATCCTCCGAACCGTCCTGCTCCCAGAAGCCTCCGTAATTGTAGGCCGAACCTTCGTAGCTGAGGTTGCCGGTGTAGCGCAGCCACGGCTTCACCTTGGCGTTGACCTTGGCTCTGAACGAATAGCCGTTCATAATGTCCTCGCTGGCATTGTTGAAGACACCTTCACGATAGAGGTAACGACCGCTCACATAGTAGTTTATCTTGTCGTTTCCTCCATTGATGGTCACATTGTGTTCCGTTTCGGGACGTGTTCTTTTGAATATGTACCCGTACCAGTCGAAGTTTCCAAGATAGCGGTATTTTCCTTTGTCGTTGGTATAGACCCAAGGCCTGTCCGGATTCTCGGTCTTGTCATTCCTTCGGTCGTAGAGCATCTGCATCTCCTCGTCCGTGTAGTTCCAGGCGTTGTAGCCTTTGCCGGAATGGAGGGTGAACTCGTTGGAGAGGTTGACATAGTCGTAGCCTGTGGTCAGGAAGTCTGTTCTTGTGGTGTTGAACGCCACGCCACCGCGGCCGTTGTAGGTGACTTTAAGGTCTCCCGACTTTCCGCTTTTGGTCGTGATCAGCACCACTCCGGCAGACGCTGTCGCACCGTAGATGGAGCAGGCTGACGCGTCTTTCAGGACGGAGACAGACTCGATGTCGTTAGGGTTGACCTGAGACAGTGATGATTCGATTCCATCCACAAGGATAAGCGGGCTTCCTGAGTTCAGGGAAACCTGTCCGCGGATCTTCACGCTGTACTCCTTTCCCTCGATGGATCCGTTGCTCATACTCATCATAAGGGACGGGTCTGCGCCTTGGAGGGCCTGTGCGGTGTTTGTTACAGGTCTGTTGTTCAGGTCTTTGCCATTGATGACTCCGACGGCTCCGGTCAGGTTCACCTTTTTCTGCACTCCGTAACCAACCACGACGGACTCTTCAAGAAGGTCGATGTCCTCCTCAAGAGTAACCGAGATCCCGGCCGTCTGGTTTCCGAAAGTTCCGGTGTAGTCCTTGTAGCCCATCATCGTCACGGTGAACGAGTGACCCGGAGCGCTCTTGATGGAGAAGTTTCCGTCCAGATCGGTCATAGTGACGTTGTCTTTCCGTCCGTCGAGCAAAATCATCGCTCCCGGAACCGGACCGGACGCATCGAAGACCTTTCCGGAATATTCCTGCTGCTGGTTCGTCTGCTGTCCGCTTTTGACCACGAGAATCATCTTTCCGTCCAGGCTGGCCTGCATACCGGTTCCTTCCAGAATGGCGGTCATCGCTTCCATCACGCTTTTGCCTGACGGAGGAGTGACCTGCCTGTTCACGTCGAGAAGACTCTCATTGTAGGCCACTGTCATCCCTAACTGATGCTCGATGGCCTCGAACGCTTGTCTGACGGTCATAGTTCCGGAACGGAAGTTCACGACCTGGTTCTGGGCGTGGATTCCGGTTGCCGGAATGATGACCAGCAGAAGCGCGATCAGATAATGTTTAATCTGCTTCATAGACTGATTTGTTGGTTTTGGTTATTGTTGTTGATACTGTAATATTCATTTATGTGGAAGGTGCTTAGGCTTTTGTGTCAGGCGCGCGCCTATCTTATATAGACGCAGTTGTTCTCGATGCGGTACTTCATTCCAGGGACTAGCTTGCAGATGGCCCCGAGCATCTGGTCGAGCGTCTCTCCGTGGACGAACTTGGCGGTAAGTATCATCTCGTCATACTTGCCGGATGTGATGTAGGTGTTGATTCCGTACTTCCTTTCGATCGCCCTGGCTATTCCGTGGATGCTTTCAGACCGGAAACACAGGTCGCCCCGTTTCCAGGCCGTGTCCTCCGCCGGATTCACGCGCGTGACAGTGACTTCTCCCGTCCGCCTGTCGTAGCTGAGCCTTTCGTCAGGAACCATCAGAACGCTCTCCCCGTTGCTTTTCAGGGTCGCGGAGACACTTCCTTCACACAGGGTCGCCGCAGTGCTTCCTGACTCCGGGTAAGAATTTATGTTGAAGGTGGTTCCGTGTACGAGAATGGCAAGGTCGGAAGTGCTCACGGTGAATGGAACATCCTGATTGTGGGTTACTTCAAAAATGGCTTCCCCGGAAAGGTACACGGAACGCTCCGCCTCGGAGAATTTTTCCGGGAATATTATCACGGAACCGGCGTTAAGCGTGACCTTTGAGTCATCCGGCAATGTGATCTCGCGCATCTCTCCGTTGCGGGTGGAAATCTCGCAAAGCCGAGGCGATTCTGCCATAGACACTGTTTCCGTACCGCCGTTCAGCCTCTCGTTTATCCGTAGCGTGGCCAAAGGCACGAAAATCAGAACGGCCGCCGCGGCGGCGCAACCGGCGGCGATCCTTAGGAATCGGTGTCTTGAATTTTCCCTTATTATCTTTGTCTGCGCTTTCTCCTGCTTGTCAGCCGCGCTCATCACTTTCGCGAAGGCTGAGTCAAGTTCCTCTTTGGAAAGCGTGTCATCATAGTGCTTTTTCCACTCGTTCCGGATGTCTTTGTCTGTCATAATTATGGGTGTAACGAACATAAGACACCAAAAACGGATTATACACCCAATGGAAATCCGATTTTTTTATAACTTTGTCACTGGTCATTGAACTTTTGCGGTCACTGAGCCTGTCGAAGTGACCGAACCGTTGGAAATCATTTTGTTATGATCACTTCGACAAGCTCAGTGACCAGATTGTTGTCCGGACACCGACCTTATTTGTAGAGTATGTTGACAGAAAGCCAAGAACGACTCTTGATGGAACGCACCGCCGCAGGCGACAGAAGTGCGTTCAGGCAGCTTTTTGACAACTACTACCCTGTCGTTTTCGGTTTTATGAAGAGTATTCTTCAAGTAAGTGACGACGCCTCAGATGTGGCTCAGGAAGTCTTCATCAAACTTTGGGTTATGCGCTCGGCTCTTCCGGACATATCCTCCCTCCGTTTCTACCTGTACAGGATGAGTCTGAACCAGACCATTAACTTCATCAAGAGGAAAAAGGTGCTGTATGGCTCTTTGGCCGACGACATCCCTTACGACCAGATGGTCGAGGACGCCATCGATATGAAGGACAAGGAGGCGTTCATCGCCGCCATTGTCGGACGTATGCCCGAGCAGCGCCGCAGGATATTCATAATGAGCCGCATTGAGCATCGCACCAACGACGAGATCGCCACCCTCCTCCACATCAAGAAGAAAACCGTGGAGAACCACCTGAACCTCGCCTTGAAGGAACTCCGCGCGGCTCTTCCGGCCACCCTTTTCCTTTTCGCCTTATTTACTTGATGTCAACGGAATGCGTGAGCTTGCCGTCGGTGTCGTAGATTCTCACGGTGATCTTGTCTGCGTTCACGGTGATTTCCATCCTCTGCCACTGGCCGTTGGTGATGACAGGGAACTTGGCGTCCGTCGAACCGACCTCTCTGAATGAATATTTATGGACGTGTCCGCTGAGCATCAGATCGACTCCGGCGTTGTTCAGAATAGGCAGGAACTTTGTCGAGAGGTTCAGATTGCCGTGCCAGGCATCCTGGATCTGCGGAGGAATATGGTTGAAGACGATCCTTCTTTCGGCGTTTTTCCAGTCCTCGCTCTCCACCACGCCTTTCAACCACTCGGCCTCCTGGTTCAGGTAGGGTTCTGAGCAGAGCCTGCCCTGGTTCTCGATGTCGTTGTCCACCTTGTCCTCGCCGCCGTCCAGCACCAAGAACATAAATTTGCCGTACTTGAAGGTGTAGTAAGGGCCGTGCTCAGGGAAGTCAAGATAGTCAGTCAGCTTCAGGGCATCCTTGCCTCTGTACTCGTGGTTTCCTCTGGCCATATAGAGAGGTGTCTCGCCCGCGAACAACTCGCCCGCCGGTTTGAGGTAGTGCTTGACAATCTTGTCGCTGTAGGCGATGTCTGAGGTCATATCCCCGTTGAACATAACGAAGTCGAAAGTCTTGTTTCTCTCCTTGTCGGCGAAGAGTCTGCGGAGAAGGGAGTCCTGGGCGTGAACGTCGTTGACCACCGCGAATTTGACCTCGTCGTAGTCCTCTGACAATGTTTTCGCCTTAGGAAGGTCAACCTTGTAGGCTGGCGCTCCGGAGCCTCTACCATAGACCGGGGACATATTATTGTAGTAGTCCTGCACCGCTGTCATCATCACTCTGTAGCGGTAGCTTGTCCCTGGCTTCAGCCCGTCGATCTTCACCTTGTGGATCTTGCCGATAGGCTTCAGCCCGTGTCCCCTCATATCGTAGTACTTCGGCCTGTCGTTGTAGTAGAAGTTCTCTTCGTTGTCCGGGGCGATCTCCACCCACGCCACCGCGTCCACATCCGTGATCCACATCACCGTGAAACTGTCAGTGGTGACATTCTGAAGATAAGGACCGCAGACGATGTTCGCCCTTGCAGGACCCTTCTGCGCCCCCGCCAAAAACGGCAGCAGCGCCAAAACCGCGATAAAAAGGTACTTTTTCATATTCATTGATAATTAATTCCGATGCATTGTGATTATATTGAGATCTTTATGAACGCCCTGTTGATGTGGCCGTTCTTGTTGATACTTTTGACCGAGATTCTGAGCTTGTTTCCTCCGTTCTTATAGAAGACATTTGAGTGAATCCTCTTCACGCGTCCGACAAAGGTGCCCCCTTTGTAAACTTTGACGGCGTGTTTGTCGTACTTGTTGAAACGGTCATATTCCCAAGTAAGGACATCTCCCTCTGTCAGGGTGCCGCTTGGCAGTAGGAGGTGTGTCAGCCCGCATAATTCGCTTGTGAATGACAATCCTTTTATCGGGTTGTAATCCGCAAGCAATTCGAAATTGTCGGTGGGAAGCATTCCCTGAGTGTGGGCGAGAAGATAATACTTATCCTCTTTCCTTGTGGGGTCAATTTCCCAGTACGAATAGTATTTGTAGATGTCCTCACGCTCTGATTTGTTCAGCCTTTGGCCAAAGATGCCAAGTACGTGATCAGAATAGATCCTATTCTCATCCGGAAAGTCAGGATAAATGACAAATCCTTCTTTCTTAGCCTCGTCAAGGCCTTTTTTTATATACTGGAAAGTGATACCATCCGTAGAGTTCCTCTTTATGACACCAATGATGATGCGGGGACACCCGGGTCCCTTGCGCCACGCGAGGAAGATATGTCCGATTCCTTCTTTCATAATTGTAGTTCAAAGAGTTTTTGGAAGCGCAAAGTTACAAGTTTTATTATGAAATCTTTGCGAACCCTTGGTATTTTTAGCGAAGTATGTCCGTTCGGCAAACAATTGTCAATGTTGTTGATAATGTCAATTGTCTCGCTTTCGTCATAGAGGCTTTTGATTGAGTTGATGATGTCAATAACAGTGTCCTTGTGGCCGTTATCGCTAATTTTTGTGATCAAGTCAAAATGTTTTTGCTTGCCTTTTTCTCCGTGCCAGTGAATTTCAGACTGTCCTCTGTTGATGTATGCTTCCATTTGGACAGAATCTTTCAGCATTTGAGCGACTTTCGTGTCTGTCAGTTCTCGTCCCAGACTGCTGCCGCTATCATAGATCGGAGCAAATGAATATAATGTCTCAGGGACAATTTTCTTACGCCCGAACAATGGACTTTTGCCAACCAACTTGTTGGTTACAATAATACTCCAATTTTCCTGATGCCTGTCTCCATTACCGATTATACTATCAAATATAATAATAGTGATAATGTCTCTTATGAAATTATTGTTTTTGAAACGATTCCGAAAAAGATCTTCGATAGCTTGAAATGTATAAGCACCCTCATCAGTGACATCGTAATCTGCGTAATAGCCTGTAAGCCATTTATATCCTTCCTGAAGTTCTTCAGACTGTGAATCAATCATTGATCTGGAAAGGCATCCAAGTCGGTCGTCTTTCCAAGCGACATCATAGTGCAATATGTTTAAGTCTAGCGCAGATCCGATTTCAGAAGCTATGATTTCTGACCAGAATTCGTATTTGTAGTCAATAGCAGTTCTCTTGAGCGAGGTCTTGAAATAGTAGAGAACTCCGTCTCTGGGATTTTCTACCACCACCTTGTCTCGGGTACCACCAGTCCCGTAGTACTGATGCTCTTCCCATTCAGATATGTCATAAAAGTTAACCATAGTTTATAATGTCATTAAGAAGTGGCTTGCACTTGAGTTTTACAAAGATAAGTGTTTGCTTTTAATTCTCAAATAGACATTATGATAGTGTAAATATCTACTTCTCGCCCGTGTACATCCGGCAGATGCCGAGGGTGAAGGCTTTGTGGGTTACGGAGCGGAAACCGGCGGAGAGCATCGTGGCGGTGAACTCTTTTTTGCCGGGGAAGGCGGCCACTGAGGCGGGGAGGTAGGCGTAGGCGGCCTTGTCGCCGGAGACCTTGCCGCCGATTTTCGGGAGGATGTGGAGGAAATAGAGGTCGTAGAACCATCTGATGACTTTGTTCTCCGGACGGGACAGCTCAAGGATCACGAGTCGGCCGCCAGGTTTCAGGACTCTCAGCATCTCCCGCAGACCTTTCTGCCTGTCCTCGAAGTTCCTGATTCCAAACGCTATCGTGACTCTGTCGAAGGTGTTGTCGGGGAAACGTAGGTTCTCTCCGTCGCCTTCCTCGATCGAGATCATCTCGTTCAGACCGGTCTTCGCGACCTTCTCCCGCATCACGGCCAGCATCCCTTCCGAAAGATCAACGCCGGTGACGTGGCCGGACACAGAGCCGGTCGCTTCGACAGGCTCAGCGACCGGAGAGGCGACCGGATCACGTCGGTCACAGAGCCTGTCGAGGTGCCGTTTCCTCAAGGCCTTGGCGATCGCGATGGAGAAATCCCCCGTTCCGCAGGCCAGATCCAGAACCTGGACAGGCGCGGGAGCGTCGGCGATCACTTTAAGGGCCTTCTTTCTCCAGATCTTGTCAATGTCCAGTGAAAGTATGTGATTCAGAGAGTCGTAGTCACCAGCTATGCTGTTGAACATTCCCTTTACTTTGGTCTTTGTCGGCATATTCCTAAAAAATCATAAATCCCGCTCCGGTCAGGATAGCGAGGATGAAAGTTGAAATCACAAGCATCGGCAGCATCGGGTCGAGAGCCCTTTCCGCGCGAGTCCATACTCCTTGCAAGTGCTTGATGTACAGCGGCAGGACGAGTAGGAAGAGGAAATGTCCCGGAGCTGGTTCGTAGGCAAGGCAGAAAGCGGCCATCAGCAGCCATCCAGCCGCGATGAGCGCCGTGTGGTAGATCCGCGCGCCTTTCAGTCCAAGCCTTATCGCCACCGTCACACGGTTCACCGCATCCGTCTTCATATCCCTTATGTTGTTGACATTCAGCACTCCGACGCTGAAAAAACCGATGGCGGCGGCAGGCAGAAGCATCACTAAAGGCGGAATCTCCCTCGCGGCGACATAGTACCCGCCAAGCACGGACACAAGGCCAAAGAATATGAACACGAACAAATCGCCCAGTCCCCTGTACCCGTAAGGGTTCTTTCCGAGCGTGTATTTCATCGCTCCGGCGATGGCGGCGGCCCCTAAGGCCTCAAGGCAGATTGACTCGACTTTGAATATGCTTCCGAAGGAGGCATATATCATCCCAAGCCCGAAGGCTATGCAGAGGACGATGAACACGGCGATCAGTCTCTTGATTTCCGCAACGGTCAACTCTCCGCTTCCGATGGCGTACCGCGGCCCCTGACGCTCCTCCGTGTCAGTTCCGTTCAATGTGTCGCCAAGCTCGTTGGAGAGGTTGGAGACAATCTGTAGGCAGACGGTCGTGAGAAAGATCAGGACGGCCGCCCACGGGCTGACCTCGGTTCTGTCAGCCGCAAGCATCACTCCGAGCGTCACTCCTGACAACGACAAGGGCAACGTCCTTAGCCTAAGGGATTTTACGCAGGCTCTGAAAGTCATATAATGATTATCCGATTATTTTAGCAAAGGTACTCAGAATCTGCCTAAAATTAGTTAATATATTCTCTTATTCTCGAAAATATTCATAACTTTACACGCATTGCGAAGGCGCGGCTTGCTTGGTGTGGCGGTCGCCTCTGGCAAAAAGGTAAGATTAATAATATTCAAATATTCAAGAATATGAAGCATATTTCATTTGTTCCCGCGGCTTTGGCCGCTCTCGCCGCTGTTGCGTGCGGACCGAAGGTCTCTGACAAGACAACTCTTGAAGGCTCGTTCGGGGCAGACGCTCCTGAGTCTGTGACAATCACAATCCAGGACTTGGACATCGACACCACTGTCGTTGTCACCGATGGCAAATTCTCTGTGGATCTTCCTGCCTGCAAGACAACCTTCGCGAATCTGACGGCTGACGGTGTCCGCGAGAGATTTGTTCCTGACGGAACTCCGCTGACATTCTCGATCAATGAAGACGGTAGGGCCGAGGTTGTGTCCAAGACTCCGTCCGTCTCTGTACAGGAGAGGTTCAAGGCTTATGCCGACGCTATGGCCAATCTGGAGAAGGACGCCAGAGCCCAGCTGGAGGCTCTCGCAGACTCGGATGACGATTCCGCAAAGGTCGCGATTGTCGATGCCTACGACGCGGCTGTGAGCGAGTGCGACAAAAAGACGTTCGAGGAGAACAAGGACAATGTGATCGGTGCTTTCCTGCTTAGCTCTCTTCAGTACGACCTCACGCCGGCGCAGGTTGATTCTATGCTTGCCCTTCTTGATCCGTCTCTTTCCGAGACTCCGGCTGTCGCAAAGATCAAGGATGCGAATGACGCCAAGATCGCTACCGCCGAAGGCAAGATGTTCACTGACTTCGACATCAACGGTGTGAAGCTTTCCGACTATGTCGGCAAGGGCAAGTACGTCCTCGTTGACTTCTGGGCTTCCTGGTGCGGGCCTTGCAAGAGAGAGATTCCTAACATCAAGAAGGTCTATGACAAGTACGCCGGAGAGGATTTCGATGTCCTCAGCGTGGCTGTCTGGGACGAGCCTCAGAAGTCCATCGACACGGCCAAGACCTACGGAGTGAACTGGAACGAGATCATCGACGCGCAGAGGATTCCTACTGACAAGTACGGCATCCAGGGCATTCCTCACATCATCCTCTTCGGTCCTGACGGAACCATCGTGAAGAGAGGTCTCCGCGGCGAGGGCATCGAGGAAGAGGTCGCCAAGCACGTGGCCGCCAAGAAGTAATTCACTTTGAGCGAGAAAAGTCTTTCAGTCAGGGAGAAAATCGCCCTGTTTCCACATTCCCCGGGGGTCTATCGTTACTACGATGCCTCGGGGAAGGTGATTTATGTGGGTAAGGCCAAGGATCTGCACAAGAGGGTGGCACAGTACTTT
>CAYZKZ010000047.1:0-21016 GCA_964479325.1 uncultured Muribaculaceae bacterium
ATTTCAATCTCGACAGAATCCACTATTTCTTTTCTACGAAGAGCCGAGTTCGGATCATCCGACTCCGGCAACCGAACCGAAAACTTATCAAATGTTCCACGTGGAACAAAATCAAGTAGGCCAGCCAGCGAAATCTCTGGACGAGAAGCCAAGTCAGAAACACGTTTCGACTCGGTAAGAACAGCCGAACCGCAAGCGGAAAGATAATCATTGACCGAATCAGCCCGAAGATTCACAGCATCACACATAGCAGAAAGAGAAGAGATAGTCTCATACTTCTCCTGCATAAGACGATACCTCTCCTCAGAGGCAAGGCCAATCTTATAAGACCTTTCCGTAAGACGCAAGTCAGCGTTGTCCTGACGAAGAAGAATTCTGTACTCCGCCCGGGAAGTAAACATCCTGTAAGGCTCATCAACCCCTTTAGTGATCAAGTCATCAATCAGGACACCAATGTAAGCCTCATCACGGCGAAGAACAAACGGATCAAGCTGATGAACCTTCAAATGAGCGTTGATTCCGGCTATAATACCTTGAGCACCAGCCTCTTCGTAACCCGTAGTGCCATTGATCTGACCAGCGAAAAACAGACCGTCTATATTCCTAACTTCAAGAGACTGATTAAGTTGCGTCGGGTCGAAGTAGTCATATTCGACAGCGTAGGCAGGTTTGAAGATCTTGGCATCCTCCAAACCTTCGATTGAATGAAGCGCGTCCAATTGTACATCAAGCGGCAGGGATGAGGAAAAACCCTGGAGATAATATTCATTAGTACTCCTTCCCTCCGGCTCAAGAAAAAGTTGATGAGAGTTCTTGTCAGGAAAAACTCTCAACTTATCCTCGATGCTCGGACAGTACCTCGGCCCGCGACCTGTGATCAATCCAGTGAACATCGGCGAGTCCTTGAATCCGGACCTCAGAATCTCGTGAACCTTCTCGTTGGTGTGAAGGATAAAACAAGGCATCTGATCAGACTCCCCTTGCACGGCCGACAATGTGTCCAAAAAAGAAAACCTCTCCGGACTCTCGTCGCCAAGCTGCCTCACCAACCTCGATGTGTCAACGGAAGAGATGTCAATTCTCGGAGGAGTACCCGTCTTCATCCTCCCAGTCCGAAGACCGAGACCGACGAGTTGTTCAGTCAGACCGTGAGAGGACAACTCCCCTATCCTACCTCCTTCAAAAGAAGTACGACCAATGAACATCCGACCGTTCAGGAATGTTCCAGTGGCCAGAACAACCGCCTGAGATTTGAAAATTGCCCCGGTATTTGTCTTGACTCCGCAGATTTTTGAATTCTCAAAGAGGAAAGAAGTGATAAAATCCGCATAAATATCTAAGTGACAATTACTTTCGAGAATATTCCTCCAGTACTGCGAAAAGAGGTGTTTGTCGCACTGAGCGCGAGGACTCCACATCGCAGGCCCTTTGGAGCGGTTGAGCATCCTGAACTGGAGAGTGGAAGCGTCAGTGACAAGCCCCATCATTCCACCGAGTGCGTCAATCTCACGGACAATCTGTCCCTTGGCGATTCCACCGACAGCGGGGTTGCAGGACATCCGAGCGAAACTGAAAAGATCAGAATTGATCAAAAGAACGGAAGAACCAAGAGTCGCTGCGGCAGCGGCAGCCTCACAACCGGCGTGCCCCCCACCGACAACAATCACATCATAAGAATATGTCATATTCAAAAAAAATCAAATTCCAGCGGAGCGACTGCTGCCCGCCAATGAATATCTCGCCTCACTCCCCTGCCGAAGGAAACTAAGCGTTGCCCCTCAAGCTAAGGTAATAGTCCTCCTTTGCTCGCATCACCTTCTGGTCTTCCGGAGTGTGGTCATCGTAACCTATAAGATGAAGAAGTCCGTGGACAATCACACGGTGAAGCTCCTCATCGAAATCAGTCCCGAATTCGATCGAGTTCTCTCGAACACTGTCGATACTGATGAAAAGATCACCCGAGAGCTTGTCCCCCTCGCAATAATCAAAGGTGATTACATCGGTGAAATAGTCGTGATGAAGGTAGCGGATGTTGACATCAAGAATGTAATTGTCGGAACAAAAGATGATTGAGATGTCTCCAAGGGTCTTGATCTCACTTCCAGCGACCATCTTAAGCCACCTGTTGTTAGCTAATTTGTTCTTGAAAAGGAACTTTATGTCCTCGCAATAATACCTTACCATAGACCATAATTTTACGCAAATCTACAACTAATAATTCAAAAAATTTGAAATGACAATTATTATTTCTATCTTTGAGAGCCTATTGGAAGGTTTTGCATAAGGCAAAAAGAAATGATTGTTAAAATTAATTACTGAATATGGAGATCAAGAAAACACCAAAAGCCGATCTTGAGAACAGAAGGACTCTCTTCACTGAGATCGGACTCGTGGCAGCTCTTCTCGCAGTGTGGGTAGCTTTTTCCTACAGCACTAAGGAGAAGGCTGTGGCAAGCCTGGGCGAAGACACTCAGGTAGTTGAAGTCGAGGATATGGTTCCTATCACACAGGAGACCCCTCCACCACCTCCAGAAGCGCCGAAGATCCCTGTACTTTCCGACCAGATCGACATCGTAGAGGATGACATCAAGGTTGACGACAACTTTATGAGCCTTGAGGATGACGCCAATCTCGGAGTCGAGATTATGGACTACGTCGAGGAAGTAAAAGAGGAAGTCGTTGAGGAAGAGGCTATTCCTTTCCAGCTCGTAGAGGAGAAACCTTCATTCAACGGCGGAGACGCCAACGAGTTCTCAAAGTGGGTGAACTCAAAGCTTCAGTATCCGGAGATCGCCAAGGAGAACGGAGTACAAGGTCGTGTTACCCTTCAGTTCACCGTTAATCCTGATGGTTCCGTCAGCAACGTGAAGGTTCTCCGCGGAGTTGACTCATCTCTTGACAAAGAGGCCGTCAGAGTTGTCTCTATGTCACCGAAGTGGAAGCCGGGAAAGCAGCGTGACCGCGCTGTGAAGGTAACCTACACCTTCCCTGTTATCTTCCAGCTTCGATAACACAAAATCAATTGAAAATCAAGGCCGTCCCCAACCGGATGGCCTTTTTTTGAATAATTTAGAAGTCACTTTGGTGCTTCGACAGGCTCAGCAACCACAGGCTCAGCGACCGATGACAAGCGCTTCGACGGACTCAGCGACCGTGGTTCGACAGGCTCACTAACCGTGGTTCGACAGGCTCACCAACCGGTCACTGAGCTTGTCGAAGTGACCACCACACACGAACTGACCCAACACTCAAAGTGACCCAAAAAAGAAAGAAATATGACAGAATTAACAGAAAAAGCCGTCTTTGTCGGCATCATAAGACAGAACGATGACGAAAGGAAGGTAATGGAATATCTTGACGAGCTTGAGTTCCTGGCTGAGACCGCCGGGGCTAAAGGCGACAAGAAATTCATCCAAAGGCTCGACAAGCCGGAGAAGGCCACCTACATACGAAGCGGAAAACTCGACGAGATTGCTGAGTACTGCGAGGAAAACGAGATAAAGTACGTAATTTTCGACGATGAGCTGACCGGAATGCAGCAAAGAAACATCGAGAAGGTAATCAATTGCAGTTCAGTTATTGACAGAACAAGCCTGATTCTTGAGATCTTTGCGCAGAGAGCAAAGACATCCTACGCCAAGATGCAGGTTGAGCTCGCACGTTACAACTATATGCTTCCAAGGTTGGCCGGAATGTGGACCCACCTTGAGAGACAGAGAGGAGGTATGGGTACGAGAGGCGGTATGGGTGAGACCCAGATTGAGATTGACCGTCGTATCGTCAAGGAGAGAATAGCAAGGCTTAAGGAGCAACTGAAGAAAGTTGACCGGCAAATGGCCACGCAAAGGGGCAATAGAGGCTCTATGGTGAGACTTTCCCTCGTTGGCTACACCAATGTAGGTAAAAGCACAATAATGAACCTGCTGGCCAAATCTGACGTTTTTGCGGAGAACAAGCTTTTCGCAACTCTTGACACCACGGTCAGAAAGGTCGTGATCGAGAACGTCCCGTTCCTGCTGAGCGACACGGTAGGATTCATCAGAAAACTTCCTACACAGCTCGTGGAGGCCTTCAAAAGCACTCTTGATGAGGTAAGGGAGGCTGACATCCTGCTGCACGTGGTTGACATCTCACACCCTGGCTTCGAGGAGCAGATGGAGGTCGTGGAGAGAACCTTACAGGAAATCGGTGCGAGCAACAAGCCTGTCTATGTGATTTTCAACAAGATAGACGCTTACACCTACGAAGAGTACGATGAATTCTCACTGACACCCAAGGGCAAGGAGAACCGCTCGCTGGACGAGCTGAAGAACAGCTGGATCGCCCAGGAGAAGACTCCGTGCATCTTTATGTCAGCCATCAACAAGACCAACATCAACAAACTCCGCAGCGACATCTACAAGATGGTCGCCGAGATCCACGCCGGCCGTTACCCGTTCAACAACTTCCTGTGGTAGAATAGAGATAAAGCCAACAAAAATTAATATCCTGAATTTTGGTAACGTGCAAAATTCAGGATATTAATTTTTGCTTGGCCATATAAGTATTAGACTATTTAGACAAGTATATTGAATAAACAAAACAAAGTCAGCGCCAATATAATATGCTGGATTTTGGTAACGTGCAAAATCCGGCATATTATATTGGGCTGACTATTCGTCAGTTATGTCTTATTTAAACTGTCGCTTCGGCGCTTCGACAAGCTCAGCGACCGCAGCGACCGAAGTGACCCCAGCGACAGGAAAACTACTCAGAGAACTTGGCCTTGAGGAACTCGCGGTTGAGACGTGCGATGTGGTCGATGGAGATTCCCTTAGGGCATTCCATCTCGCAGGCGCGGGTGTTGGTGCAGCCACCGAAACCGAGTTCTTCCATCTTGGCGACCATATTCCTTGCCCTTCTGGCGGCCTCAGGACGACCCTGAGGAAGCAGAGCGAGGGAGCTTACCCTTGCGGCCACGAACAGCATCGCAGAGCCGTTCTTGCAGGTCGCAACGCAAGCGCCGCAACCAACACAGGCGGCAGAGTCCATACTCTTCTCAGCGTTCTCGTGAGAGATGAGGATGTTGTTGGCATCCTGGGCGGAACCGGTTCTGACAGAGATGAATCCACCAGCCTGAAGAATCTTGTCGAACGCACTGCGGTCAACCACCAAGTCCTTGATGATCGGGAAAGCGGCGCTTCTGAAAGGCTCAACAGTGATGGTGGCGCCATCCTCGAAATGACGCATAAACAACTGGCAGGTCGTCACGTGGTCGTCCGGACCGTGGGCGCGGCCGTCAATGAACAGCGAGCACGCACCGCAGATACCCTCGCGGCAGTCGTGGTCGAAAGACACAGGACCGCTGCTCTGGCAGCCTCTGTCAACGGCTACGGGATCATTACCCTCGCGGATCAGCTGCTCATTAAGGATGTCAAGCATTTCGAGGAATGAGGCGTCCTCCTCGATTCCTGAAATATGATATGTCTCAAAATGACCTTGTTCCTTGGCGTTCTTCTGACGCCATATCTTAAGATTGAAATCCATAGCCGATTTTAGTCTTTATAATTTCTTGTTTTAACTTCAATGAACTCGTACTTGAGAGGCTCCTTGTGAAGCTCAGGCTCATTGCCCTCTCCCTTGTACTCCCAAGCGGCGACGTACATATAGTTGGCGTCGTCTCTCTTGGCCTCGCCTTCCTCGGTCTGGCTCTCCACACGGAAGTGACCGCCGCAGGACTCGTTCCTGTTAAGGGCGTCACGAGCCATAAGCTCACCGATCTCGAAGAAGTCCTCAAGCCTCAGAGCCTTCTCAAGCTCCTGGTTGAACTGGTACTGCTCTCCAGGAACGCAGACATCCTTGTAGAACACGGCCTTGAGGTCGTTGATCTCCTTGATGGCCTTCTTCAGACCCTCCTCGCTGCGGGCCATACCAACGTACTCCCACATAATGTTACCGAGTTTCTTGTGGATAGAATCGACGGTCTGCTTACCCTTGATGGAGAAGAGCTTGTCGATTCTTGCCTGGACATCCTTCTCGGCCTTGTCGAAGGCAGGATCGTTGATGTCTGTCTTAGGCTCGGCGAATTTGTGTGAAAGATAGTCGGCGATGGTGATAGGCAGCACGAAGTAACCGTCGGCCAGCCCCTGCATAAGGGCGGATGCACCAAGACGGTTTCCACCGTGATCTGAGAAGTTGGCCTCACCGATGGCGTAGAGTCCAGGGATGGTTGTCTGAAGATCGTAGTCAACCCAGATACCACCCATAGTGTAGTGGATGGCAGGGTAGATCATCATAGGCTCCTCCCAAGGGCTTACGTTGTTGATCTTGAAATACATATCGAAGAGGTTGCCGTAGCGCTCCTGAACCCTCTGGTGACCGAGACGCTTGATGGCGTCGGAGAAGTCAAGGAACACGGCGAGACCTGTCTCGTTCACACCGAATCCGGCGTCGCATCTCTCCTTGGCGGCGCGGGAAGCCACGTCACGAGGAACGAGGTTACCGAACGCAGGATAACGGCGCTCGAGATAGTAGTCACGATCCTCCTCAGGAATCTGTGAAGGCTTGATCTCGTGCTTGCGAAGCTTCATCACATCCTCCATCTTCTTTGGAACCCAGATACGGCCGTCGTTACGCAGGGACTCTGACATAAGGGTCAGTTTGCACTGCTGCTCGCCGTGTACAGGGATACAGGTCGGATGGATCTGAGCGAAGCAAGGATTAGCGAAATAGGCTCCCTTCTTGTAGCACTGCCAGGCGGCCGAGCCGTTGCTGTTCATAGCGTTGGTGGAAAGGAAGTAGGTGTTGCCGTAGCCTCCGGTGGCGATCACGACAGCGTGGGCGCCGAATCTCTCAAGTTTTCCGGTCACAAGGTTGCGGGCGATGATACCCTTGGCCTGGCCGTCGATAAGGACGAGGTCAAGCATCTCGTGGCGAGGATAGCTGGTGACGGTTCCGGCAGCAATCTGGCGGTTGAGAGCGGCGTAGGCTCCGAGAAGGAGCTGCTGGCCGGTTTGTCCGCGGGCATAGAACGTACGGCTGACCTGAACACCTCCGAAAGAACGGTTGGCGAGGTAGCCGCCGTACTCACGGGCGAACGGAACACCCTGGGCGACGCACTGGTCGATAATGGCGGCGCTGACCTCGGCAAGACGATAGACGTTCGCCTCGCGGCTGCGGTAGTCACCTCCCTTGATCGTGTCGTAGAAGAGACGATAGACAGCGTCGTTGTCATTCTGATAGTTCTTAGCTGCGTTGATACCTCCCTGAGCGGCGATGGAGTGCGCGCGGCGAGGAGAGTCACTGATGCAGAAAACCTTGACATTGTAGCCAAGCTCACCGAGTGTGGCGGCTGCGGAAGCGCCACCGAGTCCGGTACCGACAACGATGATTTCAAGCTTTCTTCTGTTGTTCGGATTGACGAGTCGGAGTTCCGACTTACGTTTGGTCCATTTCTCGGCCAAAGGACCGTCAGGAATCTTTGAGATTAATTTATCGGCCATATTCTGAATATGTTAATATTAATTTCCAAATGAAATCACAATAAGTCTGCAATTTTAGTGATTTTTATCGTATTCAGCAATTTTATAAGGCATTTTCGGCGGTTAAACCGCACATATTTTTCGATTGCCGCCGCAAATCCGTCTTAAACGCGGTCACAGCGCGCGGCGGAAATACTATGTGGCACACACTTCCCCGCCCCTGCGGCGGCGAATTCCCGGAACCGGCGGATGAATACTCTAAAAGAGCGTGGCTTCCTCATTCTTTTTGGCCTCAAGGTCGGCGTCAAGTCCAAGGTGATGGTAGGCCATCTCGGTGGCAACCCTCCCCCGCTGGGTCCTCACGATGAAGCCCTCCTTGATAAGGAACGGCTCATAGACCTCCTCGAAAGTGCCCTGATCCTCGCTGATCGCTGTAGCGATGGTGTTCGCTCCGACAGGACCGCCCTTGAATGTGGTGATGATCGTGCGGAGTATCTTGTTGTCAATCGAGTCCAGTCCCCTCTTGTCGATCTTCAGCTTGTCAAGAGCGTAGCGGGCGATGTCGAGGTCAATGTGTCCGTCCCCCATCACCTGAGCGAAATCCCTGACTCTCTTGAGAAGGGCGTTGGCTATACGCGGCGTTCCCCTGCTCCTGAGCGCTACTTCCCTGGCGGCCTCGTCGTCAATCGTGACATTAAGAATACGGGCGCTTCTGCGCACGATCCGGATCAGATCGGACGTGTCGTAGTACTCGAGGGCGCAGTTGATTCCGAACCTCTCCCTCAAAGGGGCCGTCAGAAGGCCGCTGCGGGTCGTGGCCCCGACAAGTGTGAAAGGATTGAGCGAGATGCGGACCGACCTCGCCCCCGGCCCTTTGTCGATCATAATGTCGATGACATAGTCCTCCATCGCCGAGTACAGGTACTCCTCCACTTCGGGAGAAAGACGGTGTATCTCGTCGATGAAAAGCACGTCGCCTGTCTCAAGCGAGGTCAGCAGACCAGCAAGGTCACCCGGCTTGTCGAGCACCGGACCGGACGTCACCTTCATATTCACGCCCATCTCATTGGCTATGATGTGCGCGAGGGTCGTCTTACCCAATCCCGGAGGCCCGTGAAAAAGCACGTGGTCAAGCGCTTCCCCCCTCATCTTCGCCGCTTTGACATAAACATTAAGGTTGGACACGATCTCCCTCTGTCCGGTGAAATCTTCCAGTCCCTGCGGACGGATAATTCCGTCCAAATCCTTATCTTTGCCAGCGTTTGTGCTGTGTGGATCAAATTCTGTCATCAGGATGATTTTTAATCAGTACAAAGATAGTGAGAATCTGCCTTACTTTGTCCGAAATGTCAGGCCCGACCAAATTAATTTAGCACGGTTCAAAGCCCGACGGAAAAGGAAGCGGCTTCCCGCGGCGCGGCGGCAGCAACAACAAAAGTCAATAAATATAAATGAATATATTTTTTCAGGAATTATTTATTCTTTTAAGGTTGTTAATTTGTTGATAACTCAAAAACACCGTTGAGTATTAGGTAGTTGGACATTGGATAAATTGTTGGTTACGCTATGGAAAACCTTTTGAAGGATTGTTGAAAAGTCGGCCGGTCGTGGCTGTCAACTTTTGGACGGACGTTTTCAACAGGGTTTTCAACAGCTTTCCAACACAAATCAAACGCTGATGTTGATAAGTTCGGAATCTTCAAAAATACTGTCCGGGAAGCTTCTCTCGGAGAAAGAGATACACTGCAAGGGACTCTTCCTTTCGGCCAGGTGGTTCGTTGTCTCACAGGTCGCCGACGGCGGCACTCACGTCATTGTGCTCCCTGACCGGGAGAGTGCCGAGTACTGTTGTTCGGATCTGTACTCGCTGACTGACGGCGACATTGTGTTTTATCTGCCTGACAGCGGAAAGGGTGTCGAGAGGAGCAACTACAAGTCCTCGCTCGGAGTCCAGAGAACCTCGGCTATAGGTAAACTGCTGTCCAAGCAGGACAATTCCTCCAGACTGTTCATCGTCACTTATCCGGAGGCTTTGGAGGAGGTTGTTCCCGGACGCGACCGGATCAAGTCCTCAATCCTCAAAATCACCGAAGGGCAAGAGATAGCCTATTCGGCGATCCGCGACATTCTTGCTGGAGAAGGGTTCGAGAAGGTCGATTTCGTCTCCGCTCCGGGGCAGTACTCGATCAGGGGATCGATCATCGACATATTCTCATATTCATTCAACTATCCTTTCAGGGTGTCGTTCTTCGGGGATGAGGTTGAGAAAATCAATGTCTTTGACTGCAACACGCAGCTTTCGGTCGAGGAGCGGAAGGAGGTCGAGATATTCCCGGATCTTGCCGCCGGGACTTCTGACGAGGGGGGCGTCAGTGTGGCGAGCCTGCTTCCTGAGGGGACGGTGGTTTGGCTTGACTCGTCGGATATGTACAAGGACAGGCCTTGCTTTCAGGAACTTGCGGGATTCAGGAGGGTGTTTCTTGAGGTTCCTCTCGGAGCCGACGCCGGTGACGCCGTGGCGTTCAACATCACTCCGCAGCCTGTCTTCAACAAGAACTTCGAGCTGCTTACGGCGGACATACGGCAGAATATGGAACGCGGGTTCACCGTTTATATATTCAGTGACAAGAATTCGCAGGTCGAGCGGTTGAAGTCGATTCTTATCGAGAACAGCGGGCTTGTGCCGCGGTTTGTAGCCGGGAAGAACATACACTCTGGGTTCATTGACCGGGATGACAGGATCTGCTGCTACTCCGATCACGAGATTTTCGACCGTTTCCACAGGGTCAGTGTCAGAAGGACTGTCGAGAAGAGCGAGCAGTTGACGCTTAACGACTTGACTTCTTTCAACATAGGTGACTATGTGGTCCACATCGACCACGGAGTCGGTGTGTTCGGCGGCCTTGTCCGGATGAAGGATGACAAGGGCAGGATGAAGGAGGTCGTGAAGCTTGTCTATAAGGACGGGGACGTGGTGTTCGTGTCCGTGCATTCGCTCAACAAGATCTCCCGTTTCCGTTCCAAGGACGGAGTGCCTCCTAAGATAAACAAGTTGGGTTCAAAGACTTGGCAGAATCTTAAGCTGAGCGCCAAGTCCAAGATCAAGGACATCGCCAAGGATCTCATCCAGCTCTACGCCAAGAGAAAGACCACCCGTGGTTTCGCCTACTCCCCTGACGGCTATCTTCAGGAGGAACTCGAATCCTCTTTTATGTACGAGGACACTCCGGATCAGGAGTCGGCCAACAAGGCTGTGAAGAGGGATATGGAGGACAACAGCCCAATGGACAGGCTTGTCTGCGGCGATGTTGGGTTCGGCAAGACCGAAATCGCCATCAGGGCGGCGTTCAAGGCCGTGACGGACGGGAAGCAGGTGGCTGTTTTAGTGCCTACGACGATCCTGTCTCTTCAGCACTACACCACGTTCTCGTCACGTCTTAAGGACTTCCCTTGCACGATCGACTATGTCAGCAGGCTTCGCACCACAAAGGAAATCAATGACATAAAGGAAAGGTTGAGGGACGGTCGTCTGGACATTGTCATCGGCACTCACAAGTTGCTCGGCAAAGGATTTGATTTCAAGGATTTGGGCTTGCTGATCATCGACGAGGAGCAGAAGTTCGGTGTCTCGACCAAGGAGAAGCTTCGTCAGGTCAAGGCTTCGGTTGACACCTTGACGCTCACCGCCACTCCTATTCCGAGAACCTTGCAGTTCTCGTTGCTTGGTGCGAGAGACCTTTCTATCATCAACACTCCCCCGCCGAACAGGATTCCGACGCAGACCGAGATCATCCTTTTCGACAAGGACGAGATCAGGAGCATCATAAACTACGAGCTGAATCGGGGCGGCCAGCTGTTCTTCATCCACAACAAGGTCGAGGAACTGCCTTCCATCCACGAGATTCTGCACAGGCTTGTCCCTGATATGAAAATCTGTGTCGCCCACGGTCAGATGGAGGCCAAGGATTTGGAGAACAGAATGTTGGACTTTATCCGAGGCGACTACGATATGCTGCTCTGCACCACGATCATCGAGAACGGACTCGACATCCCGAACGCCAACACGATCATCATCAACCAGGCGCAGAACATCGGCCTCAGCGACCTGCACCAGCTCCGTGGACGTGTCGGAAGGTCTGACAGAAAGGCCTTCTGCTACCTTATCGTGCCTCCTTTGGTGACAATCACGGACGACGCGAGGAGAAGGCTGAAGGCCATCGAGGAGTTCTCCGATCTCGGAAGTGGATTCAACATTGCGATGCAGGATCTTGACATCCGAGGCGCCGGAAACCTTTTGGGGGCTGAGCAGAGCGGCTTCATAACGGATATGGGCTACGAGACCTATCAGAAGATTCTCGCCGAGGCGATGGACGAGCTCGGAGTCGAGACGGGAATATCCACAAGCCGCCCTGACGAATCGTTTGTCGAGGATTGCGCGATAGAGACCGACCAACCGGCGATGATCCCTGACTCATACATCGACATAACCGCCGAAAAGATAAGAATATACAAGCAGCTTGACAGCCTTACGAGCGACAAGGAGATCGACCGTGTCAAGGCTCAGTTGGAGGATCGCTTCGGCGAGATGCCGGTCGAGGCTGACAATCTGTTCTATGTCGTGAAAATCAGGAATCTTGGAGGCAGGCTCGGATTCGAGAAGATCATCATCAAGAACGGAATGATGATTATGTTCTTCATCGCCAACCAGATGTCCCCTTACTACAAGAGCAAGGTCTTTTCGGGAATATTACAGAACATCAACGCCAACGATCCGCTTTTCAATCTCAAGCAGTCTGAGGGCAAGCTTAAGATTGTGACCCGTGGAATAGATTCTTTGACGAAAGCTCTTCAGACGCTCAATAAATTGCAATAAAATTACTACCTTTGAAGGTTTGCCGATTTAAGTAATGCCGAATCTTTTGGTTGAAATAGGAAACACAGCCCTGAAGGCGGCCTGGTCCGAAGGAATCACCCTCGGAAAGACTTTCCGTTATCAGGGCGAGAAGATGTTTGACTATGTTGACTCGCTGGTGGAGAAGGAGAAACCGGCGGTGACGGTCATATCATCCACTATTGAGATCGGAAGCGAGGAGGAGGAGCGTCTGCGGAAGAAATGCGGTGAGCTTGTGATACTTGACGGAAGGCGCACGGCTGTCGCCGAGGAATATTCCCTGCCGGCCTATCTGTCGCCTGACAGGGTTGCCTCAGTGATAGCCGCAAGGCATCTTTTCAAGGGAAAGGGAAGCATTGTGTTCGATTTCGGAACCACCTTGACCATCGATGTGCTGGAGTCTGACGGGAAATATTCAGGCGGCAACATCTCCCCCGGCTTCAGGACGAGATTCAAGTCTCTGTCGAGATATTCAAGGACACTCCCCCTTGTTGACATTCCGGATTCGGTTCGTCCGACCGGTGACTCGCTGAGGTCGTCCATCGAATCCGGGGTCGTCTCAGGCATAATGTTTGAAATAATGGGCTACCTGTCTTTATTTCCCGAAAAAGTTGTGGTTTTTACGGGAGGAGACGCTATATATTTTGCAAAAAGAATGAAAAACTCCATCTTTGCAGTCTGCAATCTTGTACTGATGGGGTTGGCCTTAATCGCTGACAAGTATTATGTTGAAAGGAATTGTTAATAGACTACTCTTGTTTGTGTTGACGTTGTTCATCGCGTTCCCGTTGAGCGCCCAGAATGACGCGTACAACGCTTTCTCGCCATATTCGATGTACGGAATAGGCGACATCTCTAAACAGGGCACGGCCTATAACAAGAGTATGGGAGGTGTCGGCATAGCCGCGAGGGACAAGAGGAATGTGAATATTCTCAATCCTGCGGCGGTTACGGCCAGGGAGGAGAAGTCATTTATGGCTGACTTCGGAGTCGCGCAGGGCAACAGGTACTACGCCCAGCACGATATGAAATCCTCCAACAACACTTTCAATTTCTACGATTTCGTGATCTCGTTCCCTGTCTATAAGTCTCTTGCGATGTACGCTGGAGTGACTCCGTACAGCGATTTGGGCTACGAGATGACATCCAAGGTCACTGATCCGTCCGTGATCGCCTCCACTGGTGTGATCACCAACACGGTTCAGGGCTACGGAGGTATGACGAACATATTCATCGGAGCGGGCTATGAGGTCATAAAAGGTCTTTCCGTCGGTGTCGAGGGACAGTACTATTTCGGCAATCTGCACAAGACCAATGACTTCGAGATGGGAAATTCCACTTACAGGAACATCTCAAGCGGATTCAATATGAATCTGAAGGCTTTCACGGGGAAATTCGGTGTCCAGTACGAGAGGAAGCTCACGCAGAACATTTCCGCCATAGTCGGAGCCACCTACCGTGTCTCCACAAGCCTTAGAGGAAATGTGGAAAGATACGAGATCCAGTCAATATCCTCGATCAACGACTCCACCCCGTCTCCGAGAAGTTACATTGACACTTTGGGTAGGGGGCAGGTGAAGCTCGCCGGTGAGCTGGGTGTCGGAATAGCCCTGAAGGGAGGTGACAAGTGGACCGTTGAGGTCAACTACATACGTTCCGACTGGAGTTCCTGCGGGTTCGGCAAGGTTCCGGGATTCGCAAGTGTCGGCAACGCTGTCTTCAGCGCTACCGCGGCGCAGTCTGTCAGGGCTGGATTCTCGATTGTCCCGAACAGGAACGACATCCGTTACTACCGCAAGAGAGTGACCTATCGCGCCGGAGCCTATTGGGATCAGGCCTCGTGCAAGCTTGACGGGAAGTCGATCAACGCGGTAGGAGTCACTATGGGAGCGACCCTTCCTGTGTTCAACTGGAGCAACGGCCTGACTTTGGGCGTGGATTTCGGCCAGAGAGGCGCTCTGTCCGGGAATTTGGTCCGGGAGAGGTACGTCAATTTCAACATCGGAATCAACATATTCGACATCTGGTTCCTGAAACCGAAATATAATTAATGAATACTAAGAAATAATTAATACAAAACGATGAAAAAGATTACATTAGTACTTTTGACTCTTGCCGCTGCCGCAACCTTCGGAACAAAGGTGTCGGCTCAGGGAAAGTATGGCGCAGACAGCGCTGAATGCATCAAGTATCTTTCTTACTATCAGGAGTATTATAAGCAGAAGAACTATACCGAGGCTCTTCCTAACTGGAGAAAGGCTTTCAAACTCTGCCCTCCTACGGCAAGCCAGAATATGCTTCTCAACGGAATGACCCTTATGGGAAAGGAAGTCGCGAAGACAAAGGATCCGCAGGCCCGCGCGGCTGTGATCGACACTGTCCTTACGCTTAACGACCTCAGGGCGCAGTACTATCCTAAGTACGCCGTTGCCGCCTACAACTCAAAGGGACAGTACATCACTCAGTACTTCAAGGATCCTCAGGTTGTCTATGAGAAGCTGAACGAGATCATCGCTGTCAATCAGGAGAACATCAAGCCGAGCCTTCTTCTTCTTGATCTGAACGCCGCCATCGAGCTTTACAAGAAGTCCGCGATAGGAGCCGAGGATGTCATCAACACCTACCAGAACGCCATCGCGCTGCTTGACAAGGCAGGTAGCGCCGATGAGAACGCCAAAATCAAATCCGACATCGAGGGTTTGTTCATCACGAGCCAGGTGGCCAGCTGCGACAACCTCATCGCTCTGTTCACACCTCGCTTCGAGGCAGATCCAGAGAATATGGATCTCGTCACCAACATCGTTAAGATGCTCGGATCGACTGACGGGTGCCAGAACAACGACCTTTTCCTCAAGGCTGTCACCAAGATGCACGCCAACGAGCCTTCCGCTTCCTCTGCGTACTATCTTTACAAGCTTCATTCAGCGAAGGATGAGTCAGACGCTGCCATCAAGTACTTGGAGGAGGCTGTCTCACTCACATCAGCTGACGCTTCCCAGCAGGCTGACTATCTGATCGAGCTTGCGACCTACTGCCTTAAGAACAACATCACCGGAAAGGCGTTCGACTATGCCAGGAAGGCTGCCGAGCTTAAGCCGGATCATCAGGGCAAGGCTTACTACCTGATCGCTACCATCTGGGGAGCCGCCCGCTGCTCAGGCAACGAGATCGAGAGCAGGGCCAAGTACTGGGTCGCTGTGGATTACCTCCAGAAGGCCAAGGCCGCTGACGCGTCGCTTACGGATGACTGCAACAAGCTGATCTCCGCCTACAGCGTCTATTACCCTCAGAAGGCCGAGGCGTTTATGTACGATGTCGTTGACGGTCAGTCCTACACGGTGAACTGCGGCGGAATGCGCGCCACCACAACCGTAAGAACACAGAAGTAGTCAAGGAGTTGAGACCGGACATACATAGCCTTATGATGATTGCAACCGCGTCAGCGGTTGCTTTCATCGTATATTCCTGTAAGGGGAAACTGTCTGAGGCCGAGCATCTTGATCTTGCGGAGACTCCTGTCCAGACAGTCGATAGTATGTTTGTTGTCCAGACCGAGAACGGCAGAATCCAGATGAGGGCCGAGGCCGATGTGATGGAGAGGTACGATAACGACTCCTGTTCCTACGAACTCTTTCCCAAGGGGCTTCACGCATTCGCCTACACTGACGACAATATGCTTGAGACAGTGCTGCATTCGAACAATGCGAAGCATTTCAAGAGCAAGAAATCGGACGAGGAATATTGGTCCGCTTTCGGCAATGTTGTGGTTCAGAATGTGATAAACCAGCAGACTTTGGAGACTGACACCTTGTACTGGGACCAGGCCGACAAGGAAATCTACACTGACTGCTACGTCAGGATGTTTTCTCCGGACGGTTTCCTTCAGGGGTTTGGAATGAGATCGGACGAGAAGGCGAGGAATGTCAGAATATTCAAGGCTTTCAACAGTGATGTCGTTGTCGTTCAGGATTCGACGAAGGTTGTGATTGATTCGGTAAACTTTATAGGCCCTTTGCTTAAAAAATAGTGGTTAATTGAATTAAAATCACTATCTTCGCACCCCAATACCTATTTTTTGGAAATTATAAAAACGTAATACAAATGGCGATTCTTCAAAAAACTCGCGAAAAGGCCGGAATGGCGGTGTCAATCATCATTGCCTTGGCCCTTTTGTCATTCATTATTGACCCGCAGACTCTTGAGACCGCGTTCAATGCGATGTCGTCCAAGAATGATGTGGGCGTGATCAATGGTAAGACAATCTCTTACCTTGATTTCCAGCAGGATGTCGAAAAGTACACCAACATCAATGAGATGGTGACCGGCTCTTCCGCTCAGAACGAGCAGCAGCAGGAGCAGGTGCGCAACGCCGCCTGGCAGGGACTTTTGGACAAGTACCTTTTCATCAAGAACGCAAAGGCCGCCGGTATCAGGGTGGGCGAGGATGAGATGAAGGAACTTCTCGCCGGAGATATGATCTCTCCTGTGATTTCCCAGAATCCCGCGTTTATGGATGAGGACGGCAACTTCTCAAAGGAGGCTTTGCAGAACCTTGTCAACAACATCTCCCAGGATCAGACCGGAAGGCTCAAGAGCTATTGGGATTACATCCAGAACACTGTCTATACCCAGCAGTACTATGCCAAGTACGGATCTTTGTTCACCCAGAGCAACTTCCAGAATCCTTTGATGCTCAGAAAGGCTGTCGCTGAGAACAATAACACCACCAACGTTGATTTCGTGATGGTCCCTAACTACGGAATGGACACGACTGTCAAGGTAAGCTCTGACGAGATCAAGAAGTTCTACGATGGACACAAGAAGATGTTCAAGCAGAACGCTTCAAGGGATATGGAATATGTTGTCTTCGAGGTTAAGCCGTCCGAGACTGACATCAACGCCACCAACGAGGCTATGGCTAAGGTCTATGACGAGTTCTCCACCACCGACAACCTTAAGTCTTTCCTTGCCAGGAACTCTGAGAAAAATTACAATGAGTACTGGTACAAGGCCGGAGAGTTGGCAACTGTCAACAAGGGCATCAGCGAGTTCGTTGACAACAACGCCGCCGGAACATCTCCTATCGTTTCTGACAACAATGTGTTCTATGCCGCAAGGATCATAGCCACATCACAGATTCCTGACTCTGTCTATGTAAAGCACATTCTCCTTCAGAACGGTGCCGAGGCGAAGGCCGACAGCCTTCTCGGTGTTCTTTCAAAGGGTGAGAATTTCGCGAATGTCGCCGCTGCGTATTCAACTGACACAAGGAGCGCCGCTGACGGCGAGCTTGGAAACGTAGGCTGGATGACCCAGACTTATATGATCCCTGGATTCGAGTCTGTCCTTACAGCCCAGGTTGGCAAGCCTTACATCGTGAAGACACAGTACGGCACACACATCGTTGAGGTCAGCAAGAGAACCGCTCCGCTTGTCAAGAAGCAGGTAGCTGTTCTTGAGAAGACAGCGCTCGCAAGCGGCGAGACTTTCAACACCTACTATGCGAAGGCAAGCAATTTCTCGAAGCTTGCTGCCGGCAAGTACAACAACTACAAGGCTGCTGTTGACTCAATGGGTGTTTACTCACATCCTATGAGGAACATCACCGAGGCCACCTCCACATTCGGTTCCATCTCACAGGCCAAGGAGGTTACAAGATGGGTGTTCGACAACAAGGTCGGCAAGGTTTCCGAGATCATCACTGTCAACAACAACTACCTGTTCATCGCCACTGTCACCGGAATCCACAAGGAAGGCATCGCCAAACTGGACGAGGTCAAGGATTTCATCCGTCAGCAGCTTTACGCCGAGAAGGCTTCCGAGAAGGCCGCGGCTGACATCGCTCAGAAGATTCAGGGCATCAGTGACCTTCAGGCTATCGCCGACACCCTTCACTCATCCGTAAGCGCCGGTGTTGACGTGAGATTCGCCTCACTCGCCGGTCAGGGTCTTGATCCTAAGTTCATCGGAGCCGCTTCAGTCGCTCCGGAAGGAAAGATCTGCGGACCTGTCGCAGGCACAATCGGAACTTACATATTCAAAGTGAATTCCCGCGACACCGGTTCGTTCTACACTGAGGATGACGCCAAAAACGCCGCCGCTCAGCTCAACAACTACACAACTCAGCTGATTCTTCCTGTGATGATGATGCAGGCTGACGTGAAGGACAACAGAGCCCGCTTCTTTTAACGGGATCTGATGACAATAAAATAACGGGGACGACCTTTTCGATCGTCTCCGTTTGTTTTTTGCCTTAACCTTGCGGATGTAAGGTCAATGTGTCCGGGCGGTTTTTAGACGTTGAAAAGGAAGTGCATAATGTCGCCGTCTTGGACGACATATTCCTTGCCCTCTGTAGCGAGCTTTCCGGCCGCTCTGACGGCACTTTCGCTGCCTAAGGTGACATAGTCATCGTACTTGATGACTTCGGCTCTTATAAAGCCTTTTTCGAAGTCCGTGTGGATGACACCGGCCGCCTTAGGTGCTTTGTCGCCCTTGTGGATTGTCCACGCGCGGCATTCGTCAGATCCGGCTGTGAAGAATGTCTGGAGGCCGAGCAGGTGATAGGCTCCCTGGATCAGTCTTACCACTCCTGACTCCTTCAGCCCCATCTCCTCAAGGAACATCTGACGATCCTCGTAGGAGTCCATCTCGGCGATTTCCGATTCGGTCTTGGCGGAGATGACCAGAATCTCGGCGTTCTCCTCCTTGACGGCCTCGCGGACGGCGTCCACGTACTTGTTGCCGTTCACGGCCGAAGCGTCATCCACATTGCAGACGTACATCACCGGCTTGTTGGTCAGCAGGAAAAGATCCTTTGCCATCGCTGCCTCTTCCTCGTTGATGAACTCGACCGTCCTGCACGACTTGCCCTGCTCAAGGGCTTCCTTGTAGCGCAGGAGAAGGTTGACGAGCTTCTTGGCTTCCTTGTCGCCTCCTGTCGTGGCCTGTTTCTGGCTTTTGGCGAGGCGGGACTCCACGGTCTCAAGATCCTTGATCTGGAGTTCGGTGTCAACAACCTCCTTGTCCCTCACCGGATCCACGCTTCCATCGACGTGGACGACGTTGCCGTCGTCGAAGCACCTGAGGACGTGCAGGATGGCGTCAGTCTCACGGATGTTGGCAAGGAACTGGTTTCCAAGACCTTCTCCCTTGCTGGCTCCCTTGACGAGTCCGGCGATGTCCACGATGTCCACCGTTGCCGGAACCACGCTTTTAGGCTTGCACATCTCGGCGAGAACCTCCAACCTCTTGTCAGGGACGTTCGTCGAGCCGAGATTAGGCTCTATTGTACAGAAAGGAAAGTTAGCGCTCTGGGCCTTGCCTGAGCTGACGCAGTTGAACAAAGTTGACTTGCCGACGTTCGGAAGTCCGACTATACCGCATTTCAATGACATAATATTACCGCAACTCTCGCAAGTAGGCAATTACCTGCTGAAAAACATTATCTCACGTTAGAAGGCGACTGCCCGCCCTTTCAATTCACGTTACCCCTTCCCTAAATCCCTCCCCTCGGGGGAGGGACTTGCTTTCACCGCAAGCGGTGAAGAAAGCGGATTAAAAATTAATTTTCGGCAAAGATACAAATCATAAAAAAAAGTTTTTCTGTTTCTTTGGAAAGAGTTTCTGTTTCTTTTCGTTTTTTACGTTTTTGTGCCTCATCTTTGCCATCGGAATGAAAAGAATGATCATCATACTGTCCGTGACCCTTCCTTTCCTGACCGCCATAATGTCTTTTGTAGTTTTTCATAGTTCTAAATTTGGTTTGGCGGCGGAAGGGGAGGACCGGACATTTGTTATGTTCTGGAATCTTGAGAACTTCTTTGACTGGCGCAGGGACAGCCTCTCCCTCAGCGAGTCGGACGCTGAGTTCTCGTCATTCGGCAAAAGGCATTGGACGAAGCGCAGATTCCTCGCGAAATGCAATGCCGTGGCCAAGTCCATCTTTTGGGTTAAGGATGCGGAAGGGGCGCTGCCGGATGTTGTCGGAATAGCCGAGGTCGAGAACCGCTTTGTCCTTGAGAGACTTATGAAAGACACACAACTTTACAAGACTGACTACAGAATAGTCCATTTTGAATCTCCTGATCCCAGAGGAATAGACGTGGCCTTGTTGTACAGGTCATCCCGTCTGAGCCTGTTGCGCGCGAGACCTTTGACTGTTGGCTCCGACGCGGATCCTCCTTTCAGGACAAGGGACATTCTTCTTGCCGAATTCCGTAGGCGGGATGGGGACAGTGTGGCGTTTCTTGTCAACCATCACCCGTCAAAGTACGGCGGAAAGACCTCATCCCGACGGGAGGTGGCGCTTCGGCGGCTACGGACAGCGACTGACTCCCTTCAAAACATTGGTTTTATGAATATCGTGGCGATGGGAGACTTCAACGACACTCCGGACAATCCCGCTTTCGGAATATTGACGGACGGCGGGTCTTTCCCTTTGGTCAACTTGGCTGCTCCGCCGGCTGAGAGAGGGGAGGGGACGATAAGATATTCAGGTAAATGGGAGATGATTGATATGTTCTTTGTCTCGCAGGCGCTTGCCGAGGGGGAGAATATTCCTGAAATGAAGGTGCTGAGGATTCCGTTCCTGATGACGAGGGACAACGCTCATTCGGGGGAAAAGCCGCTCAGGACTTACACCGGGCCGCGTTATGTCGGGGGA
>CAYZKZ010000048.1:0-20914 GCA_964479325.1 uncultured Muribaculaceae bacterium
GCTTACTTCTCGTACGGGGTATAGACTCCGAATTCGGAGAGGGCGAGGATGCCGGTCCATTTGGTGAAACGGACACGGACGGCGTCGGCATAGACGGGGGTGAAGCGGTGGATCTTCACACGGCTCTGGGTCGGGGTGGCGCCGCTGAAGAGAGGATGCCAGGAATCTTTGTGGAGATATTCAATGACATATTCCTGCATCACGCCGGCGGTTGGTTCGGTCATCACGACGCTGCTGATGAGGGAGCCTGGGTCAAGCTCCACTTTCCAGAACGGCTCTTTGACCTCGGGGCTGGAGACCCACCAGGTGCGGAAGTTGTCATCGTTGGCGAAGTCCATTATGTCCATATCGTCGGACCAGGAGGAGTCGCAAGGTTTGCCGATGGCGATGTTGATGTCTGTGATAGGCTCCATTGTCGGGGCGACATCGACGATGTGGCCGGTGTTTTTCCAGATCTTGCCTATGCGCTTAAGCGCCTCGATGCAGTTCTTGTCCATCAGGCCGTCGCGGTTCGGGGCGGAGTTGAGGATGTAGGTGCAGTAGGCGTTGTTGTAAGGGATGATGTTGTCCTTGACGATCTCATCTACGTCCTTGAGAGGGGAGTCCGGGAACTCTGTCTTCCAGAACCAGGTTCTTTGGAGCGGGTAGCAGGCCATCGCCGGAAGCTGGTTGGTCTCTGGGGAAATCTTCTGGCCGGCGCCCTGCTCGTAGCAGCGGATGTCGGAGTAGAAGAGGGCCTCCGAAGGGTATTTGGCTCCGTTCAGATCCATCACCAGGCAGTTCGGCTGAAGGCTCTTGATAAAGTGGTAAAACTCTGGGAATGAGACATCTGAATATGATATCCTTCCCCACGGGGCGTCCCATCCGTCGAACATTATGGTGTTGACTGGACCATATTCAGTGAGCAGCTCGCGGATCTGGCTTTTCAGGAGGTTGATCTTTTCCGGAGTGAACGGGAGGGTCGGGCGTATGCGGTGATGGGTGTCGAGGATCGAGAAGTGGAACATTATCTGCATCCCGGCTTTGTGGACGGAGTTGACGAGTTCCCGCAGGACGTCGCGGTGCAGGGGAGAGCTCATCACGCTGTAGTCGGTGGTCTTGGTGTCCCACATACAGAATCCGCTGTGGTGCTTGACTGAGACGCAGATGAATTTCATTCCAGCGCTCTGGGCCGCCTTGACCCACTGGTCGGTGTCGAGCTTTACCGGGTTGAACACCTCCGGGCTGAGGTCAGGATCGGTCCAATCGGCTGTCTGATAGGTCGGTAATCCAAAGTGAACGAACATTCCAAGCCTCAGGTCGACGAACTCCTGCTGGAGTTGATGGAGGCTTTTTTCCTGCGCTGCCATCATCATCGGGACGGCCAGCAGGGCCAATAGGGTTGAGATGTACTTTTTCATACTCGCTAAGTTACTGAATTTTTAGTAACTTTAGGGCGAAATTGAATAAATATCGACTTTAATGTTTTATTCACCGCTTAGCGGTGAAAGTAAGTCCCTCCCCCGAGGGGAGGGATTTAGGGTAGGGGTAACGTAAAAGGCCCCAATGGGTGCGCAAGGCGCATCCCCTCCCCCGAGGGGAGGGATTTAGGGAAGGGGTAACGTAAATTGAGAAGGCGGGCAATCACCTTCGAACGTGAGATAAAGTTTTTACCGCAGGCAATTGTCTGCTTGCGAAAGATGAGTTATGGATTCAAAAGAAAGAATTGCAAAAGCCTTGACTGTCGCCACAGACACCAAGGTGTTCGAGATGGGCTGCGGTGTCAGCTCACAGGCTCCAGTGGAGTTCAAGAAATGGTTCGCCGGTCGCAAGGCCGCTGTCGTTGCTGACCTTAACACTTGGAAAGCATTGGGTGAGAAGGTCTTCGCTGAGTTTGTCGAGGCCGGAATCCCGACAGAGAAGTACATCATCGAGAAGGATGAGTTCCACGCCGACTGGAGGTACGTTGATATGGTTGACCACATCATCGCCGGTGATTTCGCCGCCGCCAAGGCCATCGAGAATGATCCGAACTACGTTGAGCCGGACGCCGAGAAGGCCTTCAGACCTTCGTCAGAGGCTGAATATGTCGCCGTCTCCGTTGGTTCAGGTGTCATCAATGACCTCTGCAAACTGGCCTCACATCATTTCGGCCAGTCCTACCTGACATTGCCTACGGCCGCTTCCGTCGATGGTTTCTCATCGTTCGGAGCCTCGATCTCCTATCATAACTCCAAGCAGACATTCTCTTGTCCTGCCCCTCTGGTGATCATCGCCGACATCGACGTGATCGCCGCCGCTCCAAAGGTGATGACCGCCGCCGGTTACGCCGACCTGGCCGCCAAGATTCCTGCCGGAGCCGAGTGGATGATTGCCGACCTGATGGGAACCGAGCCGATCAAACCGGCTGCCTGGCACGTGCTTCAGGACTACCTGAATGATCTCTTAGCTGATCCAGAGGGTGTCGCGAAGGGTGACAAGCAGGCCGTCGCAGATCTGTTCGAGGGCTTGACTCTCAGTGGAATAGCGATGCAGGCCGCTCAGTCCAGCCGTCCGGCTTCCTGCTGCGACCACCTGTTCAGCCATATTCTTGATATGACTCACCACCGCTTCCACGGCAAGCTTCAGTCACACGGTTTCCAGGTTGCCATCGGCACTCTGACGATGTGCGCCGTGTTCGACGAGCTGTTCAAACTGGATCTCTCCAAGATTGATGTTGACGCTTGCGTGAAGGCTTGGCCTACGCTCGAGCAGGAGCAGGAGAGGGCTTTGGAGATCTTCAAGAATTTCCCTGCGCCGAAGCTTGGCTACACCGAAATCACCAAGAAATATGACGACGCCGAGGCCGTGCGTGTCCAGCTGACCAAGGTGAAGGAGTGCTGGCCTGAGTTCAAGAAGAAGCTTCAGGGGCAGGTATATTCATTCGCCAAGATGCAGGATCTGATGAAGAAGGCTGGCGCGCCGTACGATCCGTCGATGATCGGCGTGACGCGAGAGATGCTTAAGAATATGTTCCCGAAGGTTCAGCTGATGCGCTTCCGCTTCAATGTGCTCGACCTTGCGAAGAGGGGTATGTTCTACGATCAGCTCGTTGAGGCTGTTTTCGCTCCGGGTGCCGCCTGGGATCTTGAGAAAGAGGTAGGAATCAACTAATTGTACTTGTCCGCGGTGGTGCGATGGCATTGGTGGCTGTCGGCTGCCGCGGACATTTTTTTATTAATATGACAGTGCGGGGAACCGGTGTTCGAGGCTTTGCCAAAGGCCGTGCGTTCGTGGTCAGGGACTGCGGACAGAGGAACCCGTTCGAGGACATCCCGCCGGGCAGCGTTTTGGTGACCGAGCGGTTGTCGCTGTCGGACTCCACGCTGATTGATTTCCGGAATGTTGTCGGGATTGTGGTCCGTGAGGATGATTCCGACGGCCAGGTCTGCGTGCTGGCCAAGGGGATAGGTGTTCCCGCCATTGTCGGTGTCGCTGACGGCGCCGCCGAGATTGTGACCGGAGACCGTCTTCTGATCTGGAATCTGGACGTGATGATCAATCCTGACCTTGACACCGTCATCGCCTACGAGAAAGCCCGCTCCGAGGCCGACACCCAACTCAGCCTCAATCTACCGCACTCGACATATTTTTAGCAAGTGTAAAGATTTTTTACAGTGAGTGTAAAATTTCTTTACACTTTTTTGTTTGGCTTAATTGGAGTAAAGCTTTCATTAATAAGTGTTTGAGCAATACGGCATAAATTCTGATTGGTGAAATCCCGGTTTTTAATTTTAGATTTATGTCAAGCACCTATCTGAAGTTTCTGTCCAGGAACAAACTTTACACTTTCATCGAGGTCTTCGGGCTTTCGGTCGCGTTGGGATTTGTCATTCTTTTGGCTTCTTATGCCAGGACCGAATTCAGCGTCGGGGCCAAGCAGCCGCTCTCAAAGCAACTTTATGTGGCCGGAGCAGGTGAGTTCCTTGGAATGACTATGGGAACATCCGAGGAGTTCTTCCCTTCCATCCCGGAGATCAAGGAGTGGACCAGATTCTATGACTGTGGTAACGCCAACATCTTGATCGGCGACGACTATTATGCCGTGAAAGAGGCGGCGCTGGACACTAACTTCTTCAAGCTGTTTGACTACCGTCTTACCGGATGTTCCAAGGATTGCGTCCTTCAGAATGAGGATGAGGTGATCCTCTCCGAGTCGTTCGCCAAGACGGCTTTCGGAAACGAGGATCCTGTCGGCAGAACACTCACAAAGGGTGGTGTCAAGCTGACTGTCACCGGAGTTATCGAGGATTTCGGGCCGACGGATGTGTTCAAATATTTTGATCTGTTCACCAGCATCAAGGTGGCTAAGAATCGAGTGTCGTGGATGGACAATTTCGGAAGTACAATGCCTATCTTCCGGCTTGACGAAGGTGCGGATTCCGAGAAGGTCAGAAAAGAAATTCTCGCGAAGTACTGTGACTACTGGAAGGGCTATAAGGAGGATAACACGACTAACTCATTCCTGTGGGGAGCCAGCGTCGTAAGGCTTGACCAGATCTATTTTTATGACATTGAGGCTTACAGCACTTTCCGAAAAGGGGACAGGAAGCAGGTTGAGCTGCTGTTCATAGTGGCTCTGGTGCTGCTGATCTCGGCCATATTCAATTACATCAACCTGACTGTGGCGCAGACGGGAAAGCGCGCCAAGGAGATGGCCACCAGAAGGCTTTTGGGTGAGAGTTCCACCCGTGTTGTCTGGAGGTACATCGCTGAGTCCTTCGCCTTCACGCTCGGGTGCTTCGCCATCGGCTGCCTGCTGGCATATTGGTGCAAGCCATTCTTTGACAAGATATTGAGTGCCGACATTGTCTTGACTCCTGATGCCTCGACCGTGTTGTGGACCGCGCTTGCGCTTGTGGTCATCTCCGTTGTCTCCGCCACCCTTCCGGCTATGCTGATCTCAAGGTTCAAGCCTATAGATGTCGTGAAGGGAGAGTTCCGTTTCAAGAACAAGATGATCTTCGGGAAGGTCTTCATTGTGCTGCAAAGCGTCTTCAGCACGGTTCTGATTGCGATGGCGCTTGCGATGACAGCGCAGGTGAACTATCTGGCCAACCTTCCGGTAGGCTACGACACAAAGGACATCATCCAGGTGAATTCCACCAATCCTTTCGGCTATAAAAGGGGACTGCAGGAGGCTTTGCATAACAAACTAAAGGCCTTGCCGCAGGTGACCGACGCCGGACTTGGAATCTCGTCACCGCTTCTTTGCGGAGCCAATGGCCTTCACGACGAGAACAAGGAGATGATAGGCTGGCTTCGTATGGCACAGCTGGACACCACGTCACTCAGAATCTTGGGAATCAAGATTATAGAGAAATACAGCGAGCCTACGGCCGAGAAGGTTCTGCTGACCGAGACCTCAAAGGGGGAACTCGGTGTCACGGCGGAACACCCGTTCGCCGGCGGAGGCTATTCGGATGGTGAATATGAAGTCTGCGGTATCGTGCCGGACTTCCGCGTCAGGAACGCTCTTTTCGAGCCGATGGAGAACGAGCATAACTCGATAATGATCATCGATGACAGTTATCCATTTGCCGCCATACAGCTTCTTAAGATAACCGGTGACCGTTCCGAGGCTATGGCCGCGGTCAAGAACGCCTGCAAGGAGTTCGCGCAGGAGACTGTCGGGTTCCCGGCTGATCTCGAGGCGTTCTACCTTGACGAGAAGCTGATTGATGATCTTAAGGGGACGAAGAACACGATGCTGCTGGTGATTTCGTTTATGTTGATCGCCATCCTGATCTCTGCTTTGGGTCTGTTCGCGATGTCGCTTTACTTCACGGAGCAGCAGAGCCGTCAGGTGGCTCTCCGTAAGGTCTTCGGAGCGGATGTCAGCTCGGCAGTGTGGACTTTGTCCAAATCGTTTATGGTTATGGCCATCGTCGCCGTCATTCTTGCCGCTCCTTTGGCGGTTTGGGGAATCACGCGCTATCTGCAAGGCTTCTACACCAAGATTGCCTTCCCGTGGTGGGCCATTGTCCTTGCGGCGCTGATCTCGCTTCTGATTTCTTTCCTGTCCGTCCTCGGGCAGACGTACGGAGCCGCTACACGAAATCCGGTCAAGACCCTTTCGCAGGATTAAGGGCGCTTCGACACTTCGACAAGCTCAGTGACCACAGGCTCAGCGACCACGGTTGGTGAGCTTGTCGAACCACGGTTGGTGAGCCTGTCGAAGCAAGATATTCATAAATCGAGGGTAAGACCCGAACATTTTTACGTTTCTTATCATAATTTACGTTTTTGTTCCGTATAATCGCGGAACATCGACTTGAACTATGATAGGAAACGTTACTTTTACAGATGTCCTTACCGCGCTCTGCGACCTCATTATGCCGCGGGAGTGCATTGTCTGCGGGAAAACCCTCACCCTTCGCGAGCGTCACCTCTGCATCGGCTGCCTTGCCGACCTGCCGAGGACATATTTCTCGCGGATGCCGCACAACCAGCTTGCCGACCGCTTCAACGCCCTCATCCAGCGCGACCTTGACGCGGACGGAAGTTTTGATGAATATGCCTACGCCACCTCCTTGTTCTTTTACCGTTCGCTGACCGGCTACAGGCTCATAACCCAAAGACTTAAGTACCATTCGGACTATTCAGCAGGAATCTATTTCGCCACTATGCTCGGCCGCGAGATGGCCTCCTCTCCAATCTATTCCGATGTGGATGCCGTGATTCCAGTGCCGCTCCATTGGTCACGCCGCCGGTCCCGCGGCTACAATCAGGCCGAGATCATCGCGGGGGCGCTTGCCGACTGCCTTGGCGCTGAGGTGCGGACCGACATACTCCGGCGTTCCCGTAAGACAAAGACGCAGACAAAGTTGTCTGTCTCTGAAAAAGCCCGCAATGTGGAGGGGGCGTTTAGGGTGCGTCGGCTGAAAGTGGTTCCGGAATATTCCCACATCCTTTTGGTGGATGACGTTTTCACGACTGGGGCGACACTTCATTCCTGCCGGAGGGCGCTGAGGTCGCTGTTCCCTTCGCCGGTGCGCATCAGCGTGGCCACTCTGGCCTGTGTCGGGATGTAGAGCTTTGTTACATTATGGTTACGAATCGTAAGGATAAACGTTTTAGAAACCATATTTCAGAAGATTGTCCGTTTTGTGTGCCGCCTATTGTGTCCTTATTAAAACATATTAAAATTTCCCTTATTGTTTATAGAACTGTAAATAAAACGGTTAAGTCAAAATTTTCGCAAATTTTTCAAAAAATCTTAAGAAAAAGTTTGCAAGTATAAAAAAAAGCAGTACCTTTGTCCTCGGGTTGAGCAAGGAGGTTCTCTCCCCGATCAACCTATTGGTTATTAGTTTTAGTGTTATTAATTATGTGGTTAGAGTGAGAGTCCACGCGGGATGCGTCGACGCTCATTTTTTTTGTATATACCCCTGCCGGTTCTGGTGGCGAGCGGCAATTTCAGGAGTCGCTTCGGCACTTCGGCACTTCGACACTTCGACACTTCGACAAGCTCAGTGACCACAAGCTCAGTGACCACAGGCTCAGCGACCGGGAATCCGAAATTTTTCCAGTGAGCTAAAAGAAGAACCTCTCCTCCGGTGGTGTCCCGGTTAGGAGAGGCCTTGAATATTCCTTTATTTTGCGGCAACGGCGTTATGGCTGGTTCTGTGACCGCTGGTCTTCCGGCCGCTGAGCCTGTCGAAGCGCCCGGAAGATTAGCAGTTCATCGCTCCACAGCAGTGGATGACCTGGCCGGAGACATAGCCGGAAAGGTCGCTGGCGAGGAAGAGAGCCACGTTGGCGACATCCTCAGGGGTGCCTCCGCGGCGAAGCGGAATCTGTTTCACCCAAGCGTCACGCACATCCTCCGGCAGGGCGTTGGTCATATCGGAGATGATGAATCCCGGGGCGATGCAGTTGGCTCTGATGCCGCGCGGACCCATCTCCTTGGCGATTGATTTGGCTAAGCCGATCAGACCGGCCTTGGATGCCGAGTAGTTGCACTGGCCTGCATTGCCGGAGACTCCCACTACTGAAGACATATTGATGATGCTTCCGCCTCTCTGACGGGCCATAATCGGTGTGAGGGCGTGGATGAAGTTGAACGCCGACTTGAGGTTCACGTTGAGGACAGCGTCCCATTGCGCCTCTGTCATCCTGAGCATAAGTCCGTCCTTGGTGATTCCGGCGTTGTTCACCAGAATGTCGATCCTGCCGAAATCGGCGAGAATCTGGTTCACGACATTGTGAGTCTGCTCGAAGTCGGCCGCGTTGGATGCGTAGGCCTTCACCTTGTGTCCGAAAGCCTCGATGTCCTTGACGGTCTGCTCTCCGGCTTCGTTGATGACGAGGTCAGTGAACGCTACATCCGCTCCCTCTGAAGCGAATTTCATCGCTATGGCCTTGCCGATTCCTCTTGCGGCGCCCGTTACGAGGGCTACCTTTCCATCTAAAAGTCCCATAATATTCGTTATTTTAAAATTTTCTTTCTTTGGCGCTTCCGGCCGCGGGGTGTCTCCCGCAAACTTTAGACCACTGGAAGCCGCCGCTCTTCGTCGTGTCTGTGGCTGCGGTTTCCGTCTTCACTCCGCGAAAGTAAACTATCTTGGCGCGACACGCAAGACTTTCGGCCGCTATTTGGTGAAAGAAAGTAAGATGTGGCGAAAGGCACGGATAAAATGGTTATCTTTGCCGCGGAATTCTGACTTTAGGATTACTATATATGAGTGAAATACGTGACCCTCAGCTCTGGGAAAGCGGGGAGCTGAAGATTGAATGGGTAAGGCATCATATGCCTCTGCTTGAAGGTCTGGAAAAGGAATTTAGGGAGACAAAGCCGTTCAAAGGGCTGAAGGTTGCCCTTTCCGTGCATCTTGAGGCCAAGACGGCGCATCTGTGCGAGGTTCTCGCCGAAGGTGGCGCGGAGATGTTCGTCACCGGGAGCAATCCTCTTTCCACGCAGGACGATGTGGCCGCTGCTCTTGTGAAAGAGGGACTGAACGTCTTCGCGGTGCACGGGGCGACTCCGGAGGAATATGAGTGCGGCATCAGACGCGTCATCGAGTGCGGCCCGGACATCATCATAGATGACGGCGGGGACCTCGTCACGATGATCCACGAGAACTACCCTGAGCTGATCCCGAATGTCATCGGAGGATGCGAGGAGACCACGACTGGAATTCTCCGCCTTGAGACGATGAACCGCGAGAAAAGGCTGAGATTCCCGATGATGCTGGTCAACAACGCCGCCTGCAAGCATTTCTTCGACAACCGCTACGGCACCGGCCAGTCCGTCTGGGACGGCATCAACAGAACCACCAACCTGATCGTGGCCGGGAAATATGTCGTTGTCGCAGGCTACGGCTGGTGCGGCAAGGGTGTCGCGATGAGGGCCAAGGGCTTGGGAGCCAAAGTCATTGTCACGGAGGTCGATCCGATCAAGGCGATGGAGGCCGTGATGGATGGGTTCCAGGTTATGAGTATGGCTCAGGCCGCGAGGGAAGGCGATATATTCGTGACTGTCACCGGTTGTGACGATGTCATCACGAAGGAGCATTTCCTTGCGATGAAGGATGGCGCCATCTGCTGCAACGCCGGGCATTTCGACTGTGAGGTGAATGTCGCCCAGCTCAAGGAACTCGCTGTCAGCGAGAAGCCTGCGAGGCAGAATATTCAACAGTATGATCTTCCGAACGGGCGCAGGGTCTATGTGATCGCCGAGGGTCGGCTTGTCAACCTTGCCGCCGGTGACGGACATCCCGCCGAGATTATGGATATGTCGTTCGCCATTCAGGCTCTCAGCGCCAAGTATCTGGCCGACAACAGAATGGTTCTTGCGAGAGTTCCGGGCGAGATGCTTCATTGCGTCCCTGAGTCCATCGACAGGGAGGTCGCTTTCAGAAAACTGAAGGACTGGGGAATCACCATCGACACGCTGACCCCTGCCCAGCACAAGTACCTTTACGGAGAATAATCACATAAACATAATGCTATGAGCCTTATTCCTATTTACACTTGGACCAAAGGCATCAGAAATTTCGACCACAGGAGAAAGCAGTTTTCGCAGCAGCCTTGGGCTCAGGGAGTGCTGCTTCTCTGCTGTGTCGTTGTGGCGATGCTTTTGGCAAATCTTCCGTTCACCAAAGAGTTCTATCACAATGTCTTGGAGACGGACATATCCCTGAGATTCCAGACACCGGGAGGTGAGAGCATCCTTTTCCCGCGCGGGATGACCGTCGAGAGCTTCATCAACGACATCCTGATGACCATCTTTTTCTTCACTGTCGGACTTGAGATCCGGCGTGAGATGAAAAGCGGTGAGCTGTCCAGTGTCAAAAAGGCTATGATGCCGGTGATCGCGGCTTTCGGAGGCGTGGTGGCCCCGGCCTTGATATTCACCGCCGTCAACCACGGTTCGGCCGCCGCTTCCGGATGGGGTATTCCTACCGCCACGGACATCGCCTTCGCCGTCGGCATCCTGTCCATTTTGGGGGATCGCGTGCCGGTGTCGCTGAAGGTCTTTCTGACAGCACTCGCCATCGCCGATGACCTTATTGCGATTCTTGTGGTGGCTCTGTTCTACGGAGGCACAATCAATTTCGGGCTTCTTGGAATAGCCTTTGTCCTCATCGCCGCCGTGCTGCTTATGAACAAGTTGGGTGAGAAACGCGCGTGGTTCTACTTTATCCCCGCGATGGCCATCTGGTCGCTGTTCTACTATGCCGGCATCCACTCCACAATGTCTGGCGTGGTGATGGCGTTCCTCGTGCCGATGACTCCTCGCTTCAACGAGGCCTACTTCCACAGAAAGCGCCTCCAGTACATCCGCAGGCTCAATGAATATAATTCCATACCAACCACCTCTCCTGAATTTCCTAACGGCCCGCAGAGGCATTGCCTGAGGCGGCTGTCCGCCATCTCAAGAGACTCCATCGGAATGAGCTACCGTCTTGAACACGCTCTCGGCCCTTGGGTCAACTTCCTGATTATGCCGATCTTCGCCCTGGCCAACGCCGGAGTCGAGATCCCGGATGTGTCCTACTTCAATGTGTTCCAGTTCGACCAGGCTTTGGGCAGCGTAAGTATGGGAATATTCCTTGGCCTCCTCCTTGGAAAGCCTCTCGGAATCTCTCTCGCCAGTTTCATAGCGGTCAAGCTTCACGTTGGTGAAATGCCTGCGAAAGCGTCCTGGACTATGCTGATCGCCGTCGCCTGTCTTGGCGGAATCGGTTTCACGATGTCAATCTTTGTGGACACCCTGTCATTCGGCGACCAGGTTCCTGAGATCACCGCCCGCCTCCGCGATATGGGTAAGGTGGCCGTGCTGATTGGTTCCCTCTGCGCCGGTGTCCTCGGCAGTGTGCTGATCAACATCGTCCACGGCATAGAGTCACGCAAGGCCAGCAAGGCGTAAGGTTGTCGTGGCGGCTAATCCGTTGACTATTACCTTATTAAAACAATGTCCTCCCCTCTGTTGCAGAGGGGAGGACATTATCGTTTTTAATTGATCCTCAGCTGTTTAGCTGCCACAGTGACCGTGATTATATTTCCGGAGAGTCAAGGATCTTGACATCATCCCCAGGATTCTCCGGCATCTCAAGCCAGAACCAGTTCAGCTTGGTGTCTCCATTTTTGGTCTCTCCGACAGCCGCATAGAAAATCTTATCTCCGGCTTTCCAACCAGATCCGTTGTTGTTGAACTTGTGGATTGATGTGTTGGCATAGACTCCAGGCTCGTGATCCTCGTAGTCCCAAACGATGTATTGGGAAAGTTTTGCTTCTGTGTCGTGTCCATCTCCAATCACATTCACGGTCTCGGTTGTGGTGTAGTAGTTGGCCGCCTTGCTGTTAGGCACATTGTGGATGATCAGCGTGTTCTTCCCGGCGAAGACCCTGTACTCGAAGGCCACGGCCACCCACGGGTCTGTCGCCTCAGCCTCTGTGGTGAACTCGAATGCGGATTCATTGGAGTTCTCAAGGCCGGAATTCTCTGAAGGAACGGTCTGCACATAGATAATGTAGGATGTAGATGCGGTCAGTCCGGCAAGAGTGACGAACGGATCCTCGAATGTTTTCTCGGCATCGCTGTTCAGATTTGTGGCCGGATTATCCTTGGCGACAATCCTGTACTTGTAGGACGCTCCGTCAATCACGCTCCAGGTCACGCTGACACCGGCGTCGGTCACGGCGCTTGTCCTGAACGTAGGGGCCTCGGCGCGCGGAACAACACCTGTCGTGAATGTGACTTTAGCCTCCTCGGAATTCAGGTAGTTGGTCTCAGGAGTGGCTATGGCGGTGATTGTGAAGTCATATTCAGTGCCCTCCTTCAGGTCGCGGAATGTCTTGAAATCACCGATGTAGGATGCGTCTTCCTCCACAACGACAGTCGGGTCGGCGGTCTCGACGAGTTTCCAGGAATAGTTGGCCGCGTTTTCAACAGCTGTCCACGAAACGGTGCACTCTGCGGAAGTCTCTGTCACTTCCGCCTTTGGAGCAGGGGGTTGGAGTTGGATTTTCTCGGCGTCTTTGTCACATCCGGCAACAAAGAACACGGCGGCCGCGATGGCGGCCTGAGCGATCAGATTACTTTTCATTGTCTTTTGTTTTGTTAAATTCGTGTCGCAAGATAGGAATAGTTTCGAAAAATGCCATAGTTTTTTGTAAATTTGTAATCTTGCGGGTGCAGAGGTGATTCTGCGTCTGCTTTTTGTTTTGATGTAACATAAGGCATTGATATGGCGAAAAATAAGGTACTTGAGGACACTCCGTTGATCAAACAGTTTTTTTCAGTGAAGGCCCAGCATCCGGAGGCGGTGCTGCTTTACAGGGTGGGGGATTTCTACGAGTCCTACTCAGATGACGCTGTGCTGGTCAGCAAGGTTCTGGGCATTGTCCAGACCAAGAAATCCAACGGGGACAAGGGCTACATCGAGATGGCCGGATTCCCGCATCACGCCATAGATGTCTATCTTCCGAAACTTGTCCGCGCGGGCTACAAGGTGGCCGTCTGCGACCAGTTGGAGGATCCGAAATTCGCCAAGAAACTGGTCAAGCGCGGTGTCACCGAACTGGTCACTCCGGGCGTGGCCTTCAACGACCAGCTTCTGGACCAGAAGGAGAACAACTTCCTGGCAGGTCTGACTTTCGACAAGGATCAGTGTGGAGCGGCCTTTCTGGATGTCTCCACAGGTTCGTTCCAGGTCGCCCAGGGTTCTCTTGACTACATCGGGACATTGATAGCCTCCTTGAACCCTAAGGAGATTGTTGTTCAGAGAGGGTACGAGAAGGGAGTTCGGGAGAAGTATGGGGACAACCTCTACATCTCCACGGTCGAGGAATGGGCTTTCGTCTATGACGCCGCTGTCGAGCGGCTCAAGAAGCAGTTTAATGTCGATTCCCTCAAGGGTTTCGCCGTGGACAGATTCCCTTTGGGGATATGCTCGGCCGGGGCCTTGATGGTCTATCTGGAGCAGACACAGCACACGGGACTCAAGAACATCTGCTCGATCTCCAGGATCGACGAGGATCGGTTCGTGTGGATGGACAAGTTCACGATGAGGAACTTGGAGATATTCAATTCCTCCGCCGGCGGCGAAGGGGTGTCTTTGGTGAGCGTCATCGACAAATGCTCATCACCGATGGGTGCAAGGCTGCTGCGGAGCTGGCTGGCGATGCCGATAATGGACATCAAGGAACTGAACAGCCGCTACGATGTGGTTCAGCATTTCCTTGAGGCTGGCGAAGACCTGGACAAGGTTCAGGAATATGTCGGTGACATCGGCGATCTTGAGAGGATCATCTCCAGGGCCGCCACGGGCAGGATCGCGCCGCGCGAGGTGATGCAGCTGGGCAGGGGACTGTCCCGGATGGAGCCGATCGCCGGACTTTGCAAGGGGCGTGGAATCAAGGCCTTGGACTCTCTTGTGGGCGGGATGAAGAACTGCTCGAAGCTGCTTGAGAGGATCACCGGCACGATGACCGCCGAGCCTGCCGCCGCGGTTGGGAAGGGCGAGGTCATCGCCTCTGGGGTCAACGCCGAGCTGGACGAGTTGCGGAGCATCTCCTCCGGCGGCAAGGACTACCTGCTGAAACTCCAGCAGTCCGAGGCGGAGAGAACAGGAATATCCTCGCTCAAAATCAGTTACAACAATGTCTTCGGGTACTACATTGAGGTTCGCAACACATTCAAGGACCTTGTGCCGCCGGAGTGGATCCGCAAGCAGACTCTTGTCAACGCCGAGCGTTACATCACCCAGGAACTCAAGGACTACGAGGAGAAGATCCTCAGCGCCGAGGACAGGATCTACGCTCTTGAGACGAAGATCTACGGGGATCTTGTGGCTGAGATCCAGAGGAACATCCCGGCGATTCAGGCTAACTGTAGGATCATCGCCCGGCTTGATGTGCTGACAGGTTTCGCCCAGCTTGCGAAGGACAATCACTACAACCGTCCGGAGATTACCAAGGATCTGACCCTTGACATCAAGGCGGGCCGTCATCCTGTCATCGAGACGTTGATGCCGGCGGGTGAGGAATATGTTCCCAACGACATATTCCTTGACAACAAGAAGCAGCAGATCATCATTCTGACCGGTCCGAATATGGCCGGTAAATCGGCTTTGCTGAGGCAGACTGCCTTGATCGTGCTGTTGGCCCAGATAGGTTCGTTCGTGCCTGCGGACAGCGCCAAGATCGGGTACTTCGACAAGATATTCACAAGGGTCGGGGCCACCGACAACATCTCCCGTGGCGAGTCAACCTTTATGGTAGAGATGCTGGAGACATCGATGATCCTGCATAACCTCTCCGAGCGTTCGCTGGTGCTTTTAGACGAGATCGGGCGAGGCACCTCGACCTACGACGGAATGTCCATCGCCCGCGCGATCGTGGAGTACATCCACGAGTACGGTCACGGGGCGAAGACGCTCTTCGCCACTCACTATCACGAGCTTAACGATCTGGAGGAGATATATTCAAGAGTCAGGAACTTCCACATCGCCGTGAAGGAGGTGGGCTCGCAGGTGATTTTCCTGCGCAAGTTGAAAGAGGGCGGTACCGCGCATAGTTTCGGTATCCACGTCGCGAGGATGGCCGGGATGCCTAAAGAGGTCATCCAGAGCGCCGAGAACACGTTGAAGGCTCTTGAGATGAATGATTCACAGCATCTTGTAAGTTCCCGCAAGGGCGAGCTGAAGAAGCCCGTGCAGACCAAGTCAGGCACTCTTGAGAGCGACGGCAGCCTCCAGCTCTCGTTCTTCCAGCTCGACGATCCGACTCTTGAGTCCCTCCGTGACAAGCTCTCCGGCGTCGATCTCAACAACATCACCCCCCTCCAGGCCTTCGACCTCCTCCGCTCGATGAAGGACGAGCTTGGCCTGTAATTGATGCTCCCGCAGCCGCAGACATTAAGAGCGGTTACCTAATTATCCAAAGTTATCACGTAGATCGGCGGGTTCTCGGAGGTGCGCTTCGGGTTGTTGTTGCAGTTGACGTAGAGGCGGTTGCCTTTGACTACGAGATCCTCGATCTCGCAGGGGATATATTCATTCAGGTCCCATTTGGCGGTGATTTTGCCGCTGTCGGTGTCATAGACGCTGATGACCGATGGTCTGTGAGGGTCGTAGTTGCCTATGCCGAAGCCGTAGTAGATTTTGCCGTCTTTCATACAGCCGGCCTGCGTGAACCAGGCGTTGAACGGGAATATTACCTGATCCAGGATGTCGTCCGCCCCAAGTTTCACTCTCGCTCCCTCTTTGAGCGACGGGATGCGGAACTTGGTGGCTATGTAGCGGTTCTGGGAAGGATCGGGGGTGACTTTGTAGGTGGTGCGCTTGATGGCCGAGAACACCCAGAGGAAGCCTCTCTCGCGGTCGATGAGCCAGCTCGGAGCGCCGAATATGCTGGTGTAACCCTTTGCGTCCCATCCGTTTCCGTCAAGTTCGATGGTCTGCGCCAGCTCCGATGAGAAGACTCCCTTCCTGTAGTTGATCCTTTCCACGTAGCATAGCCATTCGATCTCGCTGCCGACCTTGCCGTTGCTTATGTACAGCAGCGGGAACTTCGATCCTTTTGCCTTGCGCGGGCCGAACTCCACATTGTTGACGTGGTTGTCCTCTCTGGAGGACGCCAGCTCGAAACCGGCGATCGGTGACGCCCCTTGAGGCGCCGCCTTGAACTCATAGACATTGACGTGTCCCTGGTCCTCGCAGGAAAAGAGCCATTTCCCGTAGATCTCCATTCCCTGCTGCGCCCGTCCTCTGCCGAGTTTGCTCATAAAAAGTTGGCAGTCAATGTCCTGTGCAAAAGATGCCGTGCAAAGCAGCAGGCAAGCTATGCTGATTATCTTGCTTTTCATTTTCATTATATTCATTCATTTGTCGTACTTGGACCGTACTTAGGTCGTACTTGAGTCTGATTGAAGTCTGCCCTGTTTCCGACAAATTTACCGAAAATTACCGCGATTATCATAAAGTCTTTACGATAAAATGGGAATCGTGCCGGGGTTGGTTGAAGGTGCGTTGCTTTTTTTCTTCGATTACGAAGGAAAAACGACTATCTTTGTAGGATGGAGGCTTATGGGCTTCTGTGTCAAGTTGGTTTTCAGAGCATTGTTCTATGAAGCGGGTGCTGATCATAACATATTACTGGCCGCCGTCAGGGGGGTCCGGGGTGCAGAGATGGGTCAAGTTTGCCAAATACCTTCCGGCGGAAGGCTGGCAACCTGTTGTCTATACTCCTGAGAATCCGGAACTTACCACGATAGACAAAACTCTGGAGGAGGAGATTCCGGCGGAGGCCGAGATTGTCAAGAACCACATCTTCGAGCCTTACGGAATATACCGTAAGCTGATGGGGAAGGGAAGCACCACCGACCTCAAGACGCTGACCGCCGGAGGGAAGGACGAGGTCAATCCGATCAACGGGCAGAAGAAATCCTGGAAACAAAGGTTGTCGCTGTTCATCAGAGGGAATTTCTTCATCCCTGATCCGAGAATCTTATGGGTCCGCCCGTCCGTGCGTTTCCTGAAGAAATACCTTGAGGAGCATCCCGTGGACGCCATTGTCACGACAGGGCCTCCTCAGTCTATGCACCTTATCGGACTGAGATTGTCAAAGGCCACGGGAATCCCGTGGGTGGCCGACTTCCGTGATCCGTGGACCAAGATGTTCTATTTCAAGCATCTCGGACTGACTTCGTTCGCAGAGAAAAAGCATCACCGGCTGGAGAAGTCCGTGCTTGACGGAGCCACGAGGGTGGTGGCCGTCTCGCCGCTGGTCCAGGACGAGTTCAAGGAGATGACGAAGACTCCGGTCGAGCTGATCACCAACGGGTTTGACGAGGATGATTTCAGGAAGGATGTGGAGCTTGACGAGAATTTCAACATCACCCACACCGGTCTCTTTGCCTCGGACGGCAATCCGGAGACTCTCTGGAAGGTGCTGGCGCAGAAGTGTGCCGAGGACGAGGAGTTCCGCAGATCGTTGAGGATCAGGCTGGTGGGTAAGACTGATAAGGAAATCACGGATTCGATAGAGGCCGCGGGGCTGGACTCAAACCTTAAGAACTTCGGCTACCAGAGTCACGAGACCGCTGTCAGAGAGCAGCTTAACGCCACGATTCTGATTCTGCCGCTTCGAAAGGAACCGGAGTACCGCGCGGTACTTCCCGGGAAACTTTTTGAATATCTTGCCTCTCGCCGTCCGATTCTTGGAATCGGCCAGACGGACGGGGCTATGGCCAGAATTGTCAGCGAGACAGGCTCCGGAGTCGTCTATGACTGGGATGACGAGAAGAGGATCAAGGCTTGGATTGATTTCTGTTGGGAGGAGTTCAAGAACGACGATCTTCACGACAACACTTCCGACATCTCTCGTTTCACTCGCCGCAACCTGACGGCTCGGTTGGCCGGACTGCTTAACGAAATTACTGAAAAACAATAAATCTCATATTCATTGATTATGGACAAGAGTTTGATGAAGAAGATAGGGATGTATGTTGGCATTGTGGCCCTGTTCCTGGTTCTTGCCTATGGTTTCGTGCCGGAGGTTCTGACAGGGAAGGTGGTGAACCAGAGTGACATAACGGGCTACAGGAGTATGTCTCAGGAGGCTGTGACGTGGAACAAGGCGCATCCTGACGATCCGACTCATTGGACAGACTCGATGTTCGGCGGGATGCCGACCACTTCATTTATGCCGTCAAGCGACGGGGACTGGACCCAGTCTCTGTACAATCTTCTGATGACGGGAAAGAGACCGGCGACGTGGCTGTTCATCTCTTTGCTGGGTGCGTTCCTGCTGATGCTGTCCCTTGGAATAGACAAGGTTCTGGCCATCGGCGGGGCTGTCGCCGTGACTTATTGCTCGTACAATTTCCAGATCATCCAGGTCGGACATAACACGAAGATGCAGGCGATCGCCTTTCTTCCGTGGGCGTTGGCGGCGGTGATCTTCACCTACCGGTCTGCGCTCAGGCCTTGGCTGGATTCGGCCCTTCGACAAGCTCAGGGACCGAAAGGTTCGGTCTCTGGATCTACTGCTTCGACCGCTAAGGCTTCTGCTTCGGTTGCGGAAGGTATGAACACGGTCACTGATCGCAAGAACACGGTAACAGGGCCTACTGTTCCGGTCACTGAGCCTGTCGAAGTGACCGCCGCCAAACGTTCCTTCACCTGGAAAGAATGGCTGCCGAAAACCCTTCTTGGAGCCGTTCTGTTCGGCTTCGCCCTGAGCTTCCAGATCAAGGCCAACCATCAGCAGATCACCTACTACCTGGCGATAATGATCGTGATCTACGCCCTGTATGTCTTCCTCAGGGTATGTTTCGATCGGTTCGACAAGCTCACCGACCGGTCGAACAAAGCCGATCAGTCGGGTCAATCCACCCGCTCCGCCGCATTCGGCCGCTTCTTCGCCGCGAGCGCCCTGCTTTTGGTTGTGGGCCTTGCCGGAATCGGCACCAACACGATCAAACTCGCCCCGCTTTATGAATATACCGCCCACACGATGCGCGGAGGTTCCGAACTCTCTCATCCGGAAGGCGGTGAGATCAACGACAAAGGCCTTCAGCTGGACTATGCCACAGCCTGGTCCTACGGCTGGGAGGAACTTCCTAACCTGATGATTCCCAACTTCAATGGCGGCTCTTCGGCCGGTTCTGTGAATCCGGACAAGTCCGAGGTCGTGAAACTTTTCAGGCAGGCCGGACAGGGCAATGCGAAGGAGATCGCCAAATCGCTGCCTCTCTACTGGGGACCACAGCCGTTCACGGCCGGACCAATGTATATGGGTGCGATAACGGTCTTCCTCTTCGTCCTTGGACTGTTCCTCTACAAAGGCAAGGAGAAATGGTGGCTTTTGGCCGCCACGGTCGTGGCTGTCTTCCTCGGCCTCGGCAGCCACTTCATCTGGTTCACAAAGTTGTTCTTCAACTACGCCCCGATGTACAGCAAGTTCAGGACGGTGTCGATGGCCTTGATAGTGCTTCAGTTCACCCTTCCGATGCTCGGCTTCCTGACCCTTGACCGCATCCTGAAACGGGAATATTCAAAGAAAGAGTTCCTGAAGGCGGGTTGGATCGCGCTTGCGCTGACGGCTGGCTTCTGCCTTCTCTGCGCCCTGATTCCTGGCATCGCAGGCTCGTTTTCCGGAGGAGCCGACGCTCAGATGCAGGACATCATCGTGGACGCGCTGAAGGCTGACCGAAAGCATATTCTTGCCTCCGACGCCTTGTGGTCGGCGGTGCTGATCGTTGTCACCTTCGGTCTGATTCTCTGGGCCTACAGCGTCCCTAAGAGCGCCCCGAAGTCCTACGAGAGCGACCCTCACATCGGCAATGCCCGCAGGATGGAGGCGATGGTGGGAATATGCCTTCTCGTCTTTGTGAATATGTTCGCGGTCGGTAAGCGTTACCTCAATTCGGAGAGCTTCACGACACCTCGGCAGTTCAACAACCAGTTCACCGCAAGGCAGGTTGACAAGCTGATCCTTGAGGACAAGGCTCCGTCCTATAGGGTCGTGGATCTGAGCGCCGACATATTCAATGACTCCTTCAATCCGTATTGGCACAAGTGTGTCGGTGGGTACAGCCCCGCCAAGTTGCAGCGCTACCAGGATCTGATCGACCGCCACATCGTCAAGGAACTTCAGACGGTGGCGAGAAACACGCGCGAAGCGAAGACCATTGAGGAATTCCAAAGCGGACTCAGGAATATTCCTGTGCTTTCCGCATTGAACACCAATTATTTCATTCTTGGAGCCGATATGCCGCCGGTGGTGAATGGCGAGGCCTACGGCCCGGCTTGGTTCGTGGATTCGTTTGTTCCGGCAGCGACCCCGGACGAGGAGATCGCTTTGATTGATTCCGTTGATTTGAGGCACACCGCTGTGATCGGGGATGATTTCGCCGCCGCCCGTTCCGCTTTTGCGGTCGTTTCCTCCGGCGGCGCCACTTCTTCCGAGGACGTTTCCGCCGCCGCTGAAGGTGCTGATTCTGACTTGATTCAGATGACGGCCTACGCTCCGAACGAGCTTCGCTACCACTACAGCGCCTCATCCGACAGGACCGTCGTATTCAGTGAGGTCTATTACCCGGACGGCTGGACAGCCACAGTTGACGGCTCTCCTTTGGATCTGTTCCGCGCCGACTGGATCTTCCGCGCCGCGAACATCCCCGCCGGTGACCACGAGATTGTGATGCGCTTCGAGCCGAAGGTCTATGATACCGCCGAGAAAGCCTCCCGCGCCTCGTCCCTGACCCTCTTCATCCTCCTCGCCCTCTCTCTCGCCGGCCTGGCCGTCTCCCGCCGCGGTTGACGTTCACCTTGAGGTCGCTCGTCTCCCCATCCACGTCTCCCCATCCATTGGGTGACCGTGATTAAGATTTTGCCGTGGCGGCCACTTCGGCAGGCTCTCAGCGACCATTCAGTAGGTCACT
>CAYZKZ010000049.1:0-10840 GCA_964479325.1 uncultured Muribaculaceae bacterium
TGCACGCTCCTGATGGTGACACACGCACGCTCTTTCCTTGACTCCGTGGCCACCACTGTGATGGAGATGGATCACGGAGCCGTCTATATCTACAAAGGCAACTATCAGAACTATCTTGAGAAGAGGCAGGAGAGAATCGAGAACTACAACGCCGAGACCGACAGGATCAAGAACCTCCTGCGCAGGGAACTGGAGTGGATGCACGCCAGTCCGTGCGCCAGGACCGGCAAGGCCAAGTACCGCAAGAACGCCTTCTACGAGCTGAAGGACAGGGCGGAGCAGGTCTATCGCACAAGCAGCGTTAGCCTCGCCGAGATGGGGCCGGCCTCAAGGCTCGGCACAAAGATCATCAACTGCAAGGATGTGAGCTTCTACTACGGAGGAGACTGCTACCTGAGCCATTTCACCTACAATTTCCAGCGCTACGAGAAGGTCGGGATAGTCGGGCGGAACGGAGTCGGCAAGACGACCTTCATCAATCTTCTTATCGGGAATATGAATCCTGACGATCCCGGGACGATGTCCGGAGTGATCGAGAGGGGAGAGTCGCTTAAGATCGGCTACTACCGCCAGAGCGGGATGAGTTTCAACGAGGACCAGACCGTTCTCGAGACCGTGAACGACACGCATCTCCTGAGCCAGTTCCTTTTCCCGCACGATATGCTGAACAACAAGATCAGCAAGCTTTCCGGAGGGGAGAAGCGCCGTCTCTACCTGCTCACAATCCTGATGAGGCAGCCGAACCTGCTGATTATGGACGAGCCGACCAACGATCTGGACATCGTGACGATCAACATTCTTGAGGAGTACCTGAAGGATTTCAAGGGCACTCTCATCCTTGTCTCGCACGACCGTCATTTCCTTGACCGTCTGGTCGATCATCTTTTCGTCTTCCGCGGCGACGGCGAGGTGAAGGACTTCATCGGCAGCTACAGCCAGTACCGGGAGTTCATCAAGGACAGCGAGGCCGAGAAAAGGCTTCAGGCCAGGGCGGAGGGCAAGACCGCCAAGGCTTCCGGAACAGCGGCCGGTGGCTCGTCATCATCCTCGTCCGAGAACGGAACCTCCCGCCCTGACGCTCCTAAGAAGCTGAGCTACAAGGAGCAGCGTGAATTGGAACGGCTTGAGGAGGAGATTGCCTCGCTTACCGCCGAGAAATCCGACCTTGAGTCCAAGATGAACGGCGGTCTGACCGACCCTGCGGAACTCCGGAAAGTCACGACCCGCTTCGCCGAGGTTTCCTCCGAATTGGACGAGAAAGAGACCCGTTGGCTGGAACTTTCAGTGTGATTCCCTGAATATTCATTGATTGTCCTGTCTGAATATTGATGTCTTTCTGACTATTCCGAGTCGATTGTGGCCGTGAACGCGATGAACAAAGAGATGCTGCGCCTCGCTTTGCCGAGTATATTCGCCAACCTGACCGTCCCGTTGGTGGGAATGGTGGATATGTCTGTGGCGGGGCATCTGGACACCTCGGCCGCCGCTCTGATCGGTGGGGTCTCGGTCGGCTCCCTGATGTTCGACCTTCTGTACTGGAACTTCGGATTTCTCCGGGCCGGTACCGGCGGGATGACCGCCCAGGCTTTCGGACGGAAGGACCGGGAAGGCTGCGCCGCTAACCTCACCCTCGGTGTCGGACTCGCCCTTGTCATAGCCTTGGCTCTGATTCTCGTCCAGTGGCCGTTTCAGAAACTGTTCTTCCTCTTTGTCGGTTGCTCCGACGAGGTCCGTTCACTTGCGCTTGACTACTTCCGCATCCGTATCTGGGCCGCTCCCGCCACCCTGAGCCTTATGGCCTTCCGCGGCTGGTTCATAGGGATGCAGGACACATTCAGCTCGATGCTCACGGATCTTGTCGTCAACTGCGGCAACATCCTTTTCAGCATATTCCTTACTTTCGGAATCCAGGGAATAGAACTGCCTGGCATTGGTTTCAAGGGAATCGCCGTCGGTACGGTGGTTGCCCAGTACATCGGCCTTCTTCTCGCCTCTGCCGTCGCCCTTCTCAAGTTCGGCTCGGTCCTGAGACCCGAATCCTCAAGGTCCGTTGGCCTCAAGGCTGCGTTCGGCGGCGGAAGAATCAGGCGTTTTTTCTCCGTGAACAGAGACCTGTTCGTCAGGTCAGTCTGCCTGATCATCGTCTATCTGGCTTTCACGTCCATATCCGCCGGTTTCGGCGACACCCTGCTCGCCGTCTGCTCGATTATGCTGAAGCTTCTCCTTGTATTCTCCTATTTCACTGACGGATTCGCTTTCGCCGGAGAGGCGCTGACAGGAAAGTACGTCGGCTCAAGGAATCCCGGGATGGTCGGCAGGACAGTGGGCTACACTTTCGCCTGGAGTATGGGAATAGGGGTTTTCTTCGTCGGAATCTATGCTCTCTTCGGTGTGCCGATGATCCGCTTGCTGACATCTGACACCTCTGTCGTAGAGGCTTCCCGGAACTTCATCCCCTGGCTGGTCTTCTTCCCTTTGATCAGCTGCCCGGCCTTCACCTGGGACGGCATCTACACCGGAGCCACAGCCACAAAGGCGATGCGGGACTCCAACATCGGCTGCGTCATTGCATTCTTCACCGTCTGGTGTGCCGGGAAATATCTCCTTCCGGTCTCCAGAAGCGTCACCGCCGGGGCGCACCTGCTCTTCGCCTCCTACTATGCCCACCTTATCTTCCGCTCCCTCTACCAGACCATCTTCTACCGCAGATCAATCATCGCCCCTCTCGGCTCAGCCTTTACGGAAATACTTGCCGATGACCGGAAGTGAGGAAAGCGGAAAGTCCCGTCGGATTATGACAGCGCAGAAGACCACAATCAGCGCGGTGTTGATGACCAGCGCCGTGACCTGACCGAAACGGGCGTTGGCGAACGTCATCGCAAGGTAGATCGCAAGGGCGATGACGACGTACAGCGCGATGTCCTTCATCGGGTACTTGATCGGGTACTTCTTCTGGCCGACTATGTAGGACAGGATCATCGCGGTGCCGTAGCCTGCGAATCCGGCCCAGGCGCAGGCCATATAGCTGAACTTCGGGATGAACAGAATGTTGACGGCGAACAGCACCAGACACCCTATTCCGGAGAACAACGCTCCCCAGAGAGTCTGGTCTGTCAACTTGTACCAGAACGACAGGTTGAAATAGATTCCCATCATAATCTCCGCCGCCATCACGATCGGAACGACCTTCAGACCCTCCCAGTAGGAGCGGCCGATGATGTACTTAAGAATGTCCAGATACCCGACCACACAAAGAAAAGCGAGGAGAGTGAATATTATGAAGTACTTCATCGCCTTGGCGTACAGTTCCTTGCTGTTCCTGTCGGCAGCGCTGCCGAACACGAACGGCTCGTAGGCGTAGCGGAACGCCTGGGTGATCATCGCCATAATCATAGCGATCTTCACACTTGCCCCATAGACGCCGAGCGGGACGGAGGAACCTTCTCCGTAGATGAACGGGAAGATGATCTGCGAGCCGCTCTGGTTGAGGATTCCGGCTATTCCCAAAATGAGAATCGGCCAGCTGTACGAAAGCATACGCCCCAGCAGCCTCCCGTCGAAGCCGAATCTGAATCCGCTGAGTTCCCGCCAGAAGAAAAGTGTGATGAAAGCCGTGCAGAACAGATTGATGTAGAACACGTAACCGACATCGAAACCGTGGTCGTAGATTCCGCCTGGATTCAGTCCGAGCTTCGGAAGAATCACAAAGTAGCCAAGGTTCAGGAAGATGTTCAGCCCAATGAACAGCAGCTTCAGGGCGGCGAACTTCATCGGGCGTTTCTTGAATCTGAGGAAGGAGAACGGAATGCACTGGAACGCGTCGATCGCGACCGTGGCGGCCATCGCCAGGACGTAGGACGGATGACCGGCATAGCCCAGGGCGGAGGAAATCGGGTTAAGGAACAAGACCACAATCCCGACAAACAGCGTCGAAGTGGTCAGAACTGAAGTCAGGATTGTGGAATATACCTTGTCGGGGTTCTCACCCTCCTTGTTTGCGAACCTGAAGAACGTGGTCTCCATTCCGTAGGTCAGGATCACCAGCAGCAGGGCCGTGTAGGCGTACAGGTTCGTCACCACACCGTAGTCACCGCTTGAAGAGGCGATGACGTGGGTGTAGAGCGGAACAAGAAGGTAGTTGAGAAACCTTCCGATGATGCTGCTTAGACCGTAGATCGCTGTGTCCTTGGCCAAGGATTTCAGGTTCGCCATAAGAATTTACTTTATTTGATTCCGTACTTGCGCAGGATCTTCAGAAGCGGCTTCCTGATTGACTCGGCCCAGAGGGTGTAGCCGTAGTCGGACGGATGGATGCCGTCAATGGATGTCTCGTGGTCAGGAGCGGTGGCGCAGGTGGCCTTGATGAAATAGACATCAGGATATCTCTTCACGGCGATGCTCATAAGGCTGTCCGCCACCTCCATCCTTCTTGCCTCGCTCTTGTCGCTGCCGGTGTTGAAGTTACGGCCTTCCCTGTAGATTGTCTGCTGGAAGATGAGCGGAATTCCAGGATGCTCGGCGCTCACCTTCTCGATGAACGGGAACAGCCTCTCCTCGATCTGCTCCGGACTCGGGTTCGAGAATGAGTCGAACACGAACGCGTCCACGTCGGCGGCGCAAAGCACGTCGGCGAAGTAGGACTGAAGCTTGCAGTTTCCGCTGCATCCGAGGCTCAGGAACTGTAGTCCGGTCATCCTTGAAAGTTGGTCAGGGTAGGACATACCGGCCCTGGCGGTGCTGATTCCGTGCGTGAAGCTGGAACCGAATATTCCGATTCTGTGGCGGAACGGATTCTCGATGGCCTCGATCGTGGACCCCTCGTCTGTTCCGATCTTGATTGACTCCTCCTCGCTGAGGATCGGCAGGTACATAAGGCACTCGTGCATCGATCCGTCCATATTGTTGATCAGCACGGCGTTGTCGTCCGGCTTCTGGTCGCTGGTCACCTTGGACGCGGCCCAAAGCCATTTGCCGTCTTTCTTGATGTAAAGGTCGTAACCCCTCGCGGCCAGACCTCCGGTGTTGACAGGGAAACCTCTGTCAAGGTATTTGGTCTTGACCGTGATTGTCTTGGAGTCGGTTCTGAAAGCCACCGCCAGTCCGGCCGACATCCTGACCTGCTTGTTCTCACCCTTGGTGAATCCCTTGAATCTCACCGTATCTACCCTGTGGTAAGGGTTGGGAGTGTCCGGCATAAGCTTGCCGACCATAGTGAGACTGGAAGCCTCGGTGAATCTGTAGTTGACCTGCTTCTTCTGCGCCGACATTGTCACAACTGCCAGCGACACGGCAACCAATGCGATGATTTTTTTCATATTGCTTTGAATATTATTGTTTTATTCCAGGCACGGACCTCCGCTTCCTGAAGCCGCGGAAAGTCCCCGACTCTAACGGAAAGCAAAATTAGAACTTTTTTTGTTCTGTTGTATGGAAAATCTGTCCTCTTGTATGGAAATGGAAATATTACTTCCGGAAGGGAGCGTGTTCTTGTTCTTTCTGGCTATATTTGCAGGACGGAATATTATGGGACTATATTCATTCTATAGAATCTCCAAACCTTCCGGGGACAGGGTCGCTCCGGACAGGGTTGAGTCGGAATACCGCCGCCTGCGGGGACGCACGTTCTGGGGCGTGACCGGGGCTTACGCTCTTTATTATGTGTGCCGTATGGCAATGAGTGTGGTGAAGCAGCCGCTGATCGACGACGGAATATTCACCGCCGCGCAGCTTGGTGTCATCGGCTCGGCCTTTTATTTCGTTTATGCCTTGGGCAAGTTCGCCAACGGGTTCATCGCCGACTATTGCAACGTGCGCAGGTTTATGGCCACGGGGCTTCTTGTCTCGACCGTCGTCAACCTCCTTATGGGCGTGTTGGGGCTTGCGCAGGGGTGGATGAGTTTCTCCACGGCGATCCTTTTCATCGTTTTCGCGGTCATCTGGGGACTTAACGGATTCTGTCAGTCGATGGGTGCCCCTCCGGGGGTGATCAGCCTTTCGCGGTGGTTCCCGCTTGGCAGCAGAGGCACCTACTACAGCATCCTAAGCGCCACTCCCTATCTTGGCAAGTCATTGTCTGTGTTCGCCTTGGGACTTGTAGTCGGCTGGCTTGGATGGGAGTACGGCTTCATCTTCTCGGCCGTTGCCGGAGTGATCGGCTCGGCGATGATCCTTCTGATGGTGTCGGACACTCCCGAGAGCAGGGGGTTGCCGTCCGTGCAGGAGCTGACCTGCGAGCAGCCTCAGAAAACCGACTCGATGCCGGTCAAGGAGTTGCAGAAGATGGTCGTGCGCCATCCCGGAATCTGGATAATCGCTCTGTCTAGCGCGTTCGTCTATATCACCCAGCACGCTGTCAGCGAGTGGGGCGTGCTTTTCCTTCAGAAGAGCAAAGGGTTCTCGCTCGCCGGTGCCACGCAGATCATCGCTTTCTCGGAGGCTTTCGGAATAGCCGGGACCGTTCTTGCCGGATGGCTTTCCGACAGGGTCTTCAAGGGCAACCGTTTTGTCCCCGTACTCATCTCCGGCCTGCTGTGCCTTCTGTCGCTCGGAGCGTTCCTGTTCACCAAGGGAGGATATTCATTGAACATCGTCTATGTGTCGGTTTTCAGCCTCGCCATAGGTGTCGTCTATTGCACCGTCGCCGGGCTGATGGCGCTTGACATCGTGCCGCGCAAGGCGACCGGGGCGGCGCTCGGAATGGTCGGACTGGCCAGTTACGCCGCTGCGGGAATTCAGAACATCGTCAGTGGTGTGCTGATAGGGGAGAGCGGCTTTGATTTCGCTCCGGTCTCCCTTTTCTGGATCGCCGCCTGCCTCCTCAGCTTCCTTATCCCGGTTATCTCCTGGAAGTATCTGAAAAAGAATTAAACGCCGGTCCCTGAGCTTGTTAGGGAATCGGGGACACCCCTTTTACGGACTAAGGAACGAAAACCGCCGGTCTCTGAGCTTGTCGAAGGGCCGGCGTTTGTTTATCTCTCTTAATTTTCAGTCCCTTCGACAGGCTCAGGGACCGACGAAGTGGCTCGGAGATCGAAAAAGTGGCTCAGGGACTGAAGGAGGGGACAGGTGTCCTTAGATTTTCACCACATTCCAGTGCGGCCCGAACCTCTCGAAGGCCGCCCTGTCAAGCATCTCGCGGTCGTCCGGATGGGCGATGCTGATCATCAGCTTGGCCCGCTCCTGGAGAGACTTCCCGTACAGATCCACAGCGCCATATTCAGTGACAATCCAATGCGCGTCAGCCCTCGGAGTGACAACTCCCGCCCCTGGGTTCAGGAACGGAACGATTTTGGCCTTGCCCTTGTTCGTGCGGGAAGCGAACGCCGTCATCGAGACTCCTCCCTCCGACATCGACGCTCCCTTCACGAAATCCAGCTGGCCGCCCGTGCCTGAGAATATCCTCGTTCCGATCGAGTCGGCGCAGATCTGTCCGGTCAGATCGACCTCCGTCGCGGAGTTGATGGCCATCATATTCGGGTTCTGTGAGATCACCCACGGGTCGTTGACGTACTTGATGTCCTTCATCAGCACGTCCGGGTTGTGGTCGATGAATGAATATACCTCCTGCGATCCCAACAGGAACGACGCCACGATCTTCCCCTTGTCGATCTTCTTGTTGGCTCCGTTCACGACACCTTTCTTGATCAGCCTCAGGACTCCGTCGGCGAACATCTCCGTGTGGACTCCGAGGTTCTTGTGATCGACAAGCTGTGCTGCGAGGGCGTTAGGCAACGCTCCGATACCCATCTGGATGCAGGCTCCGTCCGGCACAAGCTCCGCGCAGTTCTTCCCGATCAGCACCTCCGTCGGCGTAGGCTCGGCGAAGTCCTTGGAAACCAGCGGCGTGTCGTCCTTGACAAGGTAGTCGAACCTGTCGATCGGCACAAGGTCCCCGTAGGCGAACGGCACGTGCGGATTGACCACCGCAACCTTGACTCTCGCCGTCTCGATGGCCGCTATCGAACAATCCACGGATGTACCCAACGAGACCATCCCGTTCTCGTCCGGAAGCGAGACCTGCACCAGCGCGGCACCGAGCTTTATCGCTCCGCAACGGTAAAGTTTCTGTGACTCACCGAGATGCACCGGCACATAGTCGGCGTACCCTGAGTTCACGTTAGCACGCACATTCGGCCCGATGAAGAACCCCTGCTCAAAGAAGATTCCTGAATATTTCGGATCGGAGTACGGGGCCGGTCCCTCGGTGTGGAAGTGGTGGAAGTGAAGATCCTCGACCTCTCCGGCCTCCGCCCTGCGCACCAAAGCGTCAATCAGGATGTGCGGAACGCTCGCCACACTGCTCAAATGAATATGGTCGCCTGACTTTATGGCCTTGACAGCCTCGTCGGCCGAAACGTAGTGTATCTCTTTCATCGTTATTAATATGTTTGCGGCATTAAATGTTTGCGGCCGCAAAGATAAGAAGTTGTTTTGGAATTTTATTCAACTTTCGGATGAACTCCGCCCGCCTGAGTGATGAATATTCCTTAATATCTTGCATAGTAGTACGTCGCTGACCCTTTCGTGGTGGGTCGTCGGGGCGGACGCGGGCATATTCGTAAGTTTTTGCTATTTTTGCAGGATATGATCAACAGAGAGAAGAAACTTGCGGCGTTCGAGCGGGCGCTGGAAGTTATGGACAGGCTGCGCGCGGAATGCCCTTGGAATCACGCTCAGACAATCGACACACTTCGCCCGATGACGGTTGAGGAGGTCTATGAACTCAGTGACGCTGTGATGAAAAAGGACGAGGCGGCTTTGGAGAAGGAGCTCGGTGACGTGTTCCTCCACGTTATTTTCTACGCCAAGATCGCCGAGGAGGAAGGACGCTACGACATCGCCGATGTGATGAACAAGCTTTGCGAGAAGATGATCTACCGCCATCCTCACGTGTTCTCCACCACGAAAGTGGCCGATGCCGAGCAGGTGTCCGAGAACTGGGAGATGCTCAAGGCCAAGGAGAAAGGCGGCAACAAGCGCATCCTTTCCGGGATTCCGGACGCTATGCCTCCGATTCTGAAGGCGTTCTCGATGCAGGACAAGGCTCGTGGAGTGGGTTTTGACTGGGAGGAGAAGCGTCAGGTCTGGGACAAGGTCAAGGAGGAGCAGGGCGAGCTTCAGGCCGAGATGGACTCGATGGATTCAGCCTCCTCCGAAGAGGAAAGAAAGGCAGCCGCCGACAGAGCCGAGGAGGAACTCGGAGACTTTATGTTCGCCACCATCAACGCCGCCAGGCTTTACGGCCTCAATCCAGACACCGCCCTGAACCGCGCCTGCGACAAATTCCGTCGCCGCTTCACCTATCTCGAGGAGAACACGATCCGCAAGGGGAGGGATCTTCACGAGATGACTCTTGCCGAGATGGATGAGATCTGGGACGAGGGAAAGGCCAAGGGTCTTTGAGAAATGGCTTAGGATTCTGATGTTTTGACTTTGTGAAAGTAAACTTTAGAATCACAGATTTGTCCAAAAGAAGACAATTTCTTAAATTTGTGGATGTCTTCCTGAGAAGGAAGATTTGTAGAATGGATATTTATGCCTGATTATAAAGTTGTTGAGGTTGAGAGTAAGAGGGATTTGATGAAATTCATCAAGTTCCCTGACCGTTTGTACAAGGATTGCCCGCAGTATGTCCCCGCCCTTCACAGTGACCAGGTCAAGTCTTTGACTAAAGTCTCCACTCTGTCCTACTGCAAGAGGAAGATGTGGATGGTGGTGGACGGCAAGGAAGTGGTCGGGCGGATCTGCGGAATGATCAACCCTCGCTACAACGCTCTTTACAACAAGAAAAGGGCTCGTTTCGGCTGGTTCGACACGATTGATGACTTTGAGGTCGCCAAACTTCTTCTTGGCACCGCTGAGGCCTGGGCGAAGGAGAACGGAATGAATGAGATCCACGGTCCGCTGTACTACAACACCCTTGGAAAGCAAGGGATGCTTGTGGAGGGCTTCGAGAACATCCCGCCTTTCAACTGCCTCTACAACTATCCGTACTACAATGATTTCGTGACGGCTTTGGGCTACGTGAAGGAGTGCGACTGGGTTCAGTACAAGATCGCCGCCGACCAGCCGTTGCAGGAGAAGATCACAAGGATCGCCGGACTCCTTAAACAGAAGTACAACCTGCGTGAGGGCAGTCTGGACAAACTGAAGAAAGACAAGAAGATGGTAAGGTACTTCTTCGATGTCTATAACGAGAGTTTTGCCAAGTCGGTCTATAATTTCATTCCTTTCACCAAGGAGGAGATTGACGAGGAGGCGAGCGAGGTCCTTAACTTTGTCTCGGACAAGACGAGCAGCATAATATTCGATGAGAATGATGAGCTTGTGGGGTTCGGAATAACTTTCCCGACGATTTCCCCGGCTCTCCAGAAGGCGAAGGGGCGTTTGTTCCCGTTCGGCTGGTTTCATCTCCTTCGGGCGATGCACAACTACGACACCGTCGATCTGATGATCAACGGGGCCGTGCCTAAGTGGCAGAACACCGGCGTCTCATCGATCTACCATTGCGCGATGTCGGCGAAGTACAGAAAGGTCGGCACTAAGTGGGCGATCACCAACCCGCAGATCGAATCGAACGGCGCCGTCAATGTCTGGGGCAAGTACGAACACGAACCTTTTATGCGTCGGCGCTGCTACCTGAAGTCGATTTAGGAATATGCTCCCTGCGGACTCAGCCGGTCACAATCGGTCGCTGAGCTTGTGGTCACTGAGCTTGTCGAAGTGTCGAAGCGTGAGGCGCAAAGTGCCGACGCGTATTGGCAAAAGACGAAAAATTAGAAAATTAACCATTGAATATGGCAGATAACAACACATTGGTGGATAAGATCCTGGCTCTCCA
>CAYZKZ010000049.1:10850-18506 GCA_964479325.1 uncultured Muribaculaceae bacterium
CAGCTCGCTGATCCTGAGGTGATCGCTGATATGAAGAAATACGTCCAGCTCAACAAGGACTACAAGGAGCTGGAGCCGATCATCCGGACCGGTCTTGAGTACAAGAAGATGGTCGATGAGCTGGCCGAGGCCAAGGACATAATGATCAATGAGAAGGACGAGGATCTAAGGGATATGGCCAAGGCCGAGATCGCCGAGATCGAGCCAAAGATCCCGGAGATGGAGGAGAAGATCAAGATCCTGCTGATTCCGGCAGATCCGGATGACAGCAAGAACGCCATCATAGAGATCCGCGGCGGCACCGGCGGTGACGAGGCCGCCATCTTCGCCGGAGACCTGTTCAGAATGTACTCGAAGTACGCCGAGAAGCGCGGCTGGAAACTGGAGATCAACGACGAGACCCCGGGAACCTCCGGCGGCTACAAGATGATAGTCTTCAAACTCTCCTCCAACGACGAGGGAGTCTATGGCATAATGAAATATGAGTCCGGAGTCCACCGCGTGCAGAGAGTCCCTCAGACCGAGACACAGGGCCGAATCCAGACCTCAGCGGCCTCCGTGGCCGTTTTCCCTGAGGCCGGAGAGTTCGACGTGGATCTCCGCTGGGATGACATCCGTCTGGATCTGTTCTGTTCCTCAGGCCCTGGTGGACAGGGAGTCAACACGACCTATTCGGCCGTGCGACTGACCCACATTCCGACCGGTCTTGTTGTGCAGTGCCAGGAGGAGCGTTCTCAGCTGAAGAACAAGGACAGGGCCTTCGAGGAGCTTCGTACCCGTCTGTACAACCTTGAGCATCAGAAGTATCTCGATGAGATCGGAGCCAAGCGCAAGACGATGGTCTCGACCGGTGACCGTTCGGCCAAGATCCGAACATACAACTACCCTCAGGGCCGCGTGACCGACCACCGCATCAACTGGTCAATGTACAACCTCCCTGTCTTTATGGACGGCGACATCCAGGAGTGCATCAACCAGCTCCAGATCGCCGAGAACGCCGAGCGCCTCAAGGAAGCCGGAGAGTAGAAATCTCGACAATATAAAACCGGGACAGAACTTCTTTAAGTCTGTCCCGGTTTTTTGTCTATGGCTCTCACCAACCGTGGTTCAACGGTAACCTCGTCGGTCGCAGAGCCAGGCGGTCGCATAGCCTGTGGTCACTGAGCTTGTGGTCACTGAGCTTGTGGTCACTGAGCTTGTCGAAGTGTCGAAGTGTCGAAGTGTCGAAGTGTCGAAGTGTCGAAGCGCCGAAGCGCAGGCGCTCAGCGGTTTTCCGGGCTGATTCCGTTGTACTGCCCGCAGACGGTGTGGTAGCTCTCGAGGTTGCCGATGTCGTAGCGCTTGCCGGGCATCTCCATTGAATGGACCGGAACCTGGGTGGCGAGCCAGGCGATGAAGCTGCCTGGGGCGTCTGTGCCGCAACCGGCGGCGATTCCGGCGGGAATCAGACCTGCGTCCTTGCGGGTGTAGAAGTAGAAAGGAGGACAGCACCAGTGCGAGCGAGGCTCGGCAGGTTTCTCCACCATTCCGAGAATCAGATCCTCGGCGTTGACCTCCAGCACACCGCATTTTCGCAGCCTCTGCTCCGAAGGCTCAAAATAGCGCATAGTGCAGGACGTACCCTTCGAGCGGGAATATTCAATGAATCTTACGAGGCTGAAATCCAGTACGTTGTCTCCGGCGATGACGAGAAGGTCATCGTCAATCCCTAAAGATTCGATGGCGAACTGGATGTCACGCACCGCTCCCAAGCGGGTCTCGTTGGTCGAGGTTCCGTCATCTACTACCGTAATCTTGTCCTCCGGTCTTCCTGCTGCCCACTCGCTGAAATGACGGGCGAACTTATGGTTGGTGATGACGACATATTCATCAACCTCTCCTGAGGTTCTGATGTCGTCGATGAGCCAGTCCAGAATAGCTTTGTCCTTGACTTTCAGAAGCGGCTTCGGGAAATTCTCAGTAAGCGGGTAAAGCCTCGTGGCGTACCCCGCCGCAAGTATCAGGCACTTCATGGTCTATACCTTTATTCGGTTATATCTTCACGCCGTCGGCGCTGTGGCAGATGCAGGCGGAGTAGTGGCCTCTCAATTCGGGGAACTCGGCAAGATATTCAGTCTCAACCTTTTTGAATATTTCATCCTTGAAGGCGGGGTCTATGATCGCCATACAGCAGCCTTTGAATCCGGCTCCGCTGAAACGGCCTCCGTAGATTCCGTCTGTTTGGGTCATTATCTCGTAGATCTTCTTGAGTTCAGGAGAACCGGTCTCCCATTTCTCGATAGAGGATCTACCGCTTTCGAAGCAAAGCCGTCCGAACTCCACGAGGTCTCCGTTCCTCCAGGCCTCCGCCCCACGCTCGACACGGGAATATTCCCCGTACCAATGTTCGGCCCTGCGCCGCCAATTCTCCGGAAGCCGGTCCTTGAACCGGTGGAACACCTCCACGGGGACATCCCTGAGGTTTGTCTCCGCGAATTTGCCGTACTCCATCCCTGAGTAGGCCTTCAGGGCGTAGGCGGCGCTGCGGCATTCATCCACCCTCATATTGAACTTGCTTCCGGCGAGCGTACGCTCGACCCCGCTGAAGAACACGGCGATCTCGTAGGGCTTCATCGCCGGAGAGGTCGGAATAAGTTCGTAGCGGTCGTCCTTCGTGTCAAGGTAGAGCAGATGATCCTTCTTTGAATAGACCTCGCAGCTTTGGTCAAGCTTTCCGCAGGACACGCCGACATAGTCATTCTCCGCGGCCATCTCGGTGGCTATCAGTTCCTCGTCCGACAGATGAATGCCGTTGACCGTGCATAGGGCTTTCAGGAAAGCTATCGTGACGGCGGCGGATGAGGACAGGCCTCCGATCGGGAGAGACCCTTCGATCACTCCGCTGAGTCCGATCCTGAGCGGGTACTTCGCTCCGAGTTTGAGTGTAGCCCCGCGCAGATAGTCGGCCCAGTCGCCTTGCCTGGACTCGGGGACGGAGCAGACGTGCCACTGGGCGCGCTTGCTGAACTGCAATGAGGAGAACTCAACCACTCCGTTCTGTTTTGGAGCGAAAGCGATGTGGATTCCCTTGTCGATCGCGAAGCCGGTCACTTTGCCAAGCTGGTGGTCGGAGTGCGCTCCGATCGGGCAGACGCGATAAGGACAGAACGAGAGCCCTTCCGGCTCCCGTCCATAAGTGTCCCTGAATTTCTGCTCGCAGGTCATCAGCCTTAGAGTCTTGCCTGAAGCGCCTTGCCCTGCTCCTCGTAGCCAGGCTTGCCGAGAAGGGCGAACATATTCTTCTTGTAGGCCTCCACGCCTGGCTGGTTGAACGGATTTACACCAAGCACGTAGGCGCTGATTCCGCAGGCATATTCAAAGAAGTAGAACAGGCCGCCGAGGTTGAACGCGTCGATCTTCTCGATGGAGACCTCAAGCTGAGGAACTCCGCCGTCGATGTGGGCGAGCTTGGTTCCGAGCCGCGCCATAGCGTTGCAATGCTCCACGTGCTGACCGGCGAGGTAGTTGAGCTGGTCGAGGTTCTGCTCGTCAGATCCGATGACAACGCTGCGGTTGCTCTTCTCAATGTTCACCACGGTCTCGAACACAACCCTGTCGCCGTCCTGGATGAACTGCCCCATTGAGTGAAGGTCAGTGGTGAAATTGACGGAGGCCGGGAATATTCCCTTGAGATCCTTGCCCTCGGACTCGCCGTAGAGCTGCTTCCACCATTCGCCAAGGTACTGGAACTTAGGGTTGTAGGCTACTAAGATCTCGATTTTCTTTCCGAGTTTCGAGTAGAGCAGGTTCCTCATCGCGGCGTACTGAACGGCAGGATTCTCCTCGCTTCTGACGGCGAGGGCCTTCTCCATCTCGGCCGCTCCGGCGAGCATCGCCCTGACATCGAATCCGGCCACTAAAATCGGCAGGAGTCCTACCGGAGTGAGGACTGAGAAACGGCCTCCGACATTGTCCGGAACGACGAATGTCTTGTAGCCTTCCTGCGTGGCGAGGGTCTTGAGCGCTCCCTTGTGGGCGTCAGTGATCGCGACGATCCTTTCGGAGGCGTCGGTGTAGTTCTTCTCGATGTGTTCCTTCACGATTCTGAAGGCGACGGCAGGCTCTGTCGTGGTGCCGGATTTGGAGATCACAACCGTGGCGACATTCCTTTCGGCGGCCAGATCCATAAGCTCGGCAAGATATTCCTCTGAAAGATTGTTGCCCGCGAACACGACCTCAGGAGCGTCCTTCGCTCCGCCGAGCTGTTTGGCGAAGTTGTGGGAGAGAGCCTCGATGGCGCAGCGCGCTCCGAGGTACGATCCTCCGATGCCGATCACGATGACGAGGTTCACGCCTTTTGCCTTCCAGCTGTCGCGCACGGCCTCGCACTCGGTGATGAGTGATTCAGGCGTCTGTGAAGGGAGGTGCTTCCATCCAAGGAAGTCATTACCTGCTCCGGACTCGCTGTCAAGTACATCGAAAGCGGACAAGGCTTTTCCTACATATTCCTTGTAGTCCTCGTCCTTAACAAAGGAGGCGCATCCTCCCAAATTGATTTTGACCATATTCTTCAAAATTAAGGTTTACAGTTTAGTAATCCTTAAATAATAACTTGGAAATCTTTGATTGTCTTTTCGGTCTATATGTCTTTTCTCATCAGTCATGTGCCACCGGCACACTCCTTCTTCCAAAAGACATCTATCCTCGAAAATACTGCCAAACCTTTACCAACTTATTTTTTAAGGCTTACTTATAGAACACAAAAATAACTATTTTCCGCAAAACAATTTCCGCTGATTGGGGTCAAACGGAAGATTTTTCGTATATTGTTGTTATGATTGTAGGCAATGACGCTTTTTTCGGGACTGTCATCTCTTTGCTGCGCGAGGGAAAGACCGTCACCATCCCCGTCAAAGGGGACAGTATGCTTCCTTTCATCGAAGGGGGAGTCGATTCTGTCGTGCTTGAGGGAATAGAGGAGGGGAGTGCGGAGGGCGAGTCCCGTCGGCGGGCGAAGGTGGGCGACATAGTGCTGTTCCGCGCGGACGGCCGTTTCGTGGTTCATCGGATTCTAAGCTTCGACAAGACCGGAGTGGCTGAGATTCAGGGGGATGGAATATTAAAGGCAAAGGATCGCTGCTCCTCCGACGGAATATTCGGCCGCGTGGTGACCATCATGAAAGGAGGGAAGCGTCCGGTTGATGTGGATTCCCGCGCCTATCGGATAAGGGTCCGGCTTTGGCTGGCTCTCAGACCATTCCGCCGCATCCTGCTCGGCCTTTGGAAGCGCGCGTTTTTGGGAAGTCGCTCCGATTGAGCGTCTCCGTCCCTCCTATGCCTGCCTTGCGTTTGCCGGCGTTTCTATCCGGATCACGGAAGTGCAAAGAGAGGTGATCTCCTCCCGATGGGTGATGATGATGAGTGTCTTCCCCTTGGCTCTTTCCTTAAGCCTTTGGAACAGAGTCTTTTCGGTCTCGACATCCAATGCGGAGGACGGTTCGTCCAAAAGAAGTACGCCACCCGGCCGCAGCAGGCCTCTCGCTATGGCTATTCTTTGAGCCTGACCCTCGCTGAATCCGACCCCTCGCTCGCCGCATCTTGTGTCCAGGCCGTCAGGAAGTTCCATCACGAAATCAGCCGCCGCCGAGTGAATCGCTTCCACAATCTCCTCATCGGTGGCGTCAGGGTCTCCCATCAGCAGATTGTCACGGATCGTCCCGCTGAACAGGGTGTTGCCCTGCGGAACGTAGGAAAGGTTGCAGCGGGTCGATGGCGACGCCGGATGCTCTTCACCTTTCTCGTTGTAGAACACGACTTCGCCGCTGTCAGGAGTGACAAGAGCTAAAATCAGACGCATCAACGTCGTCTTGCCTATTCCCGTCTCCCCGATGACCGCCGTCATACTGCCCGGAGCGAAATCGTAGGACAGATCCTCGAATATTCTCCTTTCTTTCTCTGAATATGCGAACCCAAGGTGTTCGATGCGGACACCGGTCTTTCCTTCCAGCCGGAGTGGAGTTCCGGACTCTTCCACCGGCCCTTCGGAAAGCGCCGAAAGCCTCTCGGCGGACGTGATGGCTCTGATGAACGCCGGAATCTGACGGCTCAGCTGGATCATCGGATTCTGGATCTGCGCGGCGAGCTGAAGGAAAGCCGTCATCGTTCCGAATGTCACCGCACCGCTCTTGAGTCCGAAGATCCCCCAAAGGAAGGCTGTGACGTAACTGGCTGTGAATCCGAGTTGTACCATCGAGCGGGAGAAAAGAGAAAAGTCTGTGTAGCGCATAACCTTCCGCATCAGCCTGGCCTGAAGTGACTCCAGTTTGGAGACTGAATGCGGTGAGTACTCCAGCGAGCGGAGCAGCAGGCTGTTCTGCACGCTTTCCTGTATGTGTTCCTGGACGAGGCTTTCCGTGGAGCGTATGTCCTTGGTCATCCGTCTCATTTTCCGGATAAAGCTCTTGCTCAGGAGCAGGGCAGTCGGTGTGATGAGCAGCAGGGCCAAGGCCAGGTGGACATCCATCCTTGAGAGAAGGTACAGCGCTCCGATCAGTTGGCAGACTGTCACCATCGCCGACGGGATTCCTCCGCACAGTATGGCCGAGACATCCGGCGCATCGTCTATGATCCTGTTGAGGACATCTCCCGAATGGCGGGTCTCGTTGCCGTTCCACCGGCTGTTCATCAGATGATTGAATATCCCAAGTCGCAGCTTGTTGGTGAGTCCTGTCTCCGCTTTGCGGCTTATTCTTTCGCTTGCGATCGAGAGGATGAGCCGGAGGATCATCAGGGTGATCATCACCGCTATCAGCACGCCCAAGTCTCCGTCCGCCGCCCCGGTCACATTGTCGATGATCCTCTTGCAGATCCAGATGAAGACCAAAGAGATGACGACTCTGAACAGACCCGTCACTCCAACGCATAAAATGCTGAACCGGTGGCCTTTGGAAGCCCTCCAAAGCCATTTTATGCTGTCTTTTATCTTCATCCCGGAATCCATCGTTCAGTTGGCTTCTTAGTTAAAACCGGCATCCAGCGCTGTAACCCGCACCTGCCGCGATAGGTTGTCTGCAAATGAATATACCCCCGCTGTCGGCCCTTCCGTTTTTTGCGGTATTCCCAGCACCATAAGGTTGTGAATATACTGCCGCGTTACCAGTCCTTCCGTTTCCAGGTTCCCCCGACGCCATAACCCAAGGCCGTGCGCAAACGAATATGCTGCCGCTCCAGTCCACCTCGGTCATCTGCCTCTTGCCATCTTTGCTTGTCAACATCCATTCGCAACATCTTTTGCAACCGCAACAACCCTTTTCAGGGTACTTTCTTTTGCGGTCGTAAAATTAGTAAAACCAATTCCAAAAGCCAAATTAATTGTCCAATACGGCCAGATATAGCCAAATATTCCGGTCAAAAACTGCCTAAGGTTACAGCCAAATAATACAGCCAAAGATTGTGGCCAGAGATTGCCACCAAAGATTACGGCCAGAGATTGTTACCAAAGATTTTGGCCAGAGATTGCTACCAAAGATTCTGGCTAACATTCCGGCAACCCCTTCCCGTCCCATACCTCGTGGCGGCTAACTTGTTGATGACAGACACAGAAGCTAACTTCTTATGTCCTCTGTCTCACGGCCCGTGGCGGCTAACTTGTTGACTTATAGTGAAATGCTGTGTGCT
>CAYZKZ010000049.1:18606-20863 GCA_964479325.1 uncultured Muribaculaceae bacterium
CTCATTATCTTGATAATCAGCCCTTTGCCCGCCACGCCTCTTCGGCTCTAAACCCCTCCGGAGGCCGCCTTTTGAGCCACTGTCAATTGGTGACCCGGCTTGCTTGCCCGGCTTGTCTGCCCAATTTGCCTGCCTGGCTTACCGATGCTGCTCTTTGTCTCACGGCCCGTGGCGGCTAACTTGTTGACTTATAGTGAAATGCTGTGTGCTACTCCAAGGTAATCCGGTGGGGAGTATGTTGGCTCATTATCTTGATAATCAGCCCTTTGCCCGCCACGCCTCTTCGGCTCTAAACCCATCCAGAGGCCGCCTTCTGTCTCGTCTGGAATCATCTTCTTGTACTCCATCTGGAAATCTAAATAATTTATGTTGCGAATCCACCACCCTTATTTCAACGGAAATGTAAACGTAGAATCCTCCGCATCTTGTATCCGCAGAAATTTCTTTGCGTGAGTCGTCGAGACCAGACAGCGGGTGACCAGTTCGTTGAAGTAATCGATAACGGTCTCCGCCGGTCTCCCCAACAAATCCCCGATGCCATTGAAGCGCCTGTCTGCCGCAAAATGCCGGGTCATCTTCCTGTAAGCCTGCCCGGAGTTAGGTTCGAAAGGCTCTCTGATCTCATATTCAGAACCAGTGTTGAGCGAGAAAGCTTCGACCATTGCCCTGTAGCTGCCGTAGAAGCTGACGGCGCGCGGAAAGTCGATGATGGAATATTCCCGGATAATGAAATCGATCAGCTGCCGTTTCTCATTGACACTCAGCGGGTCAAGCAACTCGTCGAGCCTTTCGTAGAGCAACGGCTTCCCAGCTGAGCGGAAATATTCAATCATCCTGACAGCCCTTCTCAACCCCCGCGAGGCGAGCGACAAAGTCATTTTTTCTGAATATGGGTGCGTCGATTCCGCGAAGGCGATGAAGTTCCACCGCCATTCTTCGGCCCGTCGGCACATCCTCCCTTCCACAGGATTGTTGTTGACGTAGGCAAGAGCGGTTCTGACAGCCTTGTCATCCCGTTTCAAAGAGATTCCGTACGTGTCGAACAATTTCCCCACAAACCCGTGTCTCGCATTATAAACCCTTGTGAACCAAGAAATAAGATCTCGCTCGAAGGCTGACACCTTCTCGTTGGAAGCCACTTCCGTCAGAATGTGAATATGATTGTGCATAATGCAGAGTCCGATCACTCGTAGCCTGTGCCTGACAGCGAGAACCGAGAACATCGTGAAAAACACCAAAGAGTCTTTGGAATTGTAAAACACCACGAAACCGTGGCTCGCCCTCTGGAAAATGTGTACAGCCACATCCCGCGGAATGCGCTTTTGCCTTTTGCTCGTCATAGTCTAATGTTTAGTAAGTCTAACGTTTGGACCTAATGTAAAATCTAAGTTTAAGCCTAACTTTTGAGCCTAATGTTAAAGCTCAACGTTTAAGCCTAACGTTAAGGTCCAATGTTTAAGCCTAATGTTTAAGTCTAATATGTATAACGTCCAAGTCTGGACCTTCATCTGTAGGGGAGAGTCCCGCCTGGACTCCGCTAAGATATGAATTCAGCACATTATCCACAAATATTTCCGTTGTTTTCGTATGTTTTCGTTGATTCCGTAAGTTTTCACCGGCATTTCCCGTATCCCTGCGTCCCTTGTATTCCCTGCATCCTGTATTTCCTGAATCCCCAGTATCCCTTGAATCTCTTGAATTTACCGTATTTACCGTATTCCCTGCGTTTCCCATATCTCCGTATTTCCCGTATCTTCTGAATCTCCAGTATTCCCCATTTTCCCTGAATCCACTGTATTTATTTCGTGCATCCCCCGTATCTCTTTCATTTCAATTCCGTCTCAACACTTTCCCTCCAATTCTGCGTGGCGGCTAACATCTTTATTATCAGATGTTTAATCACCTGTACTACCACCCGTTTCGCCCGGTAGTAGATTAGCCTAACGCACTGACTATTAGCCTATTGCCCGCCACGCCACAAGCCCGCCTTGCTTAAAGAAAGTCAGTTGGCCCTGAATCAGTGTCTTCAGAAAGTGTCAGCCCCTTTCACCCATCCCTATTAAAAGTTTAGTTAAACCTTGCCTTTTAGATTCCCGCACGCTTGTCTCTGTTAAATGGAGATTAGTTAAATGCTTTGCGCAATTACTTGATAATCAGCTGTATAGTTGCACAGTCTGTTTGTTTTGCTGACGAGAATGCTAAGTGTTGATAATCAGTGCGTTACGTTGGCGATTTTGCTAAAGGGGTACATTTGCAA
>CAYZKZ010000050.1:0-20789 GCA_964479325.1 uncultured Muribaculaceae bacterium
CATCTATCCTCGAAAATACTTCCAAACCTTTACCAACTTATTTTTTAACGCTTACAAAATGAAATGAGTCAATGTCATTTCGTTTCGCAAAGTTAATGCCATATTTTGAATTTACAAAATAGAATTATTAAAAATTAGAAAATTTTGCGATTTTTTTTTGATTGTGCCGGGTTATTGCACAATCTTGAATTATTTTTGCGAAAAATTTAACCAGTATGGTTGCTTTTTAAGCGGTATCTCAGTATTATTGTCTGACAGCCCGCGCGGGAAGGCGGACGGCGGTCATCTCTTAGCGCTGGATGGGGGGATTCCGTCACCTGCAACCATAGCGGAAAATTAATGAATATAAATATGACACCATTCCTAAAACAAGTGGCCGATCATCTTATGGAGAAAGGCGGGATCTCGAAGTCCTGCCTGATTTTCCCTAACAGGCGAAGCCAGGTCTTCTTCACGAAGTATTTAGGGGAGGCGATAAAGGAGGAAGGAATCCCTATTGTCGCACCGAAGATGCTCACGATCAATGACTTCTTTTATCGAATATCCGGGGATAAGCCTGCGGACAGGGTGAGCCTGCTTCTGGATCTGTACGAATGCTACAAGCCTCTCTATTCAGGGTACGAGTCTCTCGACGAGTTCATTTTCTGGGGCGATGTGATCCTTGGAGACTTCGATGACATTGACAAGTACCTTGTCGATCCGGAGAGACTGTTCGCCAACATCTCCGATTTCAAGAAGATACAGGATTCATATTCCTACCTCACCGAGAATCAGAGGAAGGCTATCGAGAGTTTCGTCAGTCACTTCCGCGGCGAAGGGCGGCTTACGGTTGATCTGAATTCGTCCAACCCGAATGTGAAGGAACGCTTCCTTCAGGTCTGGAATATTCTTTTGCCGCTTTACAACAGTTTCCGGGAAAGGCTTTCCGCCAAGGGGCAGGCCTACGAGGGAATGGTTTACCGCAGCCTGGCGACGCGCCTCGATTCTGAGGCCGCTGTGGATGTGCTGAAGGCCGCCTTCGGCGATGTTGATGAATATGTCTTCATCGGACTCAACGCTTTGAACGAGTGCGAGAAAAAGGTTATGCGCAGGATGCGGGATGCCGGACTCGCGGCATTCTGTTGGGACTATTCCGGGGAGATGGTACGGAATCCACTTAACAAGTCGTCTTTCTTTATGTCCCGTAATGTCAAGGACTTCCCGCAGGCTTTCGAACTTGACACCGATGGATTGGGGACTCCCGAGGTGGAGGTGATAAGCGTTCCGTCGTCCGTTGGGCAGGCCAAACTGATTCCGTCCGTGGTCAAGGACGAGCGCTGCGCCGTGGTGCTTCCGGATGAGTCGCTTCTGCTTCCGGTCCTGAACTCGATTCCGGAGGAGATCAAGGACATCAATGTCACGATGGGCTATCCGATGAAGAACAGCGCGTTCTTCGACTTCGTCACGATGGTCTCCGCGATGCAGATGCACCTTCGCCGTAAGGACGGTAAATGGTACTTCTACCACAGGCAGGTCTGGTCGATTTTCTCATCCAGCATATTCAGAAAGGTGACTCAGGGAGACCAGGCTGTCAAAGACAAGGTCAACGCCGTCAAGAGCGGCGCCAAGTACTACATCCCTCAGGAGGATCTCTCTGGAATCCCGGTCTTTGACATCCTCTTCCAACCGGCTGTGACCGATCCGAAACTCGCTTCCGCCGGGCAGATCGACGCTTTCTCGGAGTATCTCAAGACCTTGATCAAGGGACTTGCCCCGGCCTTGGCCTCGGATTCGTCCCTGGCCATCGAGCTTGAGTTTGCCAAGGCGGTTTATAACGCCGTGTCCCGTCTTCAGTCCGCCGGTCTTGAGGTTCTTCCGATGACTTATGTCAGGCTGCTGGACCAGCTTCTCGGACCTGTGTCGATTCCTTTCAACGGTGAGCCTCTCAAAGGCCTTCAGATTATGGGCCCGCTGGAGACCAGGGCGTTGGATTTCAGGCAGGTAATGATCCTGTCCTGCAATGAGGGGATGTTCCCGAGGCGCAGCGTCAGCTCGTCGTTCATTCCTCCTGAGCTGCGCAAGGGCTTCGGCCTGCCGACCTACGAGTTCCAGGACGCCGTCTGGGCTTACTACTTCTACCGCCTGATCCAGAGGGCTGAGAAAGTGACCCTTGTCTATGACTCAAGGACGGAGGGTCTGAAGGGAGGTGAGGAGAGCCGCTACATCAAGCAGCTTGAGTACCATTTCAACCTGCCGATAAAACGCTCTTTTGTCAAGGCCAACGCTGCGGGGAATTCCTCCGCGAAGGAGATTGCCAAGACAGAGGAGGATGTGGCCGTGGTGCGTCGGACAAGGCTTTCGGCCTCCGCCCTGAAGAACTATCTCGATTGTCCGGCCAAATTCTATTACGCGACAGTCAAGAAGCTCCGTAAGAGTGACGAGGTCTCCGAGGATCTCGACGCCGGGATGTTGGGAAACGTGTTCCACGGCCTGATGCAGAAACTTTATTCCGAGGAGATGGCCGGAGGAAAGAAGGTGACGGCGGAGTACCTTTCCGGGCTTCTGCGCGGACGTGGGCAAATCAAGGAGATGGCGCGCGGACTCATTATGGAGCAGCTTCATTCCCTTGAGGTCACAGGAAGGGATCTCGTGGTGGAGGAGGTCATTGTGGAATATGTCGTCAAGACCCTGGAAAGGGATCTGGAACTCTTGAAATCCACCGGAGCGGACGGGTTCGACATCCTTGGCCTGGAGCGTGAGTTCAGGATTGACATCGACGGATTCCATTTCATCGGCTATGTGGACAGGATGGACAGTGTCCGGCCCGGAGAGATCAGGATAATTGACTACAAGACCGGCAAGGTGGAGGACAATGATGTCGATATCACGGACGAGAGCGCCGGGAAGGTCGTGGAGGCGTTGTTCGGCCCGCGTAACGTGGGTCGTCCAAAGATCGCCCTTCAGCTCTATCTCTATGATGTGTTCTGCCGGGAGTCAGAGGGCTACAGGGGGCAGAGGATGGTCAATGTCATCTATCCTCCGGCCGCCCTGTTCACCCAACCTATCAAGGAAGTTCCTGTCAGCGAGAAGTTTATGAGCCTGACGGAGGAAAGGCTGCACAGTTTTCTCTCGGAGATAGCCTCCATTGTTGTTCCGTTCGTCAGGACTGACGAGGAAAAGACCTGCTCACACTGTGACTTTAGAATGATTTGCGGAAGATGATACGTATAATGAAAGCCTCGGCCGGATCCGGTAAGACCTTTAATCTGGCCAAAACCTACATAAGACTGCTTCTGACCGATGAGGAGAGGTACTCCTACCGTCATATTCTTGCGGTGACGTTCACCAACAAGGCCACTGACGAGATGAAAAGCCGTATTCTTAAAGAGCTTCATCTGCTTGCCACGGCTCCGGCGGACTCTCCTTACTTTGGCGATCTTGTCTCTTCGTTCGAGTCGGAGGAACAGTTGAGGCGCAGGGCTGAGACTGTCCTGTGCGACATCCTTCACGACTACGGGGCGTTCGCTGTCAGCACGATAGACCGGTTTTTCCAGCAGACTCTCAAGGCGTTCTCAAGGGAGATCGGCCAGTTCTCGACCTATCAGGTTGAGTTGGACAAGAATTCTTTGGTCTCTGAGAGTGTCGATAGGGTTCTCGATTCCCTTTCGGAAGACAACAAGGAACTTCTCGGCTGGTTGACGCAGAGCGTGATGGAGGATTTGCGGAAAGGCAAGCGGTACAGCCTTGAGAGCAATCTGAAGGAGGTCGCGATGACCCTGAAGTCGGATGAGCACAGAGCCGCCGTGGAGGAGTTCGGCATTGATGAGGAGAAGGAATATTCAAAAGAGAACCTCGCCAGGATGAAGAAGGCTCTTTCTGGAGTAGCGTCCTCGTTCAGGAAGGAGGTGAAGGAGGCAGCGTCGGATTTTGTGAGGGCGGCGGGGGAGTTCGGCCTGTCCAACGAGGATTTTTCCCGCGGCTGTTTCGACTCTGTGTTTGAAAACGCCGTCGCAGGGCCTGATGACAAGCTGAAGTATCCGACCCCGACCATATTCAAGAACAGCGAGGATTTCGGCAAGTGGTTCAGGAAGGCCGACCTCGGCAGGTTTGCGTCTTCGGAAGGCAGGCTTATGCCGTTGATTCAGAAGTATTGCGGGGTGTTTGCCAAGAAGTACAAGGTCTATGTCACCGCTTTGAGGATCTCGTCCATTCTCAACGAGCTTGGCATCGCCGGGGATCTTGACCGGGAGTTCAAGGCTCTGATGAAAGAAAAGAACGTGCTTAGTCTGGACGACTCCAACGTCATTCTGAGGAACATAATCGACGGCACCGACGCTCCGTTCATCTACGAGAAATTAGGCGTGCGCTTTGAGCATTTCCTGTTGGATGAGTTTCAGGACACGTCGAGGATCCAGTGGGACAATTTCCGCCCGTTGATAGAGAACAGCGTCGCGCAGGGCAAGGAGAATCTTCTTGTCGGCGATGTGAAGCAGAGCATCTACCGTTGGCGCGGCTCGGACTGGAGGATGATGGCACAGGAAGTTCAGGACGAGTTCCAGGAGTGCGGGATCGAGACCTTGGACAGCAACTACCGGAGTCTCAGGAATATAGTCGAATTCAACAATGGATTCTTTGAATATGCCTCCTCGGCTCTCGACGACATTCTTGGCGACAGATCGGACATTAGTGTCCGCCGCATCTATTCGGACGCGGCGCAGCTGGTGAAATCGGGAAGTGGTTCGGATGGAAGCGTGGAGGTCGTCTTCTGCGACAAGGACGATGAGATGAGGAACATTTTGGAGGCTGTGGAGAGAGTCCGGGCAAACGGGGCGAGGTATGGAGACATCACTGTGCTTGTCCGCGACAACAATCACGGTTCGGATGTGGCTATGTACCTGATGGACAATGGAGTGAATGTCATTTCGGATGATTCCCTCCGTCTGAAGTCATCGGTCGTGGCCCGGCAGGTTGTGTCTCTTCTGTCATCTGTCGGGAATGAGGATGACACCATCGGCTCTTACCTTGCCGGAGAGCTGGATGTCAATGTGGGTGATCTTTTCTGCCTGTCCTTGTCCGATCTTTGCGAGAGGCTTCTGCGCATCCTTAGGGACAGGGATTCGGAACTGTTCGAGTCCGAGACTCAGTACTCGCAGGCACTGATGGATTTCGTGCAGGACTATGCGGCCGTCAACGGCAACTCAATTGACGGTTTCCTGAAAGCCTGGCGGGAGGCTGATCCGAAGATCAGTTCCCCTGCCGATCCGGAATCAGTCAGGGTTATGACAATCCACAAGTCGAAAGGGCTTGAGTTCCAGCACGTTATTTTCCCGTTCGCCGAGGGGGTCGGGCTGTTCCGTTCGGAGCCGCACTGGACCAGGCCTTCTGTGGCCGGCACAGAGCTGGAGGGCATCGTTGACGGTGTCTATAATGTCTTTCTCAGTAAGCCGGAAAAAGAGGATTCTCTGTTCCGTGACGGAAGTGTCAAGGAAATGCGTTTCCAGTTCGTCGATAACATCAACGCGTTCTATGTCGCTTTGACAAGGCCGGTCAAAGGCTTGACAATCATAGCCGCGAACCCGCCGGAGAAAATCACCTCTTCGGTCGCTGTCCCTGTCGGCACGGTCGCTGAGCCTGCCGAAGCGCCTGCCGTCCCTCCCTGTGTGTCCACTGAGCCTGTCGGTACGGTCGCTGTGGTTCGACAAGCTCACCAACCTGCCGAAGCGCCCGTCGTCCCGAAGCGCGCCTTCCAGGCTCCGCCGTGCGACTACACTGATTTCTCGCAGATTCTCTACACCTACCTGTACTGCTATGGCTCTCCGCTCGGCTTTGCCAAAAAGGAGTCCGACAGTTCGATCGTATTCTCGAAAGGTGAGGTCTTCGACTACTCGACCCTTGAGCGCAAGGCCGAAGTCGTCGCCGAGCTGACACCTGGCTATCCGTCCTATCCTTTGAATCCTTCCGTTGAGGACCCTGATTCGGATGTGAGGGAGCGGGGTAGGCTCAAGTTCAGCGCTGACTCGATAGATTTCTTCTGCGACGAGTCTAAAACCGACGCAAGGCTGAATGGCACGGTGCTTCACGGAATCCTGTCTGAGGTTCTCACTCCGTCCGACATCCCTGACGCTGTCAGGCGGGCTTTCGAGGCCGGGGAGATCGACGCTGGACAAGAAAAAGCGTATCTTGATCTTCTGACGCGGAGGGTGTCCTCACACCCGGAGTGGTTCTCGTCCGACGGCGCTGAGATTCTGAACGAGACACAGCTGATCGACACGGACGGCGAGGTCTATCGTCCTGACAGGGTTGTCATTAAGGATGGCCGGGTCACTGTGCTCGACTACAAGTTCGGAGAGAGGAACCGTCGCTACCGCCGTCAGGTCGAACATTACGCCGACATCTACCGCCGGATGGGATATTCCGAAATCACACCGGTGATCTGGTATGTTCTTAAGGACGAGGTGGAATAATTTTCGTATATTTGTCCGTTTGACACAAAATGTAATTATTATGGAAGCCAACGACAACTCGATAAAGCTTTACTACAACACCGAAAGGGAGAAACTTCAGATGCCGGAATATGGCAGGATTGTCTTGAATATGGTTGAGCAGGTCAAGGCCATTCCCGACCGGGCGAAGAGAAGCGAACAGGCGAAGGCCGTGGTCCGGGTTATGGAACAGCTTAATCCTCAGGTTCACACACAGGAGAACTATGAGCAGAAACTCTGGGATCATCTCTATATGATCGCAGGCTATGACCTTGACATCGATTCACCTTACCCTGCGCCTCATCCCGAGGCGATGGATGTGCCGCCTATGGTCATCCCGATCGACAAGTCGCCTGTGCGAGCCAATCACTACGGCCGCAACATCGAGAGCATCATCGACCTGATCGCCGGTGAGCCGGAAGGCGAGATGAAGCGTTCTATGCTGCGTTCGCTGGCCATTTATATGCGTCAGCAGTACCTGATCTGGAACAAGGACAGCGTGGCCGACGAGACCATATTCGCAGACATTGAGAAACTGTCCGGCTACAGGATAAGGGTTCCCGCCGACCTTGAGCTTTCCAAGATCTCGTTCGATTCCAATTTCTCCCGTCCGGGTCTGAACCTTGGTATGGGGCAGAACCGCAGGAACAACAAGAAAGGCAACCGCAAGAACAGGAAATAATGTTTGGATTCTGGAGGAATATGGATGACGGCGACAAGGCAAAACTTACGAAAATCACAGGCTTGGTTGTCGCGTTGCTGGCAGTGTTCACATTGCTGGCCATCATCTCCTATTTCTTTACCTGGAAGGCCGACCAAAGTTCTTTGTCGTCAGCGGTCGGGGACACTTCCGTCACTGTCAGCAACATAGCCGGAAAGATGGGCTACCGTTGGGCCGACCTGCTTGTCCGCAGGTGGTTCGGTCTCGGAAGCCTTGCCTTTGTGGTCATTCTTTTCGCTGTCTCTGTCAGGTTGCTTCTGCGCCGTTGGCATTACTCGATGCTCAAGACCGCCCTGCTGACTTTGTCAGGGGCGATGGTCTCTTCTTTTGTGTTGGCTTATATCTCTGATCTTTCGGGCCTTGGCAATGCCTTTGGCGGAGGCCTCGGCGGTGAGTGCGGAGAGTCTGTCGTCAAATGGGGGGCTGTTGTCTTGGGTGACATTCTGAGCGGTCTCATCCTTGTCTTTCTGGTTGTTGTCTGGCTTCTGCTTGCCTCAAGGAGATTCTCTGACTGGCTGATGTCTCTGGGCGACCGGAAGGATCCGGCTGAGAAAGCTGTGAGATCCAAGAGACCTTCCCGCGTTGCTGAAGGGTCAACCAACTCTGCCGCTGAATCCAGTTCCTCGGTGGCTGAGCCTGTCGAAGCCCCTTCCCGTCCTGAACCCAGGGTGGCCGAGCCAATCGAAGCTTCAGCCTATCCGGAATCCTCGGTGGCTGAGCCTGCCGAAGCCCCGACCTTCCTTAGGACACCACGTGATTCCAAGGTCAGCCAGCCCGCCGAACCTTCTATGGAAGTGATTAAGGGAACCAAACTGACCACGGACGTGAAGTCGGAGCTTCCGAGGATCAATGTCCGTGACGAGCTTCCTGACTACAAGTTCCCTTCGCTGGAACTTTTAGACACCTACTCGTCCGGCAGGAATGAAGTGTCCGACGAGGAACTTACCAGGAACAACGCCAGGATCCGCAGCGCCCTGGAGAACTATAAGATCCAGATCAATGATGTCAAGGCCATCGTCGGACCGACGGTGACTCTCTACAAGGTCTATCCCGCTCCGGGAGTGAAGATCTCCGAGATCAAGAAACTTCAGGAGGATCTCGGTATGCACCTTCACGCAAGGGGTGTCCGTGTCGTGACTCTTACTGACTCCGTGGGCATAGAGGTCGCCAATGACCATCCTGCAATCGTCCCGATGCGCGCTGTGCTCAACGACGGGGCGTTCCGCTCCAGCAAGGCCGAGCTCCCGGTGGCGATCGGCTACACGATCCAGCAGAAAGTCAAGGTCTTTGATCTGGCCGACGCTCCGCACCTTCTTGTCGCCGGAGCCACGAAGCAGGGTAAGTCTGTGGGTCTCAACGCCATCGTCACATCGCTCCTGTACTCGAAGCATCCGTCCGAGCTGAAACTTGTCTTCATCGATCCTAAGATGGTCGAGTTCTCGGCCTACGCCCACCTCATCAAGCACTACCTCGCCGTGCTTCCTTGCAATGATCAGAAGGAGGAACTGGACAACGCCATCGTGAAGAAGGCTGACAAGGCTGACAAGATCCTGCGTTCCCTGTGCATCGAGATGGACCAGCGCTACGAGTTGCTCAGCAAGGCCTCTGTGCCTAACATAAAGACCTACAACGAAAAGTACCGCAACCGCAGGCTCCGTCCCGACGAGGGACACCGTTTCCTGCCGTACATAGTCACCATAATTGATGAATATGCCGACCTCACGATGTCCGTGGGAGGCAGCGGTGACGCCAAGGCCGTTGCCCGCAGCATAACGACCTCCATCATCCGGCTTGCCCAGAAGGGAAGGGCCGCCGGTCTTCACGTCGTGCTTGCCACCCAGCGTCCGTCCGTGGATGTCATCACCGGACTCATCAAGACGAACTTCCCGACACGAATCGCCTTCAGGGTCGTGTCCAGAACCGACTCCTCGACCATTCTTGACTCTCCGGGAGCGGAGAAACTGATCGGAAAGGGAGATATGCTTTACTACGCCGGAGTCGAGATGGAGCGTGTGCAGTGCGCCTACATCGACAGTGAGGAGATCAACAGGCTCACCGAGTACATCGGTTCGCAGGACGGCTACAAGAAGAGTTACAACGTTCCGTACTATCTTCCGCCTGTGGATGACGACACTGAGGACGGTTCGGGCGGCTTGGTCGATATGACCAAGCTTGACGAGCGTTTCGAGGAGGCCGCCAAGTTGATCGTGATGAGCCAGCGTGGCTCGACATCGGATCTCCAGCGCCGCCTCGGAATGGGCTATGCGAAGGCCGGCCGAGTTATGGATCAGCTTGAGGCCGCCGGAATCGTCGGCCCTCAGGAAGGCTCCAAGCCTCGTCAGGTCTTGGTCTCAAGTCTTGATGAACTGGACAAGATCATCGCCGCCTACAAGAATCAGTAAAACTTTCCGTTAATGGTCTTTCCTCCGACGAACACAGTTAATTAGTTGGTTATGAGAACAATCACAAGAATATACGTTGCCGCCTTCATTGCTTTGTTGGCATTGCCTCAGTCTTTGTACGCCAAGAGCAAGACTCTCTCCGCATTCGTGGGAAAGGTCTCTTCCTCGCTTGTCTCGTTTGACTATTCTTTCACTATGCCGACGAAGAAGGCTAAGATGACAGGAAACGGGAATGTCAAGGTTTTAGGAACTTCTTTCTTTGTGGACGGGAGCGGGATGGAGATCTGGTGCGACGGAAAGACCCGCTGGACAATAGACCGGATCTCGGAAGAGGCTTTGGTCGAGTCTGTGGACGATTCCTACGACAGCTATGCAACCAACCCGGCTCTGATGATCTCATCCGTTGACGAGGCTTTCAGGGAGGTCTCTTTCGGAGCGTCGAAGTTCGGGGGCAAGGCCGCGGACGCTTCCGTACTTTCTCCGGTCAGCAAGGGAAAAGGGTCGATGGACATCTCGTCCCTTAAATTGTTCTTCAGAAGCGGAACAACTGTGCTTGTCGGAGCTGAGGTTAGTTTGAACGACGGTTCCGTGTCTGAGTTCACAATCACTAATCTCCGTTTTGACGACCCCGGCAAAACAAAAGAGTCTTTCCGTTTTGACGAAAAGACTCTCGGTTCTTCGTATGTCGTCACAGACCTTCGGTAGAGGCTGGAATCTTCGTTAATCCTTCACGCATCTTACGGAAGCCTTGAAGGACTCCTTGTCACCCTTGCCGAGCAGGATGTCATTCTGTTTCACATAGATGTAGCGGTAGAGGGCTGTGTCGCTCTCGGAATCATCGTTATATGAGTCGGAAGTCCAGAACACCGCGAAGCTGTCAGCTCCAGTGAATTTCAGGTACTCTCCCTGATTGACCGCATAGCCTACAGGAAGCGCGGACAAGCCTGCGGCGTTTGTGATCTTGACCTGTGGCCAGTACTCCCACATCCTTGTGCCGAGGAATTTGGCATCCACCATAATGCCGCCTGCGACTCCGGTGAAGTCCTCGTCCTTGGAGAAGGTTACCCCCTCTGGAGCAAGGGCGTTTGCCAACTCGGCGAATTCCGCATTGGAAGGCAGGTGCCATCCGTCCGGGCAGGCCTGCGTCGCCTCTTCCCAGGAATAGAGACGGCCGAATATGGCGTCCATCGCCTCGCTGTAGTCGTAGGAAGCGCCTGATTCTGAGTAGTAAAGATTGTTCTTCATCCACGTCTTTCCATTGAAGGTGGAAGTGTAGTAGGAGCCGCCATCCCTTGGATCAGTGAAGACGGGATCCTTGCTGGAATACGCTCCGGTGACCGTGGAGTCAAGAGCCGCGTCCACAACACTGAAGGTCACCGTTCTTGATCCGGTGTAGTAATTCTTGGCGAACGCCACGCAGCTGACTGTGAATGTCCCGACTTTTGTAGGAGTCGTGAATGTGAATGATCCGTCACCCTTTTTGTCGGCCTCGGTCTTGGTCGTGTCCTTTACGGAGGAGTTCCACGATGATGTCCAGTAGAATCCCACGTCCTCGAACAATCCTGTCCCCGGATTGGTCACCCCTTTGGGATTCAGGGTGAATGACTCTCCCTTTGACACGTAGGTCGGCATCGTGAATGACATACTTCCGTTGAGGTACTCTTTGGTTGACGATGTCTCTTTGTCCTTTTTGCAGGAAGGAAGGGCAAGCAAGGCCGCTGACAATCCTATGAATACAATGTTCCTAATTTTCATCTTGTTCTGTTGAAAGTACAAATATCGTATAAAAAACGCAAAAACGGTAGTTCTTGTGCAAAAACTAATCCAATGATGCACTATTATTGAATCTAAATTTCTATTATTGTACTGATGAAATCAATTTTAAGAATATTCAAGTGTGCCGCTGTCTGCGCGGCCTTGGCTTTCACCGCGGCCTCCTGCGGTGGGGGATCGCAATGGTTTGAGCTTGGAGGCTATGCCCAGGGCGGTGTCTATTCCGTCAAGTTCAAGTCTGACAAATCATTGGATGTGAATGAGGTGAGGAGAACCGTTGACTCAATCCTGACTTTGGTTGACACAACCTTGTCCGGCTACAACAAAGGCTCGCAGCTGAGCCGCTACAATGATGGTCTTCCGGTTGTCCCTGACGAGATGTTCAAAGAGATATTCACGATCTCCAGATGGCTTTATGAGGAGACGGGCGGCGCTTTGGATGTCGCTTCCGGTCTGCTTTATGACGCGTGGGGCTTCGGATTCACAAGAGACTCCCTGCCTTCCGCCGCCACGGTAGATAGCCTGAGGGCAGTCTGCGGTATGGACAAACTTGACGGGAATATGTCTTCGCCGGTTCCGGGAATCCGCCCGAAACTGAATTTCAACGCCATCGCTCAGGGCTATACCTGCGACAAGATTGCGGACTACCTCCATTCTCTCGGAGTTGAGAATATGCTTGTGAACATAGGCGAGATTTACTGCGAGGGATTGAATCCGTCCGGAAAGCCGTGGACAATCGGGGTGGATATGCCCGTTGACGGTAATATGGAGCTTGGAAGCAAGGGGTTCGCCGGGAAATGGCAGGGGGACGGCAGTGGATGCGGTGTCGTGACTTCCGGAAATTACAGAAAGTTCTATGTGAGGGACGGCCGGAAATATTCACACACCATCGATCCACGCACGGGCTATCCTGTCACGCACACTCTGCTCAGCGCCACTGTGGTGGCTCCTGACGCCACTCTGGCTGACGCTTACGCCACTTATTGTATGGTGATAGGGCTGGACGAGGCCAAGAGATTCATTGAGTCTGCTGACGATCTGGAGGCCTATCTTGTGTATGCCGACGGCGATTCAATGTCCGAATGGGTGTCTTCTGGCTTCAATCTTGTAAGTGATGGCCGTTAGATTTTTTTCGGAATGGAAAGACAATTTGAATATTCTTCGTTTCTGATAGCGGCGGCGATCATCGCCGCAAGTGGATGCAGTACCATCAGCAGGACCGAGAAGCAGCTCGCAAGGGTTGATTCTTATGATTCTCCTGACATTCCGGCCGTCGGAGAACTCCCTCCGGCCAGACCGGAGCAGGCTGGGTTGGCCTATTCCCCAGACATCCTCATTGTGTCTTATGACCCGGCGGTAGGAAGCGGCCCGTTGAAGAAGGCGGCCGCGAAGTTCGGGGCAGAGATTCTCTATGACTATAACATAATCGACGCTCTGGCCGTGAGGATTCCGGCAGGAAAGACCTTGGAGGACGGAGAAAAGTTCTTCAGCAAGGTGAAGGGTGTTTTGGAGATCTCAAAGAACAGCGTCTATCATCTTGATTGACAGACATCCTTCGACCGTGAACCCTCCGGATTTCACCCGCTCCAGAGAGTTCAGGTGCGCTCCTGAGCCAAGCGCCTCGCCGAGGTCTCTGGCCAAGGCTCTTATGTAGGTGCCCTTGCTGCAACTTATCCTGATCTCTGCCAACGGAAGGTGTAGCCCGGAGGTGTCCGTGACGTTGATTCTCGGATTCGGTCTCAAGCCTTCCTCACTGTTGTCTTCGGCGGACAGCCTCCCGTCAGGGTGGAACGCCACCAATTCTATCCCGTAGATGTTGATGATCTGTTTGTTGAGGGTCTCGGCCACAGTGTGGTCGAAGTCCGTCATCACATCCGTATTCCCTTTCTGAGCGTCCCTGTACTGTTTCCTTGCCAGCTCGTAGGCTCTGACCCCGTCAACTGACTTCGCCGAGAACAACGGGGCTATCTGCTCCTGCTCGCCGAGAAACCTCGCCAGGATCTCCCTGACGGATTGTTCGGTGACATTGTCGGTGGGATATTCCTTGTCAATGGCTTTCTCCAGATCGTAGGAAGGGGTGGTGGCTCCGAAGGAGACTCCGGCGAGATATTCCTTCCCCTCCTTTTGAAGGGTTTCGGCGAGTTTTGTGGCTTTTCCGACGCAGACAAGCAGCACACCTGTGGCCAGGGGGTCGAGTGTGCCTGCGTGTCCGACCTTAAGGTTCTTTTTGTGAAAATGTCTGCCCGCCGCCCACTTGACCTTGCGGATGACATCGGCCGAGGTCCACCTGTACGGCTTGTTGACGGGTATGATGATTCCTTCCGGGTAGGCCTCGATGTTATCCGAGAGCCTGACGCCAGATGAAAGGAACTCTTTGTCCGCTATCAATGATTTGATTTCCAATTGGATGCTGTCGTTGGGTGTCGCTATCGGAGTGGAATCTTCTCGATGCGGCGCTCGTGTCTGCCGCCTTCGAACTCCGTCTCCAGCCATTTGTTCACTATGGCCACGGCCATCCTGTATGAGATGAATCGGGCCGGCATTACGATCACATTGGCGTTGTTGTGCGCCTTCACCAGACGGGCGATCTCGGTTCCCCAGCAGAGGCCGGCGCGCACTTTCTGGTGCTTGTTGAGGGTGATGGCCATTCCGTTTCCTGTTCCGCACAGGGCTATTCCAAGGTCAACCTCTCCGTTGTCGATGGCTGAGCCAAGCGGGTGGGCGAAGTCGGTGTAGTCGCAGCTCTCTTCTGAGTGTGTGCCGAAGTCAACGACCTCGTATCCTTTCTTTTTGAGCAGGGTGATGAGTTTCCCTTTGTATTCAAATCCGGCGTGATCGCTTGCAATTCCGATTTTCATAATATTCTTGTACTTGAATTTAGATTATTTTCTTTTTGCTGACGGTGGTGATGAACTCCTTGAGGTAGAACGGCTCGAAGTAGGCCACATCCTCGAATCTTCTCTCTTCTAAAGCCGATGTCGCGGGACGGGCCATTGAGGAGGCTTTCGGGCAGCATTGTACGAAGTTGGCGTTCGGGCTTGCCAGGGTCTCCCTGCATTTGTCCGCACCGTCGCCGATGAAAAGCACCGGCCCTTCCTCAAGCTTGTCTTTGAACGAGTCCGCGTCTATGATTTTGGCCTCGGTAGGGGAGACCTGCGTTCCGTCGGGGGTGAATATTCCAGTGTAAACCTCCATCCTGCGCGCGTCGATCATCGGGATGATGTAGCGGCAGCCATCCGGGACGAGGCCGCCGTCAATGGCCTGCCAGACAAGGGTGTCGAGCGTGCCGACGGAGATCATCGGGATTCCGGCCCCGAAGCAGAGGCCTTTGGCGGTCGAGACTCCGACGCGCAGTCCGGTGTATGACCCGGGCCCTTTGCTGACGGCCACGGCGTCGCAGTCGGACACTTTCAATCCTCTTTCCTTGAGCATCTCGCTGACAAACAGCGCTGTCTTCGAGGCGTGGGCCCTTGGCTCGCCGCTTATTCTCTCGCTGACAGTCACCCCGTTCTCGGCTATGGCGGTGGAACAAAGAGAAGTGGAAGTCTCTATTAGAATTATTCTGCTCATTATTTATTGAATATCAATTCTTTCATATAAGGGAAAACGTCATCGGCGAAGTTCTTGATCGGGCCGTAGAGAACGGATTCCCCGATTGCCTTGGAACAGTCGATGTCCAGCGTCGTGGTCACGGAGTCGAACAGCAGGATGACCAATCCTATCGCGAGAATGACCTTCAGAAGCGAGAAGACAACTCCGAGAAGTTTGTTCAGCCATCCGAGCAGGACAATCTTCACAACGCCTTCCAGCATCTTCCCGACAAGCGTCAGGAGCAGGAAGACCGCGACGAGAATCAATGTGAACGCTATCGCCTGGAGGACTCCGGCGGGGACGTCAATCGCAGGTTTCAGCCATTCCACGACCACATTCGAGAAGTGAAAGGACATCCACGCGCCGAGTACCAGCGCCACCAGTGCCGCCACCTGGGCTATGAAACCCTTTGACAGGCCTCTGAATATGGCTGGAACACAGCAGAGAAGGATAAGGATGTCGATTATATTCATCTTTTGCTTATTTGATAAAAAATACGGAAATCACTATCTTTGCATTTTGGCTGCGTCAGAGAAGTTCCGATGTCTTTTCTGATGCAAAAATATAAAGAAAATTATGACATTCAAAGAGTACAAAGGCCTTGATCTGGTTTCTGTCGGGAATGAGGTTCTCGACAGGTGGAAAAAGAATCACGCGTTTGAGAAATCCCTTGAGCTGAGGGACGGCGCTCCGGAGTTCATCTTCTTCGAAGGCCCGCCTTCCGCCAACGGAAAGCCGGGAATCCATCACGTGATGGCCCGCTCCATAAAGGACGCTATCTGCCGTTTCAAGACCCAGTCCGGGTACAAGGTGAACCGCCGCGCCGGATGGGACACCCACGGACTCCCTGTGGAGATCGGCGTGGAGAAGAAGCTTGGAATCCACAAGGATGACATCGGAACCAAGATTTCCGTCGAGGAGTACAACAAGACCTGCCGCGCCGAGGTGATGAAATATACCGCCGAATGGGTCGATATGACCGAACGTGTCGGCTACTGGGTCGATATGAACGATCCGTACATCACCTACGACAACCGCTACATCGAGACGCTCTGGTATCTTTTGAAGAAAATCTATGACAAGGGGCTGCTCTACAAAGGGTACTCCATCCAGCCATATTCCCCGTCCGACGGCACCGGACTCAGCTCACACGAGTTGAACCAGCCGGGCTGCTATAGGGATGTGACCGACACGACCGCCACCGTCCAGTTCGAGGTCATCAAGGACGGCAAGTCCCAGCCTCTCTTCGGGACCGAGTCGCTGCCTGTCTATTTCCTGGCGTGGACGACGACCCCGTGGACACTCCCGTCAAACACGGCGCTGTGCGTGGGTCCTAAGTATGAATATGTCCGTGTCCTCTCCTTCAACCCTTACACGGGCAAGGAGGCCATCTATGTCCTGGCCAAGGATCTTGTCAGCGTCTGGTTCAACCCTAAGGCCGCCGACATTCCGTTGGAGGACTACAAGCCGGGTGACAAACTCGTGCCGTTCAAGGTGCTTGACGGCTCGTTCAAGGGAGCTGACCTCGTGGGAATCCGCTACAAGCAGTTGATCCCGTGGTTCCGTCCGGTCGAGGAGGGCGAGCCTTTCAGGGTGATCTCCGGCGACTATGTCACGACCGAGGACGGTACCGGAGTCGTTCACATCGCTCCTACCTTCGGAGCGGACGACAAGAAGGTGGCCGCCAACTTCGGCGTTCCAGGAATAATGGTTCTGGACAAGGACGGCAAGCGTCAGGCCCAGGTGGACCGCGACGGACGCTTCTACCCGATCGAGGATCTTGATCCTGAATATGTCCGCTCGTATGTCGATCCTTCCTATAAGGAATATTCCGGCCGCTATGTGAAGAACGCTTTCGACGACTCTCTTCCGGCCGACGCTCCGACCCTTGACGTTGACCTTTGTATGATGATGAAGGAGGACGGCAGGGTGTTCAGGATTCAGAAGCACACCCACAGCTATCCTCACAGCTGGAGGACGGACAAGCCTGTCCTCTATTATCCTCTCGACGCGTGGTTCATCAAGACCACGGCGGTCAAGGATCAGATGGTGGCTCTGAACAAGACCATCACCTGGAAGCCGGAATCCACAGGTACGGGACGTTTCGGACAGTGGCTGGAGAACATCCAGGACTGGAACCTCAGCCGCAGTCGTTTCTGGGGCACACCGCTTCCGATCTGGCGCACCGAGGACGGCAAGGAGGAGATCTGCATCGGATCGATCGCCCAGCTCTACGCCGAGATCGACAAGGCCGTCGAGGCCGGGTTTATGCCGAGCAACCCATTCAGGGACAACGGCTTCGATCCTAAGGATATGAGTAAGGAGAACTACGACAGGATCGATCTCCACAGACCTTACGTCGATAACATATTCCTTGTCAGCCCGTCCGGGAAGAAGATGACCCGCGAGGCTGATCTGATTGACGTGTGGTTCGACTCCGGCGCTATGCCTTACGCTCAGGAGGGACTCCGCGGCCTGGACTCTTCGAAGTTCGGCTGCACTGCCGACTTCATCGCCGAGGGTGTCGATCAGACCAGAGGCTGGTTCTACACGCTCCACGCCATCCACACGATGATCAGCGGTACTCCGGCCTACAAGACTGTGATCTCCAACGGTCTCGTCTTGGACAAGGACGGCAACAAGATGAGCAAGCGTCTTGGCAACGCCGTCGATCCGTTCGTCGAGCTTGACAAGTACGGAGCCGACGCGTTGAGGTGGTATATGCTGACGAACGCCCAGCCTTGGGACAACCTGAAGTTTGACGAGGCGGGAGTTGATGAGGTGCGCAGGAAGTTCTTCGGAACACTGTATAACACTTATGCGTTCTTCGCCCTCTATGCGAATGTCGATGGCTTCGACCCTAAGGCGGCGAAGGTGGAATATTCCAAGAGGCCTGAGATTGACCGTTGGATCATCTCTCTGCTCAACACTCTGAAAAAGAAAGTTGTGGCCGCTTACGAGGACTATGACATCACAACCGCCGGTCGTCTGATCCAGGACTTTGTCTGTGACGACCTCAGCAACTGGTACGTCCGTCTGAACAGGAAACGTTTCTGGGGGGGCAAGATGGATGAGGATAAGCTCGCCGCCTACCAGACCCTCTACGAGGTGCTGGTCGATGTGGCCGTGCTTTCTGCTCCTATCGCTCCTTTCTATATGGATCGTCTGTATCTTGACCTTGTCCCGGACGGCTCCGAGTCCGTGCATTATGTGATGATGCCTTCTTCTGACGAGTCTGTCATCGACACCGATCTGGAGGAGAGGATGGAGCTTGCCCAGAAGGCGACCTCAATGGTTCTCGCTCTTCGCCGCAAGGTCTCCATCAAGGTTCGCCAACCTCTTCAGAAGCTGATAGTCCCTGTGATCTCCGCTAAGGTACGGGAGCAGCTTGAGCAGGTCAAGGCCATCATTCTTGGCGAGGTGAATGTCAAGGAGGCCGAGTTCATCTCGGACACCACAGGCATAATCACGAAGAAGATCAAGCCGAACTTCAAGACTCTCGGCAAGGTCTATGGCAAGCAGATGAAGGAGATCGCCGGAGCTTTCGCCGGATTCGACCAGGCCACGATCTCTGCCATTCAGAACGCCGAGGCGGAAGGGTCGGTATATTCAGTGAATCTTCCGTCAGGGCAGGTTGATCTCAGGCCTGGAGACTATGAGATTTCTTCCGAGGATATGCCGGGCTGGCTCGTTGCCACCGAGGGTCAGTTGACCATCGCCCTTGACATTCAGATCTCCGATGAGTTGAGGATGGAAGGTGTCGCGCGCGAGCTGATCAACAGAATCCAGAACCTTAGGAAGGACAGCGGTTTCGAGGTCACGGACAAGATCGATGTCGTGATTTACCCGGATGCCGAGGCTCTTCCTGGCATCTCCGCCGCTTTGGACGCTTTCAAGGAATATATCTCCGCACAGACCTTGGCTCTTTCCATCACGCTTGCGAATGACGCTCCGCAGAGTGCCGCGTCCGTCGAGTGGGATGAGGGAACGGTCAAGATGGTACTTTCAAGATAATTTTGGACCTAAATATTTTTACACTATGTCAGAGTTGAACAAAGACAACGCTGCTTCCGCCGAGACGACGAAGGTGCGTTACAGTGATGAGGAACTCGCTGAGTTTCGCTCCATCATCAATGATATGCTGGACAAGGCCAGAAAGGAGTATAACACCCTCCGCAAGGTGATTATGCACAATGGCAGCAATGACATTGAGGACACGACTCCGTCTTTCAAGACAGTCGAGGATGACGGTGCCTATCAGCTTTCCAAGGAGGAGGCCAGCCAGCTTGCCCAGAGGCAGTACAAGTTCATCCAGAATCTTGAGGCCGCGTTGGTGCGCATCGAGAACAAGACTTATGGAATATGCCGGGAGACAGGCAAGCTTATCCCTAAGGAGAGGTTGAGGCTTGTTCCGCACGCCACCCTTACGGTCGAGGCCAAGGAAAAACTTGCTAAAAAGGGTCAGAACTAGTGAAGATTTCCAAAGGTAAACGGCTCCTGATTCTCGGAGTCATTCTTGTCGTCATTGACCAGGTCATCAAGATTCTGGTCAAGACGAATATGCAGTTGGGCGAGCATTTCAGCGTCATCGGGAACTGGTTTCAGATTTTCTTCATTGAGAATGAGGGAATGGCGTTCGGAATGAAGTTCGGCGGGGCCGCCGGAAAGTTCCTGCTGTCCTTTTTCAGGATCGCGCTTTCCGGGGTTCTGTGCTGGTGGATAGCGTCTCTTGTGCGCAAGTCTGTGGATGACAAGGGCGGTCAGGCTCTTTTGCCGGACGGCAAGCCTGTCGTTCCGACGGGTGTCCTTGTCGGCCTGACGTTGATCACCGCCGGTGCCGTCGGCAACATCATCGACAGCCTTTTCTACGGGGTGATCTTCGACTACGCTCCGCTTATGTTCGGGAGGGTTGTGGATATGTTCTATTTCCCGCTGATCGACACTTTCTGGCCGGACTGGGTTCCGTTCGTCGGTGGTGACCGCCTGCTGTTCTTCGCTCCGGTCTTCAACTTCGCCGACAGCTGCGTCACAGTCGGTGCCTTCTATCTGATTCTCTTCCAGAACCGGTTCTTCACTCGCTCCGAAGAGAAGAAGGAAAAGGCCAAGAAATAGGTTTAAATTTTTCGTCAAGCCCTTGCCAAACGAAAAAAAATAATTACCTTTGCATTCCCGCTTTGTCGGGAATAAGTCTGGAGAGGTGGTAGAGTGGTCGATTACGGCAGTCTTGAAAACTGTTGAGCTGCGAGGCTCCGGGGGTTCGAATCCCTCCCTCTCCGCAATAAGGCTTGAAAATAAGCATTTATAAGAATTACGGATAAAAGTAAGTTTGTTTGTATTGTTTATTTTATGGGACTTTATTGAACTTGCAATCCCTAGTATTGCATAGTATGATAAGAAATAATTAATTTGTATTGTCTTAATCAAAAGGCTGCAATCTATCTTTGTTCTTTTAGTGAGTTTGAATCTGCTTCCCGCATGGGCGAAATTGGCTTCTTTGTTGATTTCGATTAAGGATGTTCTTTTGAACATGGGCACTTTACTTATTAACCATAAAAAAGGAGGGCATATGAGAAATAGAGCTAAAGGGGTGTGGAACACGGTGGGTGAACGTGGATTTGTGGGTTAAAACAGACACACCTTACAGAACGAGAGAACCTGAAATATGGAGCAGTTGTGTTCCACACCACCCCACCGCCAGAATAACATTTAATATCATAATAAGCCGAGTGAAAAGCTCGGCTTTTATCATAATATGATGATGTTTTAAGGCTCACCGGAAGAATCGGGGCTCACCGGAAGAATCGGGTGGAGTATTGTCGAAAGAAAAGAGATAAAAGGATT
>CAYZKZ010000051.1:0-20393 GCA_964479325.1 uncultured Muribaculaceae bacterium
GATCGGTTGGTTTGGGAACGCGATCTCGCCTTCCCGCATCGCATAGACGTTGCCGGTGAACCTCAACGTGGAGCGGTACTTGCGGAATTCGGCATATTCATCGCCAGGAAGGAACTTTTCGTAGAACTCCGGTTCGGCCTTGCCGAGGTTCATTATGCACTCGATGGCTTCCTCGGTGCCGCTCACCACCGCCCAGTTGTTGTTCTCCGGGGCTTTTCTGTAGAACATATTGAACACTGCCGCCGAGTCTTTCCTTCCCGTCTCGTAGAAGGATTTGCCCATCGTGTACTGGTACTTGTCTGAGCAGTAGGCGAAGTCTTTGATTTCTATTCCCTTTTGTGATTCCATAACTGTCTTTTTTTTCGGTGGCCGGAGCCTGTTTGATGATTCTATTGCTATTGATTGCGGTGCTTTTGATGATTCTATTGACCGCGGCGGAGGCCGTCTTCCTTCAGGATGATGTCGAGGATTCGTTTGGCCGAGGTGTCGTCGCCGGACGTGACGATCTCGATGTCAGGGTGTTCGGTGGCGGTGTTGGCGTTGAAGTTGGTGGCGGTGGAGGTGTTGGCGTTGATCGGGGCTTCGACAGGCTCAGCCACCGGAGGCGTGGCCGAAGATAACACGTCGGTGGCTGAGCCTGTCGAAGCCCCGGAAGCGCCCGTACCCTCCGTCGCATCAATCAGTCCTTCCTCCCTCATCACATCGACAAGATGCCTCGCCACAGCCGGAGCCGGGTCTATGATAGTCACATCCGGCCCTGCCACCCTCTGGATGACCCCCCGCAGGAACGGGTAGTGCGTGCATCCAAGGACGATTCTGTCCGCTCCCGCATCAAGAAGAGGCTTAAGGCTCTTCCGCACGGTTTCTTCCGCCACCGGCCCGTCTAAGATTCCGTTCTCCACGAGTTCCACGAACCCCTGTCCGATGTGCTCGACGATCTTGACATCCTCCTCGTAGATCCCCTTGGTGGTCAGGTACTTCGATCCTTTCAGAGTCCCGGCCGTGGCCAGCACTCCGATCACCCCGGTCTTCGAGCTGAGCGCCGCCGGTTTCACCGCCGGCTCCATCCCGATGAAGCGGACAGAATATTCATTTCTCAGTGTCGAGATCGCCGCCGCCGTCGCCGTGTTGCAGGCCACGACGATGATCTCCGCGCCGCGCGAGAGGAGATATTCAGTGATCGCCCTGCCGCGGCTTTGGATGAATTCCGGAGTCTTCTCCCCGTAGGGGCAGTTGGCGTTGTCGGCGTAATAGACGAACCTCTCCCCCGGCAGAACCCGAAGGATCTCCCGCAGCACGGACAGCCCGCCCGACCCGGAATCGAATATGCCGATCATCGAATGAATATCTTATTTCGAATCAAAGATACAACAAATATCTCCTATTTTTTCATAAAACAGGTACAAGGTTCCTTTGTGTGGTTGGAACTGATAGTCGTAAACTGTCATTTCCACAGAAATTCTCATTTCTCCGTCTCCGAGTTTGTACACTGCCGCCTTGCGCAGCCCGTTCAGGCCTATGTCGCCGGGAGCGCTGTAGTTATATTCCTCAGCCAAGAAATCGGATTCATCTGTCTTTGCACCGTTATTCTTCCCTTGGATCGAGGACTCGAGGTAGCCGCATCCGTAGTCATAATATTCCTCTCCGACTTTTCTGACATCGTGATACGGAATATGCAGGTTAATGAATATCTCACCTTCCGCTGTCGGGCTTTTGTATAATTTCGCGAAACGTTTGCTCTCAAGGAATCCTTGGAGCTCCTTGAATTCATAGATCAAATCTTCGTTGCCTGTTCCGTCGCCATTCAGATCAAGGCCGTTGGAATCCCACAACGCTTCGCTCAAATAGTAAGTGCCGCAGTTCAACCGTCCCTCTTGCGGGTCAGGATCCTCCTTGCCACAGGAGATTAAGCACAGTATGCCCAATATCAGCCCCAATGTTGTAGTAACTCTCATAATTTTACCTGATGCCGGATTATGTTTATTGTTGCAAAGGTATGTTGGTTATTTTATATATCAAAGCGAAGGAAGTGTGACTTCTCCGTTGCCGCTGGAGGATAGAGACTTGGCTACGACAGATGTCGTACTGTTGGACTCTTTCCAGAAGAGTTGGAATGTTCCAATGGAAGCTGTCGCCAAGTTTCGTGTGTGAAAACATTTTTGCCATTACTTAGGCGTGGGATGTAATGGACTGGTAATCAGCTGTTTCTGATTCTGTGCCATTCCGTATGACCCGGCAGGCTTTTATAAATTGCTTATCTGTAATAAATTGCGGTTTACGGCAAATTCTGCACGCGGAATCTGGAGCGAAAGAAGCACTGCATAGACCGGATTTTCAGGGCGTTGAAATAATATGACCGATTTTTGCCGCCCAAAGCCGGCGATGTCGGAATTAATGAATATATTTGTGGGAAACTCATCGGCGTTTCGTGAAAATCCTGAAGGGGGAATGCCGTGGTAATCAGAAATATTGGTTGATATGAAAATTAGGAATATATTCGGATGTGCCGTTCTTTGGGCTGCGGTTTTGTCGGGGAGTGTGTCTTGCGAAGGGACCAAGGCGGATGTCGGAGGTGCTAAGCCGACCCCTGAGGTGGCGAAAGCGGATCAGTTCGCTATTGATGTGCTGGCATCTTATTATCTTTGGAATGAGGAGATTGAGAAGGATCTTGTCCGGCTTGCACCTGACACTTGCAGGATGCCGATGGAGGTGGTTGAGAGCATTCGCTATCGTGAGAAAGGCAAGGAGGTTGACAAATGGACCATCCTCACGGATGACCTGAAGTCGTTCAAGAACTCCGTTCAGGGGCTTGGGCTGACCTATGGCTATGACCTTCAGGCGGGACGTATCGCCAACAGGGACGGAGAGTATTTCCTTGTGGTGTCTTATGTCTGTGCTGACAGTCCGGCGCGGAAGGCCGGACTTAAACGCGGAGACATCATCATCACCCTTGACGGAAAGGCCATTACTCAAGAAAATATCTATGACGCTTTTAATTCATATTCAATAGATTTGGGTGTTACCAACCTTGACGGCGACCACATCGGCTCGGATGTCAGGAACGTGAGCCTGAAGGCGGTTGATATGTACGAGAATCCGGTTCTTGTGACCAAGACGTTCGATGTCTCAGGAAAGAAGGTCGGCTACCTTGCCTACACCGCTTTTGATCTTAAGTCCTCCCAAGCGCTGCCGGATGTGTTCCGTAAGTTCAAGTCCGATGGGATTGATGAACTGATTATCGACCTTAGGTACAACGGCGGTGGCTACACGTTCACCGAGAATGTGTTGGCTTCGATGATCGCTCCGGAGGCTAACGTGCAGGCCGGTGACATATTCCAGACCGAGGTTTACAATTCCATTCTCGCTGAAATCTGGAAGAAGCAGGGTGAGGACACGAACACCTATTTCTCCACGACCCACAAGATTGATAATCCGACCATTACGGTCGATGTCTCTGATGCCAATCCTGGAATATCAAAGGTCTATGCCATTGTGACCGGCGGCTCCGCCTCGGCTTCGGAAGGCCTGATCGTGGGCTTGAGGCCTTATCTGGATGTCGTGCTGGTCGGCCGGCAGACTTATGGAAAGTATTGTGCGGGGATTCTGCTCGCTCCAGAGGATTTCTACAACAGCAAGTACGATTACTCTCTAATAAAGGACTGGGGAATGTATGTGATGATCAGCAAGTTCGCCGACCGTGACGGCAACAATGCCTCGATTCCTGACGGCATTCCTGTCGATGTTGAGGTCGAGGACGATCCGTTTGACGGATGCCAGTTCGGTGACGAGAACGAGACAATGCTTCGCGCCGCGCTTCAGGCTGCGGGAAAGGTCTATCCGGCGGTCGCCTCATCCCGTCAGCAGACATATTCCCTGAATATTCCGCTTTCGCCGCTTGACCACGGCGCTCCGAGAGGACTTCTCATCAAGACTGACATCCCTTCCGTCAAGTGATTTGCCTCTCGGTCTTTGCCTTTGACACCTCGGCAGGCTCGGTGACCGTCGGCTGAGTGGCTGTGTCTCGGTTTCTGCCTTGGCACCTCGGCAGACTCGGTGACCGTCGGCTGAGTGGCTGCCACTTGGTTTCTGTAGGAGCATAATCTTGCCAGGCGCGGTACCTCAGGCTCGGTGACCAGCCCGCCCCGGTCGCTGAGCCTGTCGAAGCGCCCGAATCGAATATGCCGCTCATCGATAAATATCTTATTTCGAATCAGAGATACAACAAAGAAACGAAATGCAAAGAGACAAGGCGGAAATTAAGGATTTATTTTCCTTAATTCGATTCATTAACCTGCTTTGTCGTTACTACTTGGGAACCGCACAGATTTGCACTCCATCCAGTTCTTCGGCCACCTCTGACGCGCACTCTGTTGCAATTCTGTGGCTCATAAAGCCGCAAACGCTCATTTTCGCCGACGGATTTGCAGTCGGAATACCATTCTCCTAAAAGTAATTTATTTATTGTCAACTAATTATTAAATCACCCAGGACAATTCTGTCGATACTGAAATAGTCCCTGCCTCCCTGACAATTTCAAATGGTATGTGACGGCATAGGGCCATAGGGCCTCTCTTCTACTGAAACTTCAGTTATCTTGGAAAAACGGACAAAAATACAGGAATGTTTATTGGAAAAACGGACAAAAAGGCATATTTTTGCCTTGGAAAAACGGACAATATATGCTTAATAGAAAGATTGAGAGTAAGATAGAGAGTTTCTTCGCAAATCATAACAAAGCGTTGCTGCTTACAGGGGCCAGGCAGGTTGGGAAGACGTATGCGCTGAGAAAATTCGGCAAGGAGCATTTTGAGACGGTCGTTGAGATCAATTTTGTGGAAAATAAGGATGCGATCGGCTTCCTTGACGGAGCGTCTGGGGCGGAAGAGATGCTGCTTAGAATCTCTGCGCAGACCGAAGTGATGATGCATCCTGGGAAAACACTTATATTTTTTGATGAAGTTCAGGAATATCCGGAGATTGTCACCTTGATAAAATTCTTGGTGGATGAGGGAAGTTATAGCTATGCGTTAAGCGGGTCTCTCCTTGGGATTGAGTTGAGGGATCTCAGGAGCGAGCCTGTGGGGTATATGGACATATTCGAAATGTATCCTATGGACTTCGAGGAATTTGCTTTGGCGGTTGGTGTCGCACCAAAGATAATAGACGTTTTGTCAGAGAATTTTAACGACAGGACACCGGTTGACAGAATAGTACACGAAAGGATGATGAAGGTGTTCCGCCTTTATCTGACCGTGGGAGGGATGCCGTCGGCTATCACTAAATATATTGAAACCAACAACTTGCGTCTTGTAGAAGAAGAGCAGAAGGCCATCGTTAAATTGTATAAGAAGGACATATCGAAATATGACCCTGATGATAAGTTGTACATTAATGACATCTTTGACCTGATTCCTTCGGAACTCAATGCCAAGAACAAGCGTTTCATCCTTAAAGATCTTAACGAGAATTTTAAATTCGGACGCTATCACAATAGTTTCCTCTGGCTGAAGAATGCCGGAGTGGCTCTGCCCACCTATAATGTGGAAGAGCCGACGTACCCGCTGAAACTTGCCGAGCAGAGGAATCTGTTCAAACTGTTTTCGAATGATGTCGGTCTTCTTGCTTGCCAATATTCAGATGGTTTGCAACTGAAACTGCTGAGGGGTGAGATGAATGTCAACTACGGAGGAATATTCGAAAACGCGGCTGCCCAGGAATTGACCGCACACGGTTTCTCTTTGGCCTACTTCAACAGCAAGAAGCAAGGGGAGGTGGACTTTGTCATCACCTACAAAGAAAAGATTCTGCCGGTGGAGATTAAGTCCGGCAAGAGTTATGGCCGGCATAATGCGATGGATAATGTCCTGAAAACTCCGAACTATGGCATAGAGGAAGGCTTCGTGTTCAGTAATGACAACATTTCAACCAAGGGATCTATAACATATTTTCCTATCTATATGTTGATGTTTCTAAAAAACGATCGCCCTGAGTCAGATCTTATCTACAAGCTGGATCTTGACGGGCTTTCATAAAGTGGGCTGTCGGTAGAATCCAATAACTTAGGCGAGTATGTGCTTACGACGAGAGCCTGGGATGGGCATTGTGATTTAGTGCAGTTTGCAACCTTTAAATTAGGAATTTAGTGCAGTTCGTGTATGATTCCGCATTTTCCATTCCCGTCGGTACACGCCAGGTGCTTATATGAACATTTGACGGAGCAGGTACTGCTTCTGGCGATACAAGTCTGCCAATATGTGTTGCTCGTTTATTTTCTTTTGCTCAATATTTGATAATAAATCAGCATATTTGACCTGAAGTTCATACGAAGGACAATAGATTTTGGCTTTTCCATAGTCTTTAAAATAGATGTGCGGAATAGCCATTCCTGTTTTATAGGGTTCAAAACTAAATACGTGTAGCATATAATACAGGTATTTTAGAGAGAATCCGTCCTTCGTTTGCAAAATATTCAATGTCCCAGTTGCGGAACTCTTTCCATTGACGTATGAAACTGAACCTACGCCTGAGCCGTCTTTTATTATATAAATTGCTTCGTTGGTAGTACTGTATGTATCAAGATACCCAACAATACCATTCGCACCGTAAACAGGATATGCTCCAACCTCTGTGACATCACTTTCCTGTAATGTTGAAGATGAACAATGCAAACAATCTGGTATACGGACATTTGGTTCTCCTTGCTTGGAAAACTTATGAGCAATCTCCTTGATTAGGGTTTCCAATAGCTCAATGGCCCTGCTTTGGGTGGCGATGCGCTCATCAAGAAGACGGAGTAGATTTGCTATTTTCCGTTGTTCTGCCTTTGATGGTATTCCAACATAGCATTCTGAGAAATTTTTGCTATTAATAGAGTATATTTTCGTTCCTTGTGCAATACGTCTAATTTGATGATGGAATGACATAGAGGAAAACACATATCCTTTATAGCCTATGACTGTTTTGCCCTTATTGTCACGACCATGAATTGTATGTAATCCACAAATAACATTATTACCTCTCAATTTATATAATTCGACTGCTTTTGCAACTTCGTTGGTGTCCTCTGACGCATCGGCAAAAGCAATATCCCCATCTTGGCATAGCTCATAATTTTTAGGAACATTGCCATCAATAATATTAGGAAGACTATCTTTACCTAAATCAACCATTGTTGGCAATCCTACATGAATTAATCCATAATGAAGGTTCTGAATATTTGATGTTCCATATTCCAACTTATCCCAACTAAGAGAATTTGTTGAATAGAAATCCAACAAATCCGAAACCTTACATATTTCCCACTCCCCCTTAAACTCGGGGAATCTGAGAGCCGGGGCATATCCGATTATATTTCACTAATATTGGGCTTTTTACAAAACATTAAGGATTATGATGAGAAAGACTATTGGTGAGATCGCGCGGGTTTGGCGTGATGACAAGAGACGCTATGTCAAGAGGGCTACCTATGCGGCTTATGCGTTGATTTTAGAAAATCACATTCTGCCGGAGTTTGGTGAGTGTGAGAGTTTGAGTGAGAGCCTTGTTCAGGAGTTCGCTCTTCGCAAACTTGGTGATGGACTCTGTGTCAAGACCGTGAAGGACATCCTGATTGTACTGAAGATGGTGGTGAGGTTCGGGGCCAAGAACGGCTGGACGGATCATTGTGAATGGAACGTCCGCTATCCGACGACTGAGACGGTCAAGGAGATGGAGGTTCTCACAATCGCCCATCACAGGAAAATCTTGCATTACATCCGGCAGAACTTCACGTTCCGGAATCTTGGGATCTACATCAGTCTGACTACAGGTCTTCGCATCGGCGAGATCTGCGGGCTGAAGTGGGCGGATGTGGATGTGGTTAACGGAATCATCTCTGTCAACCGGACCATCGAGCGCATCTATGTTGTTGAGGGGGAGAGGCGGCACACGGAACTGATCATCAACACTCCTAAGACCAAGAATTCTTGCCGGAATATTCCTATGAACCGTGAGCTTCTGGCGATGATGAAGCCGCTGAGGAAGGTTGTCAACGAGGATTTCTATGTCGTTACCAATGAGGCCGAGCCGACGGAGCCACGGACCTACCGCAACTACTACCGTCAGCTTATGCGCAAGCTGGATATTCCTCGGATGAAATATCACGGACTGCGTCACAGTTTCGCCACACGGTGCATCGAAAGCGGCTGCGACTACAAGACGGTCAGCGTGATTCTCGGCCACTCGAACATCAGCACGACGCTTGACTTGTACGTCCACCCGAACCTGGAACAGAAAAAGCATTGCATAGACAGAATGTTCAAGGCTTTGAAATAATAGAATATAGGAATGATTCAGCGATGGGTTCTTCGATTTGACACAGGGCGGAGAATTGGGTGTGAACTGTAATGAGCGGATAATCAGCGGTTTCTGATTCTGTGCCATCCCGTATGACCCGGCAGGCTTTTATAAATTGCTTATCTGTAATTAATTGCGGTTTACGGCAACCGTGTCGGACATATTCCCTGAATATTCCGCTTTCGCCGCTTGACCACGGCGCTCCGAGAGGACTTCTCATCAAGACTGACATCCCTTCCGTCAAGTGATTTGCCTCTCGGTCTTTGCCTTTGACACCTCGACAGGCTCGGTGACCGTCGGCAGGCTCGGTGACCATCGGCTGAGTGGCCGCCACTTGGTTTCTGTAGGCGCATAATTTTGCCAGGCGCAGCTCAGGCTCGGTGACAAGCCCATCCCGGTCGCTGAGCCTGTCGAAGCGCCAGGACCGTAACCCTGGCCATATCCTTATTGGAAATAGCGTTCTACCGGAACGGTACGAATATACCGCAGGTGGTAAGATACTCAATAGAGGGATCAATTTCTCCGACGGCATAGAGGATTCAGACTTGGCTGCAAGTCATCTGAATTGGCAACCTATAAGAACATTGTCATATAGACCGGTATGAAATCAACCCCATTCTCACGTTTGTAATCCTTTGTATAAATCACGTATTTGTTCATTATACGGTCAGAAAACTTAGAACAAAACTCGTCCAATGATTTGTGAGTCTTATATCCGGAGGATTTCACTTCAACAGGAGAAATCTTATGCTTTTCCGTAATGATGAAATCTATTTCGTAATACTTCTTGCCATCGGCATAAGGTATTGTGTGATAGAATAAATTCTTACCTGTCGCTCTTAGCATTTGAGCGATCATATTTTCATAGACATATCCAAGGTTGGCGCTTAATTTATCATTAAGGAGTTTCTCGTAGATAATATTTTCTGTTATATCACGATCCTTGAATGCAAGTGTGACGAACAGCCCGGTATCAGAAGTGTACATCTTAAAATACTCCAAATTCTTTGTCAAAGCCAAACCCACATTCGGATCATCGGAATGAAATGCAATGTTGGTTGTCATAGAATCTTCCATATCCTTCACGATATTGATCACTCTATCCACCTTTTCTTCCGGTATTGCTTTCCCCACTTGATAGCGTAAAGTATTTCTACTTAATTGAGCAGGAATGGCATCGTACATTGCCTTTGCGCGTCCGGAATCGTCAAACTTACCGAAATCCTCTTCGTACAAAGCAATTATATCTCGTTTCACTAAATCCACCGCCGTAAAATTGTTTGTCTTGATGTATGCGGCAACAGCCTGTGGCATTCCTCCGACAAGCATATACAGACGGAAATCCCGCATTAGCTTCCTGTGGGTGGCATCACCAAGAGACATATTTTTCTCGAATGCACTTCGCAATAGAGGTATGGTTGCGGTATCTCCCAACGCCCATCTAAACTCCTCGTAGTCCATTGGAAACATATCTGCCTTTGTCTCTTCACTGGGAATAATGATATTCTTACTCTTGGATCTTACAGAAATTAAAGAACCTGTTTCTATATAATCATATCTATGGTCCTCTACCAGATGTTTGATGGCTTGTCTCGCCAACGGCTGTAACTGTACCTCGTCGAATATAATGACTGATTCTCTCTCATATAATTCAACCTGAAAGATAAATTGCAGCCGGATAAAAAGATAATTCAGATCGGATATGTCATTAAACAAGTCGCTTACATCCTTGGAGACTTTCGAGAAGTCAATCAATATGTATGACTTATACTCATTGCGCGCGAACTCCTCTGCAATTGTGGATTTTCCAACGCGACGAGCGCCTTGTATAAGTAGTGCCGTATCACCATTACGCTCCTGTTTCCATTTGAGCATAGTGTCATATATTTTTCTCCTGAAATGAATTATGTCCTTTGCCACAGTATTTGATTTTGATGCTAAAATAATGCTTTTCGCATTCTCCACCAAATGTTTTCGCTTAAATTGCCGTTATCCACCAAATTTATTTTGGTAGAATTGCCGTTTTCCACTAAAATTCAATCTCGCAATATCTTGGAAAAAAGGACAGAAATACGGGAATATTTATTGGAAAAGCGGACTGGCGGAGAATTAGACGTGAACTGTAATGAGCAGATAATCAGCGGTTTCTGATTCTCTGCCATTCCGTATGACCCGGCAGGCTTTTATAAGTTGCTCATCTGTAATGAATTGCGGTTTACGGCAAAAAGGGGCCGATTGTGTCGGAAGCACAAGTATATTCAAATCGATCAAACTGCTTTTCTGGGGATTGCTTGGGTTTTCTTGACGCGCATAATGGAGAAAGATAGGGAACAGAAAAAGAAAATCATTAACTTTGTAAGGCGAACCTTGGGGCGGTGGATAATGCCGAGGGCTGAGGTTTGCGGAGACTAATTTAAAATGGAGAGCTAAATGATACTGAAAGATCAGATAGAGGCTCTGCATCAGCGGTTGGAGACGTTGGGGAGGTGTCTTTGACATCCCTGGGAAACGTGCGCAGGTAGCCGCATTGCAGAAAAAGACTGAGTCACCGGATTTCTGGAATGACCCGAAGGCCGCGGAGACTTTCATGAAGAATCTCAACAGCGTGAAGTCTTGGGTGACAGGGTTCGACAAGGCCTCCACCGAGGTGGAAGACCTTGATGTGCTGTACGATTTCGCCAAGGAGAGCCTCGGCGGAAGCACGGACGAGACCGTCACCACCGACGAGACACGGGAACTCGATCAGGCGTATTCATTGGCCGTCGAGAGCGTCGAGGCGCTGGAACTTAGGAATATGCTCGGTGCGGAGGGGGATAACCTCGGAGCTGTGCTGACGATCAATTCCGGAGCGGGCGGCACCGAGGCGAACGACTGGAGCTCGATGCTGATGAGAATGTATATGAGATGGGGCGAGAGAAACGGTTACAAGGTGACAGTCAACGATTTGCTGGAAGGTGACGAGGTGGGCATCAAGTCCGCCACGATCCAGGTCGAGGGCGACTACGCCTACGGCTACCTAAAGGCCGAGAACGGAGTGCACAGGCTTGTGCGCCTTTCCCCGTTCAACGCCCAGGGCAAGCGCCAGACCACATTCTCGTCCGTTTTCGTCTATCCGCTGGTGGACGACACAATCAACATCGAGATCAACCCTTCCGATCTGGAATGGGACACTTTCCGCTCAGGCGGCCACGGCGGCCAGAACGTCAACAAAGTGGAGACCGGCGTGCGCGTGCGGCATATTCCTTCAGGCATTGTCGTGGAGAACACGGAATCCCGCTTCCAGCAGGACAACAGGCAGAACGCCCTGCGCATCCTGCGGTCGCGGCTTTATGACCTGGAACTGAAGAAGCGCCAGGAGAAACAGGCCGAGATCGAGGGCACCAAGAAGAAGATCGAGTGGGGCTCGCAGATCCGCTCCTACGTCCTGCATCCGTACAAGATGGTCAAGGATCTGAGGACCGGCTATTCTACCGCTGACACTCAAGGCGTTCTGGACGGCGATCTCAACGAGTTTATGAAACGCTACCTGATGCAGGAGGGCTCCGGCGGGGCCACCGCTCCTGTTGAGGACATAGACTGACAATCACAATAAAATCATTTCATTAATATGGCAGAATTCAAATACGCTCCGATGTTCCAGCTGGGACCGGACACAACTGAGTACTACAAGCTGACAAGCGAAGGCGTGTCTCTCGGCGAGTTCGAGGGCCATCCTATTCTTAAAGTCGCTCCTGAGGCATTGACGATGCTCGCCAACGCCGCTTTCAGGGATGTTAACTTCCTTTTGAGGCCTGCTCACAACCAGCAGGTGGCCAAGATCCTGAGCGATCCTGAGGCTTCCGACAACGACAAGTACGTGGCCCTGCGCTTCCTGCGCAACGCCGAGGTCGCAGCGAAAGGCAAACTGCCTTTCTGCCAGGACACAGGAACGGCTATCGTCCACGGAGAGAAGGGCCAGCAGGTCTGGACGGGCTTTGACGACGCCGAGGCTCTCTCAAAGGGTGTCTATAAGACTTACACCGAGGAGAACCTGCGTTACAGCCAGAACGCTCCTCTGGATATGTACAAGGAGGTCAACACAAAGTGCAACCTTCCTGCCCAGATCGACATCGAGGCTGAGGAGGGAATGGAGTACAAGTTCCTCTGCGTCGTGAAGGGTGGTGGATCGGCCAACAAGACCTACCTCTACCAGATGACGAAGGCTGTCCTCAATCCTGGGACTCTCGTGCCTTTCCTTGTCGAGAAGATGAAGACTCTCGGAACCGCCGCCTGCCCTCCGTACCACATCGCTTTCGTGATCGGCGGCACATCGGCCGAGAAGAACCTTCTGACCGTCAAGTTGGCCTCGACACATTACTATGACGCTCTGCCTACAACCGGTGATGAGACCGGCCGCGCTTTCCGTGACATCGAACTGGAGAAGCAGGTGCTTGAGGAGGCCTACAAGATCGGTCTCGGAGCACAGTTCGGCGGCAAGTATTTCGCCCACGACATCCGTATCATCCGTCTGCCTCGTCACGGGGCCAGCTGCCCTATCGGCTTGGGAGTGAGCTGCTCCGCCGACCGCAACATCAAGGCAAAGATCAACAAGGACGGAGTCTGGATCGAGAAACTGGACGACAACCCTACACAGTGGATTCCTGAGTCTCTTCGTCAGGCCGGAGAGGGCGAGGGTGTCGTTGTGGATCTTGACAAGCCGATGCCGGAGATCTGCAAACTCCTCAGCCAGTACCCTGTCTCCACGCGTCTCAGCCTCAACGGAACCATCATCGTGGCCCGTGACATCGCCCACGCCCGTCTCAAGGAGAGACTTGACCGCGGCGAGGATCTTCCGCAGTACTTCAAGGATCATCCGGTCTTCTACGCCGGTCCTGCCAAGACTCCGGAAGGAATGGCCTGCGGATCGATGGGACCTACCACGGCCAATCGTATGGACCCTTACGTTGACCTCTTCCAGGATCACGGCGGCAGTATGATTATGATCGCCAAGGGCAACCGTACCCAGGTCGTCACCGACGCCTGCAAGAAGCACGGCGGCTTCTACCTCGGCTCGATCGGCGGTCCTGCGGCTGTCCTCTCCTATGAGAGCATCAAGAGCATCGAGTGCGTCGAGTACCCTGACCTCGGAATGGAGGCCATCTGGAAGATCCGTGTCGAGAATTTCCCTGCGTTCATCCTCGTCGATGACAAGGGCAATGACTTCTTCAAACAGCTTGGCCTGTAAGGTGCTTTGAGTCCGCCCGTCGGGGCGGTTCGAAACTTTTAAAACAATGAGTTAGAATGAGAAACATTCTTACCCTGATGATTGCGGTTGCGCTGCCTTTCCTTACGGCCGCGCGGCCGCAATCTTCTTTCAATCTTGGCTGGGCCTCCACCGGATCGCATTGCGTGGAAGGCCACGAACCATCCTTGACTCCGCAGAGGCAGGCTTTCAACTACTCCGCCTGGAGAGGGGAGAAGGTCTTCGCGCAGGCGTACCTTTCATCTGACACCGAACTTAAGGGCGTTACCGTCTCCGTCAGCGACCTGAAGTGCGGCAAGTCAACGATTTCTTCTGAATATATCAGGCCTCAATTCGTCAGTTTTGTGACCTCTGACCTGCTGAATCCGGAAAAATTCGGCCAGTGCGGCGAGCGTCAAGACAAATCGAAGTGGGGCGAGGTGCAAGTGGCGGATGTGCTGGATCTGAATATGTCAACGGACGTTCCGGCTGGCAGACCGCAGCCGATCTGGCTCACTCTTGATGTGCCTGCCGACGCAAAGCCTGGAAAGTATCGCGGCAAACTTACCGTGACGGCTGAGGACGCTCCGTCCCGCAGCCTTCCGATTGAGCTTACCGTTGCCGATCACGTCCTGCCGCCGGCGCGCGAGTGGGCGTTCCATCTCGACCTGTGGCAGAATCCATATTCAGTTGCCCGCTATGAGAACGTGCCGCTTTGGAGCGACGCCCATTTTGAGGCGATGAGGCCGGTGATGAAGATGCTTGCCGACGCAGGTCAGAAGTCAGTCACCGCCACGATTCTGAACCGTCCGTGGAACGGACAGACCGAGGACGCCTTCGGCTCGATGGTGACAAAGATACGCCGCATCGATGGCACCTGGCTCTACGACTACACGGTCTTTGACCGCTGGGTGGAGTTTATGGCCTCGGTCGGAATCGACAAGCAGATCAACTGCTACTCATTGATTCCGTGGGCGTTGGAGTTTGACTATTTCGATCAGGCGACCGGGACTGTCTCTGTCCTGAAGGCCGCCGCCGGAAGCAAGGAGTACAATGAATATTGGGGCAGCTTCATCGCTGACTTCGCCCGCCATCTGCGCGCCAAAGGCTGGTTCGAGAAGACGATGATCGCTATGGACGAGCGTCCGTTGGAGGCTATGCAGGCCGTGCTGGCCCTTGTGCGCAAGGTCGAGCCAGAGTTCAAGATCTCTCTTGCTGGCAGCTACCACGAGCCGGTGATCTACGACATCGCTGATTTCAGCGAGACCTTCTCCGGAAAGGCCGAGTTCCCGGAAGAGGTGAAGCTTGGCAGGAGACAATTAGGTCTGACCACGACTTCCTACACCTGCTGCTCCGAGGCCTATCCGAACACCTATCTGATTTCCAACCCGGACGAGGCTGCCTGGATTGGCTGGTTCGCTATGGCCGACGGCTATGACGGCTATCTTCGCTGGGCCTACAACAGTTGGACGGTTGACCCTCTCAAGGACGGCCGCTTCCGTACCTGGCCAGCCGGAGACTGCTTCATCGTCTATCCCGGTGGCCGGGGAAGCGTCCGTTTCTCCAAACTGACCGAAGGCATCCAGTCCTACGAGAAGGTACGCATTCTGCGTCAGCAGTGGCAGGATTCCGGAGACGAGAAGAAACTCCGGCAGCTTTCCGAAGCCCTCTCCGCCTTCACATTCGAGAGGATTCAATCCGAAGGCCCGTCCAAGGCTCTCGCCGCCGCCGAAACGTTCCTGAGCCAGCAGTAAGGCGAGGTATATAATATAAAAGAGGGTGGCTAAAAGTCTTGGCCACCCTCTTTTTAGTTATGTGTGACAGGTTAGACTGAGCCATATCCGATTTTTAGAATTCCTTTATCCATCTTACACAGACCCTGAAAGCCTTTGGAATATAGCGGATACCTACCCTGAAAGCCATTGGGATACAGTGGATTGCCTTGAAAATCGCTGAGATGGATACTTCGATGGTCAGCAGTTCGATAAGAGAATAAGCGGTTGCGTTTTCTAACCTGACGTTTCCGATTGTTATGGATATGATTGTCAGCGCTATCAGCAACACCTTGACTGGCCAGGGTCTGGTGATTCTATAGAAGAAACGGCATCTGAACATCACAGGCAGAAGGAAAATTGTGGCAATCAGCACCAGATCCTCATTAACCCAGTCTATAATACGGAGACCTATGACGGACAGAAGGATAATGATTATTGTGACCAGAAGTTTTCCTGAATATAATCTTTTTCCTAACAGACTTTGAATCAGGACTCCGGCGCAGAAGAGGATGTGGGCGGCCGCCATCATTATAATGAACCCGTTGTTCCCAAGAATAGATAATCCGTCTCCACAAATCGCATCGCCTGCGTGGACATTCATAAACATCATTACCCTGTTGTTTGCCTCAACTATTTTCACATAGGCCCATATAGCGGTTGAGGAGTAGAGGATACCTACGATTTTTTCCATCTCTGTCCACAAGGCGAACATCATTCCAGACACAATAATCCATATAGGAAGGGCAAGGAATGAAAGTTCATCAAAGTGCATTCCGAAAATCCGGTTCATTAAATTTTGGCAAGTCTCATTTGAGTCAATGAACAGGCAGACAGCGAAGAAGAGTCCTGTGAGCAGCCAGGTTGTCCGCATAAACTTCCAACTGTACTTGTCCGTGACACCTTTCTCATTGGTGCCCAATACTTTGTCAATCAGGAGTATTCCTGTTCTAACGCGGCCTTTTGTTTTCGCCTTTGCATTTGCGCATAATTCCGGGTTGAGGTTCTGTTCCATAAGCATAATCATTTTTCTTAATAATGCTCGTTTCGGAAAAAGGTAAACATTGATGCCTGTGGTAAGGAATTGCGCCCTTCCCCTTGAGCCGGGAACGGGCGGACACGAAAAACGCCCCTCGGAGAGTCCGGGAGGCGTTTTTTGTGGAGATGGGCGGAGTCGAACCGCCGTCCAAACAACGTACCAAACAGCTTTCTACACGCTTATTCGTCCTTTGGTTGTCGGCCGCGGCCTGCCGGATGACGGGCTAACCGAAGCTTATCCTTTGGGTCTTGGCCGGATTTAAAGGAGTCCTCCGGTGCGTCCTTCTTGAATGATACCCCGAACTCGGAACAGAGAAGGCGTAATGTCCGCGGGATACTCGTCGGAGCCGCATCCTTGGCGGCTCGGATTAAGCTAAGCGACTTGGCCGATTAGGCAGCGAGTGCGTAGTTGTTATCAGCAACTAAATTTTTGGAGATCCATTTTTACGGGCCGGCCCTCCAGGTGCCCGACGTGCTTACCGCCCAGAATCATTGCTGTCAAAACCAGAACATCCCCAAGCGATGTGACAAAGATACGATGAATATCCCGGATTTGTTTCAGATTCCCCCGAATTTTATTTTTGCCGTCAGGTCGCAGTTTCGAATTTCAGGCCTCGGCACGAATTATTTGGCGGAACTGTTCCCCCTGACGGCTTATTAATATTCGGGAAATGATTAACTTTGCAGGCTATGGCAAAGAACACGATAGAGAAGGCGATTTACAACAGGACTGAACTGCTGCTGGGCGATGACGTGATGGAGGCGCTGGCGGCTGTGAAGGTGATCATACTCGGAGTCGGAGGTGTCGGCAGCTGGTGTGCGGAAGGCCTTGTGAGAAGCGGAGTTACCAAACTGACGATTGTGGATTCGGACAGGGTCTGCATCACGAACGTGAACCGTCAGCTGATGGCTACCACGAAGACTGTGGGCCAGGTGAAAGTGGACGCTCTCAAGGCGCGTCTGCTTGAGATCAACCCGAAGGCCGAGATAACCGCCGTGCAGCAGATCTACTGCGAGGAGACGGCGGACCAGTTCAATCTTGATGAATATGACTACGTCATCGACGCTGTGGATTCCCTGAAGGACAAGGTGCATCTGATTCTGAAGGCGACGGCCTCAAAGGCGAGATTCTACTGCTCGCTCGGGGCTGCGTTGAAGGTGGATCCGCTAAAGATCAAGGTGGCTGAGTTCTGGGACGTGAGGGGTTGTCCGTTGGGCGCCGCTTTGAGGAAGAGGATGAAGAGGACCAAAACCTTGCCTTCGAGGAAGTTCCTTTGCGTCTATGATGACGAGGTGCTTCCTAACAGAGGGCATTGCCAGAGCTGCGGGACGGAGAAATGTATGTGTCCGAAGGCCCAGAACGGGCCGGGGAATCCGGATCTGCTGAATCACGAGTGGTGTTCCTCGAAGGCTCAGATCAACGGGACCACGGTCCACGTCACCGCCATATTCGGAATGACTCTTTCCGGCCTGGTGATTGACGACATTTACCGCCGTACCCTCAAAGCCGCGAAGTCGGACACCGCCTCCGCCGCCACTGTCACCGCCACCGTGCCGGAAAAAGAGGGTGGAAACGAGTAGGAGTATATTCATTGACATATTCATAAAAGAATAGGATGGCGCGGCAGGCACAGACAATTTGGGATCCGCTGAGGAAGAAGGAGGTGGCGCTGACGCCGGAGGAGAGGGTGCGGCAGTGGTTCATCGGTGTGCTGAAGGAGCGGCTGAAGGTTCCGGAGTACATGATGATGAGCGAGGTGGCGATGAAGTTCGGAGGGAAGGATTTCCGGGCCGACATTCTCGTCTATGGCAGGGACACGTCCCCGCTGATGGTGGTCGAGTGCAAGAGGGAGAATGTGGAGATGAGCAGGGAGGTGCTGGAGCAGGCGCTGCGGTACAATCTGGTTTTGAATGTTAGATTTGTGGTGATAACCAATGGCTTGAAGACTTTCGGATTCGAGCGGACGGGGGAGACTTACGCTCAGATGAAGTCTTTCCCGGATTGGGAGACTATGCAGAAATAGAAATTTATGGGTGCGACAATAACACAAGGGTATCTTGACCGTCCGATCTTCGGGATCGTGTCGGCGGCTGCCGAGGAGCTGGGAGTCAGGGCTTTCGTGATCGGCGGCTATGTGCGTGACTGCTTTCTCGGAAGACCTAACGACGACATCGACATCGTGGTGGAGGGAAGCGGTATCGGGCTGGCCGAGGCCGTGGCCGCCAAGATTGAGGAGAAGGAAAAACGGCACTGCAACGTGTCGGTCTTCAAGACATTCGGCACGGCTATGCTGAAATACCACGGCGCCGAGATCGAGTTCGTCGGCGCCCGCAAGGAATCCTACCGCCACGATTCCAGAAAGCCGATTGTGGAGGATGGCACGCTTGAGGAGGATCAGGAACGCAGGGATTTCACAATCAATGCTATGGCGTTCAGTCTCCAGAAAGAGGACTTCGGCGCTCTCGTCGATCCGTTCGGCGGCATACGCGACCTTGCGGCCGGAATCATCCGCACCCCTCTGGAACCGGAGCAGACCTACAGCGACGACCCGTTGAGGATGCTCCGCGCCATCAGGTTCGCCACCAAACTCAGCACGCCGGAGATGCGATTCACCATTGTGCCTGAGTCACTCAGGGCGATGAGGAATATGCGGGACCGGATGACTATCCTTTCCCAGGAGCGCATCGTCGAGGAACTGAACAAGATTCTCGTCACCCCGCACCCATCGATGGGCTTCAAACTGATGGACGAGACCGGACTTCTTGAATATATCCTCCCGGATCTTCTGAAACTCAAGGGCGTGGAATCCGTTGACGGAAAAGGACATAAGGAGATTTTCTCCCACACTCTCCAGGTTGTGGACAATGTCGCCGCCTCGGAGATCGAGGGGATCGCCGCCGGAACCTTGAAGGACTTCACTCCGGAGGAGGGCGGTGACGGTTTCGTCGAGTCTGTCCGCACCCAGCCGAATGTCTGGCTGCGCTGGGCTGCCCTTTTGCACGACATCGGAAAGCCGGTCAGCAAGCGTTTCGACCCGTCTGTGGGTTGGACGTTCCACGGCCACGAGGTTGTGGGCGCGAAGATGGTTCCGAGGATATTCAAGTCCCTGAAGATGCCTTTGAACGAGAAGATGAAGTACGTCCAGAAGTTGGTGGGTTTGCATCATCGTCCGATAGCCCTTGTGGATGAGGAGGTCACTGACTCGGCGGTGCGCCGTCTGCTTTTTGACGCCGGCAATGAGATTGATGACCTGATGCTTCTGTGCAACGCTGACATCACATCCAAGAATCCCGTCAAGGTCGCGAGAATCCGCCAGAATTTCGAGCTTGTCAAGCGCAAATTGGTCGAGGTCGAGGCCAAGGACGCCATCCGCAATTTCAGGAACCCGATCACCGGCGAGTACATTATGGAGATCTACGGCCTCTCCCCGTGCAAGGAGATCGGCATCCTGAAAGACTATGTCAAAGAAGCCATCCTTGACGGCCAGATCGGCAATAATTTCGACGAAGCCGCCGCCCTGATGCGCCTCAAAGCCAAGGAGATGGGGCTTGTGGAGAATCCATAGGCTATTTCTTCTCCTTGTCAGTCTTGCAGGCGGCGGTGGCGATCTCGCCGGAGTCTTCCTGGCGGAAGCGCTCAAGAAGGTCACGGAGGGCATTACGCTCCACGGTGCGGCGGATGGCTTCCTCGGCTTTCTCGTCATCGGCGAGCAGGTCTGTCGCTATTTTTTTGAATTTGTCCATACATCTGTTCTTTGTGGTTTTCGCCGAGTTGGCGTTCTTCAGCCCCATTGTCGGGGCGATCATATCCATCGGGAGACCCTCCCAATAGAACATTTTAAGGATTTGTTTGCAGCTCAGCGGCAGCGAGTCAAGAACTCTGTCGAGAAAATTTCTTACCCACTCATCGTCTGTTACATGGGTGTCAGGATTGTTGATGTCGTCTGCCTCTTTCCCGCCGATAATTGTTATGTAGTCGCTCCTTAAAAAAGCATTTAGCGGCTGATAATCAATAAAATAAGAGGCGT
>CAYZKZ010000052.1:0-20316 GCA_964479325.1 uncultured Muribaculaceae bacterium
TATCTTGGCAAAAATAACGGAAACTCACGGATTCTTCAAAAGAATAAATACTATATTTGTGGAAATCGGTTATTTGTGGCGAAATTATGAAGAAAAAACCAATTGTAGCGCTGATTTACGACTTCGACGGAACCCTCTCTCCGGGGAATATGCAGGAGTTCGGATTCATCCAGGCGATCGGCAAGACCCCGGAGGAGTTCTGGAGGATGAGCGACGGACTGGCCGTCGGACAGGACGCGAGCAATGTGCTGTCGTATATGAAAATGATGTTCGACGAGGCCAAAAAGAACGGGATAACCCTCCGCAGGAGCGACTTCCGCAAGTTCGGCCGCCACATCCGGCTCTTCGACGGAGTCAAGGACTGGTTCAGGATGATCAATGAATATGGCGATGAGTGCGGCGTGACAGTCGAGCACTACATCAACTCGTCCGGCCTGAAGGAGATCATCGAGGGCAGTCCGATAGCCAAGGAGTTCAAGCACATCTTCGCCTGCTCCTTTATGTACAACAAGGACGGAGAGGCAGAGTGGCCGGGAATAGCCGTTGACTACACGGCCAAGACCCAGTACATCTTCAAGATCAACAAGGGCATCTTCAGCGCCCACGACAACAAGATGGTCAACGAGAGCATCGCCGAGGACAAGAAGAGAATCCCCTACTCCCAGATGATCTACTTCGGTGACGGAGAGACGGACATTCCTTGTATGAAGATCGTCACGATGTTCGGCGGTCACGCCATCGCGGTCTATGACGAGGCCAACCCTAAGAAAAAGGCCTTCGCCAAGACTCTCCAGCACCAGGGCCGCGTCAACTTCACCGTTCCCGCCAACTACACCAAAGACAGCAAGACCTACAGGATAGTCTGTGCCATAATAGACAAAATCAAAGCCGACTGCGAGCTCAAGCGCCTCGCAAAGGCGCGGTGAGATCACGCGGGCAGCCGCGGAAAAACACGTTGACTACAGTTTTTCTATCTGATTCAACAGACGTACGACAGCACGGCCGACGGCATAAGCAAGATTGACAGGCACAGCGTTTCCTATCTGCTTGTACTTGGACGACATATTCCCGGAAAAGTTCCAATCATCCGGGAAAGTTTGGATTCTGGCATATTCCCTGACTGACAGCGGACGAGTCTGGGTAGGATGACAGCGTTCCGTCTGCTTTTGGGCTGGAGCGCAGGTCAATGTCAAGCTTGGCTCATCCAAAGAAAGCCTTCTCGCCATTCCGGTCTTTCCTCCTCCCAGATTATAGCTGCCTTTCATATATTCCTTAGCCACGTCCTCCGGCAAGTCACGCCAATCCCCACCCATCGGCACGAGTTCCATCACCTTCCTTTTCTTTTCCGGATACTGCTGGCACTCGCTTTCCGGGACATCAACAGGGTACAGATCCCCGGCGTAAAAAGCATCGCGTAAAGTCATAACCCGATCGAATGGAGCAGGCCACTCAAATGTGACCTTATCGGCGAAATCATTCCTTATCGCTATCAAAAAAAGACGCTCTCTCTTCTGAGGGACCTTGTACATCACAGCCTTCAGGACACGAGGAGGGACCAATGAATATCCTAACTCTTTTATCACATCAGTGATTGTCTCCAAAGTACGGCCACCATCGTGTTCCATAAGGCCTTTGACATTCTCGCAAAGAAAGACCTTCGGCTGAATTTCCTTTACAGCCCTGGCAAGCTCAAAAAACAATGTGCCGCGCGTCTCCTCAAAACCGAGACGCTTGCCTGCATACGAGAACGCCTGACAAGGAAATCCTCCTGACAGAAAGTCAACCTTTCCGCACAGGCCGGAAAAATCCACGGAATGAATATCCTCTTCAACGACATTCCAGTCCGGCCTGTTAAGCCTCAAAGTCTCGCAGGCATTATGGTCAAACTCGTTCAACAGAAGATGTTGAAATCCGGCCTTCTCCATCCCAAGGGCAAGGCCACCGGCTCCGGCGAAAAGTTCCACTGAAGTGTAAGGTCTGGACGGCTTTGTGCCAAGTTCCTCATCCCATTGTCCGGACAACATCCGAGAGATCTCCGGTACGTTCTTCAAATTTCTCATCAGAAACTCACCACCGTCCTCAAGGACATATTTTCCCGAATCAATCCAGGAACGGACTGTAGAGCGGGAAACCCCCATCACGTCAGCGAAATTATTCGGGGATATTCTTGTGTCAACCGCTTTCATCCTATTTTGCTGCATTGGCAAAGGGAGTCAAATCCCTCATAAGTCGAGAAAGCCAAGAGATAAAGACTCTTCAGCACATCAGGATTGAAACTCATCAGTTCCTCATAGACGGAATTGCTGAATGCAAGTTCCTTGTTGTCAGCCACGACATCCTCTATGACATCAGGCAATGCGACGCAAAGTCTGTAGAAAGCGATCCTGTCCCCAAAGACAAGCTCATAGAACTTATCCATAGACATTCGACGGATTCTGTTGTGCTGATACGGACGGCCATCTATCGACACCTTCCAAGGTTCATCCTTGGATCTTGTCGAAATGACTTCCACAAGATAACAAGTAGCCTGATCATCTTCCAGAAGCTTGTTCTGCATCTTCATATAAGTCTTCTGAGCGGACGCGGAGTTCATCGTGTTATGCTTGTTCTTCATTTCCACGAAGATATGCCTTGAATGGTTCTCGACATCAAACCCTGCCTTAGGAACGATCCAATCCTCACCGGCATAGTTGAACAACTGCTGGTGAAAATAGCCGATACGGTTAGTGTTCGACTTGTCTATCTGCCGGAAACACTCCTCGGTGATGACCTGCTCTATCGTTTTCCCGTAAACCTTGGCATCGAAAGTCAATTTGATCGGATCCGCTATGTTCTCATTGAACTTGCTCAGGTCAATGCTACGACGATAAAGGCGCACTGTGTTCTGCACGTGCGCATAGATGTCTTCATCGGAGATGAACCCCAGGTTATAAGCTCTCATCTTTCATCACGGCCAAGGACTCGTGGTGATAATCCAAGGCCGTATTGCAAAGATAATAAAACTTATCAGTTTTTGTAATAGTCCTTGAAGGCGGTCCAGGAGTAGAAGGACGGGGCGGACTGGGGGATGGGGAGGGAGGCTTCGTGGCCGTTGAAGAGAACCTTGACGAGGATCTCAGGATTACGCTTCGAGCGGTAGAAGATGAGCTGGAGGTTGGCGGCCATAGGCATAAAGTCGCATCTCCACCAGTTCTTCACGTCGCCAGGATCGTTCACCACGGCGCCGAAGTTGTCCACTTTCATATAGGAGACAAGAGGCAGGACGGCGATGTCGTGCGTGAAGCGGAGGCTCAGCTGGACATCACCGGAGGCGAGGTCACGGTCGGCGCACTCCACCATATTGCGAAGCACGGCCGCACAGCTCATACATCCTTTGCCGCCTGTCATCGGAGAGCGGCCCATACGAAGATAGCCGTTGTAGTTCCAAGATTCCCAGACACCGAACAACTGATCAGGAGTGAACACGTCCGAGAAATTGTCGGAAGGCTCGAAATCAAGACATTGGAAATCCACGATGACGGTACGGAGATCAATCACAAACTGATACAGGCCGTAGGACTTGGCGAGGTAGTCTGTGTCGTTGAAGTAGCCGGAGCTGAACTTCCTGAGGTCAAGTCTTGACGCCAGCAGGCTGTCAGACTGGGCTTTGGCCTTGTCAGGGACCTTGATCTTCACTCTAGCAGGGTTAGAGGCGCTGTTCGGATGGATGTCCGGTAGCAGTCTCTTGCTACACTCGAAATTGAAACTCAGGTCGCTGTCCAGATTCTTGAGCTCGTTGGTGAACGAGAGCATACTCATAATCACGCGCGGCGTGGTCGTACTCTGCACCTCGGCTCTGGTCTTTCCCTTGAAGACATCCTGGAAGTTTTTAAACATCACGTCGGCGATACCTCTCTGCTGAGCCTGTCCCTTGTGGGTCAGCTCACCACCTTGGCGGGCTACAGACGGATAGAGAGCCTCGTACCTCCTGTAAAGATCCTCACCGGCTGCGGTGAGTTTTCCATCGGTGTATGCCTTCTTGAACAAATCACGAAGGTTCTCATACACTTTCTCATCGGTGGCGAATCTTGCGCCGTGACGGCCGATGTGACTGATATAGACAGGCTTGTAGCCCTTGGGAGCCGGAGTCATCTTCACATCATCAAATTGATACATATAATACTCCCCTCCCATTTTGTCAGGGTTAGCCATCATCTCAGAGTACGTGTCGTACTTGACCACGGCGTCCTTCACGCCATATTCACTCTCGATAGCGGCTCTGACCTCCGGAATCGCCGGAGCCTGTGCGAATGAATAAGTCCCTGCGGTGAGCGTCAGAGCCACCGCAAGGACAGAATCTTTTATAACCAATTTCAACATATTCATCATTTAGAATCAATTACTTTCCATAGAGCAGCTCAACATCGGCCTTGATCGCTTCCGGAGCGAAGTCCGGGACAAACCTCCAGGTTCCCACGAGTTTAGGATCACCGATGACTTCAGGATCCACACTTCCGTGCTTCTTGAAGTACTTGTAAAGTATTGTCCTGAACTCAGGGCCGCGATAGACAATCCGCTCTTCGACAGAAGCCGCGTCCGTCAGTCCGGCTGCTTTGAGCAGACCACCGGAGCCTACTGACCGGTAAGAGGTAATCGCGACGGTATATTCCTTGTCCATCTCGAAAGCGCCGCCGTCGGCCATTCCGGTGATGGCAACGCGCGAGCCCTCCGGCTTTGTCACATCGACAGTGTAGTTGATGCCGGCGGCCGAGTCGAAGTTGGCCGGGCTCTTGGCGAGCTTCCAGGCCATCTTGCCGGAGGAATAGTCCTTGGACTGCTTGATTCTCAAAATGTGGGAATCCTCCGAAGGTGTCTGGACGGTGTTGATCCAAGCGTCGTAGCTGGCCTCCAGATATTTCTTGATCTCGGAACCTGTCAGTCTCAGCACGACCAGTTTGTTCTCGTAAGGATAGACCTTGCGGATGTCCTGGTAGCGGACCTCCCCGGCAGGGACCACTCCGTCGATGAGGAGGGTGGCTGACAGGGAGATGTCAACCGGATAGGCGCTCAAGGCGAGGGCGTGGAGGAAGTTAAGGTAGTCGCACTGCTTGTAGTAGAACTCTCTTGAAACGAGATCCTTCTTGATTGTCCCGACAGGGGCGACATTGAAGGTGCGGACTTTCTCGTAGTCGTCACTGAACGCCTCGTCCATAGCGGTGTCGTACTTTTCACTTGAAAGAGAGACCACGTCAGCGGACAACGAACGGCTTACGACCTTTCCGCCCTTGACAATCAGTTTGATGTCGGTCAGTCCGGCGTACTGACCGGCGCGTCCGCAGTTCACGAGCGTGAGGCTGTCGGACTTCATCACCTTGGAGGAATGGTCGTGTCCGACGATGACAAGATCGACGCCTTTGAGACTCTGGAAGAGATCAAGTCCCTGTTTCTCAAGGTTCTGGCCGTCACCTTTTCCCATCGCCGTGTGCGCGACCACAATCACGAGATGGGGCTTCTCCTTAAAGCGGATCTTATCGACATCCTCCTGAACCAGAGGCAGAAGCGACTTGAAGGTTATGCCCTCGACGAGACTTTTGTCCATCAGGGCGGCGATGTCGGCGTTGGTGTAGCCAAGGACAGCGACCTTCACTCCTCCCTTCTTTATTATTGAATATACAGGGAAATACCTCTTGCCGGTCTTTTCCGAGAAGGCGTTGCCGGCAAGGAACGGGATTCCTTCCTTTCTCATCTCCTTGGAGACACGGTCATAGACACGGTGGCCGGACTCGAAATCAGAATGCCCGGCGACGACAGCGTCATACCCCATATAGGCGGCGAGCCTTGGATAGAGATGGCTTCCGGTCGTGTCAACGAAGTTGTAGTAGAACGGAGCGCCACCACCGAATATGTTGTCTCCGGCGTCGATGAGGATGACATTGTCAGCGCCCTTGTCGCTTCTGACCTCGTTCACAAACTTGCTTTGGGACATAATCGTGCCTCTTGTCTTGCCTCCGTCCTCAACAGGGCGGGCGAACCAGTTGCCGTGACCGTCACTGGTGGAGACCACGGAAAGATTGTACTCGCCATCCTTGAGGGTCGAGCAGGCCGAGACGACCAACGCGGCCAGAGACGCTGTTAGTAATTGTTTTATTTTCATTATATTAATATATTCTTTAGGGCGCTTCGACAAGCTCAGCGACCGATCGGTGAGATTTACGAACACGGTTGGTGAGATTGTGGTCGCTGAGCCTGTCGAAGCGTCGAACCACGGTTGGTGAGATTGTGGTCGCTGAGCCTGTCGAAGCGCCGAACCACGGTTGGTGAGCTTACGGTCGCTGAGCCTGTCGAAGCGCCGAACCACTATTTATAGATCTGAAGGGCGGCGTTAACACGGGCGAGAAGGTACTCGTAATGTCCTTTGTCCTCGGCCGGAGCGGAAGACCTGCGGGACAAGGCCAAAGCCTTGACCTTGTTCAGGAAGACGATCCTGCATCCGTCGGTCTCGTCGATCGACTGGACGCTGACGCTCTTCTGGTAAGGAGCGTCACCCTCTCCGAGGAAGGTGTCATCGAATCCGCACCACATCGACTCGGCGGAATATTCATCATCCCCGGTCAGGGATTTGGACAGCATTGACTTGACATCCTTCGACGAGGCGGTCAGGACTTCCCTCTGGAGGGTCTTTTCCTCCGAAGTCAGCTTGCGGCCGGCTATCGAGGAGGCGAACACCTCGCTGTAGAGGTCGTCATAATATTCATTGACCGTGTAGCGCCTGTCGGTGCCGGAAACGGCTGAGGCGAGCATCACGTTCGTCGGTACGGTGGAGGCGAGAGCCTTGGCCACAGCGGCGCAGATCTTATTGGACTGCGGTGTGGCAAGCGGCAGATTCGAAGCCACCGACACATCGTTGAGCCACGAAGAGGAGCGAAGCTGAGCGACAACCCATTTCAGAGAGGCTTTCTGAACCTTGCGTGAGACAGGCGTTGACGGCTTCACGGAAGAGCCGTCCTTCACCTTGTTCAGGTAGATTCCGCCGACCTGGGCCAGAACGTTGTTGACATAGCGGTAGTACTGGTTTGTCAGCTGAACGTAAAGATCGTTTCTGTGGGTGAAATCAGAATCATCAGAGCCGATCCACTCGTTCATCTTCGGAAGGATGAACTTAAGGTTCTTGATGCCGTAGTCGCTCGACTTGACCGGATCGTCACCAAGATCCTCCGTACGGGCGCTCGGATCGTAGGCTCCGTAAGTCAAGGATGTGGTTAACTGCTGCGCCCCGTAGCGGTAGAGCGGGTCACCGGCCTTCCCGTCGATGATCTTCCCGGCCGTTGCGGCCTCATCCCAGATGTCCTTCGCGTCAGGCACAGGAGTGTAGAGCCATTTGATCGCATACTCGTCATAGACTCCGAGGGACGGAGGTACAAGTTTCACGTCCTTGTCCTGTGGCTGAGCCACATAGTTGAAGCGGGCATAGTCCATAATCGACGGAGTCGTGCCGTACTTTGCGGTGAAGGTGGCGCTGCGCAGCGAGTCTGTCGGGTAGGCGGACGAAGCCCCCATATTGTGCATAAGGCCGAGAGTGTGGCCGATCTCGTGCGAGATGACATAGACAAGCGACTCGTCGAGGATGTCCTGCGGCATCTTCACGGCGCGCACCTTCTCATCGACCTGCGAGGTCTGGACGAAGCGCCAGTTGTTGATGAGCTTGATGACATCGTTATAGACCAACACGGAGGCGTTCAGAATCTCACCAGTCACAGGATCGACCCAGGACGGGCCCATCGCATTCATCGTAGCGTCAGGGACATAGCGGATGCAGGAATATTTCAGGTTGTCCGGATCGAAGGCGGGATCCTCCTCCGCGGCCGGGAAGTCCCTCACCTGCATCACATCCTTGAGACCGATGGCCTCGAAAGCCTTGTTCCAGGCAAGCACACCGTCCTTGATCGGAGTCTTCCACGCCTCCGGGAAGGAATTGTCCACGTACCAGACGATCGGATTCCTGACCGTCACTTTCTGTCCGTTCCTCCAAGCGGTCGTGTCAGAGAGCTCAAGCCTCCAGCGGGAAGCCAGCACATAGCCCTTGAAGCCGTCCTCGGCGGAGGTGAGGTTGTACTTGACACTTCCCTCTCCCGGGCCTACCGGGAACACACCTATCCTGGAGTCCTGGACGCGGGCCGGCATCGGATTCTCCGGAAGAAGAAGGAAGGAGACAGTGTAGGCCAGAGAGCCCGATCCGACCTTGCCCTTCATCATCAGGAAAGTCTTCGTGAAATCCACGTTGGAATGCACCTTCACAGAGGCGTTGTCATTGAATGCCTTGAGCTCACCGAACCAAGTCGATTTCTCGTCAGCGGCCTTGGTCAGGGAGAAATTGGTTCCCTTGGGCGCGACAGAATTTATCAGAGAAGTGACATCGAAGATCACCTCCGAACTGTCCTTGCTGGTCGCCTGGACGGCGATCCTTCTCAACACCTTAGGAATATAATTGCGTTCCAAAGCGGCCTGCATCCCCGGCTCGGAACTCGTGGCGTTCGTCCCTGGAACTGTCAGCACGACAAGGCTGTCCTGAAGATCGATCTGGAAGTAGGTCGGTTTCACATACTTATGTCCGACGTTCACGTAGGACGGATTGCTCGTGGCGGTGATTGTGCTTCCGACAAGCATCCTGCGTCCCATCATATTCCTTGGGAAGCCCATATAGATCTTGTCTTTCGAGGTCCGGTAGAGGCAGAATGTCTTGCTTTTAGCGGAATCCGCCACCTCCTTCATCAGTTTCTGATAAGGGGTCTGCTTCTTCTTCGGCGCCGGTTTCGGGGCGGCCGCGGCCTCGGTCTGAGCCTTCTTTTTCTTTTTACTCTTAAACACGGACGCTGCCGCGTCTGTGGACGGAACCATCAGCGCGGCGGCGATCAAAGTAAGGAGAACACTCCTTTTAGTCACAAATAGCATATTGATTATCAGCGTTTTAATTTACTCGATACTTATAGACAACCGAGGCAGGATCCCAGAATATTCCTTCGTAGGACTTGACAAGGGTGTCGTCGGAGAACCTATAGACGTACAGGCTGCCCTTCTTCTCACCCGCCCTGGACGGATTGTAGGTCGCCACATAAAGCAGATCCTCGCCGTTGTCGCCGGTGTTCTTGCCCATAAAGTTGGTGGCGATGGTGCGGATCTGTTCCCCGTCAGGGAGTGTGATGACAGGCTTGCTGACCGGAGCGCTTATCAGAGACCAGCGGTAAATGGCGTTGTCGAACGCATAATAGACATCAGCGGAGTGCTTGGTGTTCACGAACTTGCTGTCGCTGTCCATCTTGAGGTCAGAGGTCGTGAACTTCACGTCCTTGCCCCAGGTCTTCAACGTTCCGGAGCCACCGATTCCGTCAGTGTTCTTGATGAGATACTCGTCCAGGTTGGTCTTGCTTCTGAACAGGACGTAGAGCGTGTTGCTGGTGCCGGTTCTGAGCGTGGCCATATTCACAACACTGTAGCCGTCAAGGGTGTAGTAGAGCGTTCCCGCGGAGGCGCTTCTCCTGACACCGAGGCTGTCCGCATTGCGGAAGTACGGAGTGCGGATGGTCGCGGATGTGGAGTTCTTGCGGGAGACACCTCCGAAGATGTGGGTCATCGGCTTGATGTCGATCATATCCGTGTAGTCACCCATCATCATATCGTAGCGGTAGATGTGGGAGTTCTCTCCGAGGAGGAACGCCGCGAATCCGGCAGTCGAAGCCAACTCCCCGCCGAAAGACTTGAATCTGAAGCCCTCCGAAGTCATTGAAGACTTCTTGAACAGCTGGAATGTGCTTGTCTCGATGTGCCACATCGTCCCGTTCTCGTCGTCAGTGGCGATGAGAAGGCCGGAATAATCTACCTTCTTGACGGTCGCGTTGGAGATGAAGAGTTCCTTTCCGTTCCTGAGTGTCTGGCCAGGGTTGATGGACGAGAATACATCCGGGAAAACTTCCTGCTTTCCTGCGGCGGACTCCTCCGATGTCAAAGTCTTGATGAAAGTAAGGTGACCCTCGCCGGACTCGCTGTTGCTCAGGACGGTCACTCCTTCGTCGTAGCCGGAGTTGACATTCAGGGTGAAGTACTTGTACTGGATGCTTTCCCCGTTGTCGGCCCTGAGGCGGAGGATGAACGTGCCAATCTTGGTGAATGTGTAGTCGATGGTCGGAGATGAGGAGATGTCCTCCATCGTCCCGGTCTTGAAGATGTGGTCAGCCACGGTCTTGCCGTCAGCCGGCTGTCCGAAAGTCCATTCGTAGGTGACGTCAAGGTCACTCTTGACGGAGAGACCTTCGTATTTAAGCTCGACACCGAGATCGGCGTTGATCGTGTCGGACGCGGCCTTGAGTTCTATCGGAGTCAGGACGTTCGACGAGCCTTCATCGATCTTCCAGCAGGATGACGCGGCCACACAGAGCAGCGTCAGCGCCGAGAAAAGTTGGAATATTCGTTTCATTTTGTTTTCGATTAATTGAGGAAGCCATATTTGCCGCTGCGAGGGTCACCCCAGCCGACGCGGTTGTTGATGTTGACCTTGTCGCTGCCCATCACCTCGAAATTAGGGTCGTCAGGATGCTCGGCGTAGTACTTCTCATAGTACTCGTACAGAGGGCAGAAGACGTAGTTGGCCCAGGCGGCGGAGTAGGTCTGACGCCAAAAGCGGTTCATCTTGTTGTTCTCCGTGGAAGGCTCCGCGTCAAGGTTCTCTCCGTAAAGAGCCACACAATACTCGTAGAACGTAGGATTGCTCTCCTCTGTCTTGTGGAAAAGATCCAGAAGTTTTCTGAACTTGTCCGGGTAGAAATTGCCGAGGTCGTAGTCCCAGCCAGACGGCTTGTTGGTGGCCGGTCTCCACCAGGTAGGGCAGGCCGGATCCCCGTCATTGACATAGACCTGGAAATAAGGGGTCTTGATCTCGCTCACGGCGGTGCTGTCCGCGGGAAGCGGCTCGAAGTTCTCGTAAGGGACAAGCCTGAGGAGGACACGGACGTAGCCGCCTTCCTTCATCTCCGGCTGGCGTTTGAGCGTCACCGTGACCTTGGTGTTGGTCGCTCCGGCAGGAATGACGCACTCCCCCACCTCGAAATCAACTCCCTCGCGGGCAGAGATCACCGGATAGGTGATGCCGCCGAAGCGGATCGTGTCACCTTCCTCGCTCGGAACACTCTCGACCTTGAACTGGCGATCCTTGTCGGAGACGGTTCCCATAATATAGACCGGAGCCTCGACCTCTATCTCGTCATCCGCCAAAAGGGCGAAGGACTTGACAAGAGTCTGTTCCCTATCCTGAAAATAGATGTGGTCTTTCTGAGCCGTGTCGTACATTATCCACGTTCCGTCGCAGGAAGCGAGCAGAAGCGCTGCGGCCGCCAATGAATATATTCCTTTCTTCATTCTCTGATCCTCCATTAGTTGTTGATGTCCTTTCTTGACTCCAGTTCCTCATCCGGAATCGTCAGGGTGTAGGTGGAAGCCAAGTCTCCGTGAAGTGTCTTTCCGGACACCGTGAGGATGTCCTTCTTCTCTTTCTTCATATCCATCCAGGTAAGACCCTCGCAGTAGAACTCTCTTTTACGCTCCTCGAACAGCAGATCCTTGGTGAGGGCAGTCCCGGACTCTTCAAGAGTCTCGCGGCCTCTGGACTTCAGGACAGCGTCGAAATATTCAACCGCCTTTTTCTGGTCTTTGTCGATGTTGGCTTCGGCGACGATGTAGTACATCTCCGGAATCCTGATGACATCGTAGCCAAGGATGGACTTGCCGCTGTAGGAGTTTTCCCCGGTGATGAAGCAGTTGTTCACCAGTTTGCGGCAGAGGGAGGACGACACATCGAACCAGGCGGAAAGTCTGTAGTCAGTGGACGCCCCGCTGTCTTTCTCATAGACGGAGGAATAGTCCGTGGCGATCACAAGGGCGGACGAGGCGCCGGAGCCGTTGATGTTGAGTTTCTTCATCATCGAAGTCTCATCATTTATGTACAGTCCGAAGATCGTCTCGTTCAGATCGAATGTTCCGTTGTCCGGCTGCACGAAGGCGCTGGTCGGACGGAAAGTGAACTTGCCGCTTCCGATCACCTTCTCGGCGTAGGTCTCGGCGTTGTCCAGATCATCCATACTCCAATAGACCCTCGCGATGAGAGCCTGCACAGCATAGAGATTGATGTGGGCTATCCTTGCCTCGGTGAAGTCCAGCGCACTGTTGTTCCTCACGGCAGGAATAAGGCTCTCGTCCTCGGTGAGATATTCCTCGGCCCTTTTGAGGTCGGCGAGGATGGCGGCGCAAACCTCGTCGTAGGAAAGCATCGGCGAGATGTCGAATGAATATTTCGTCACGTAAGGGATCGTGGTCTTCTTCTCGCTGTCCGAGGCCCAGAAAGGAGGGCCGAACAGTTTCAGCACCTCGTAGTGGACGAACGCCCTGAGGGCCAACGCCTCTCCGAGGTAAAGGCCGGAATGCCTGTAGGTGTCGGCGTCATCCTCGGCGTGTTCGACGATGTTGTTGACGTGGTTGATGACCGAGTAGGCGTTCTTCCAGATCTCTTTCTTTGTGGAAGTGGCCCCGTTCGTGGTCATCTCACCCTCGGCAAGCTCCGCATAGCGGTAGTCTGTACAGGTGAAATTCTGACTCAGCACCTCCGGAAGAAGGAGCAGATGCTGACCGTAGAGGGTACTTCCGGTAAGCTCGCTATAGACACCGTAGAGAGCGTCCTCATATTCCTCGGCAGTCTCGAACATATTGATTTTCTCTCCTTTCGGATGCACGTCAAGGAATTTGTCGCACCCTGTCGCAAGAACGGCGACGGCGGCTGCTATGAATATAATCTTGTTTCTCATTGTCTTTCCTCCATTTTAGAATGTCGGCCTGAAGATCAGGTTGATTCCGCGGCAGTACGGGTAGCTGGTTCCTCTCTCGAACTTGACCGTCGAGATGTGGGCGATGTCGGACAGGCCGATGCCCACGGCCAGTTTGCGGAGTCCGAGTCTGGTGATCGACTTCGGAGCAAAATCGTACATCACCTGAATGCTGGAGATGTAGAGTTCGTTACGCTTCTCCACGAATCTCTCGGAGTAGTGGTTCGTGTCCGTGGATGTGCCGATGCCGAGGAAACGGGTGTGGTCTCCCGGCTGCTTCCACCTGTCGGTGAAGACGCGGCGGTCAACGTTATATTCAGGGTTTATACTCTCTACCTTGCCCTGAAGCGTGGAGTTGTAGTAGTCAGCCCCGAAGGTGTAGGTGGTCGCGACGCTGACTGAAAGTCCCTTCCAGCGAACGGTGTTCATCCAGGAGCCCTGAAGAATCGGGTTGGTGTTGCCGACCGCGACCCTCTCGTCCTCATCGTACTTGTAGGTATATTCACCGTTCTTCTTGATGTAGATTTCCTTTCCTGTGGCAGGGTCGATTCCGGCTGAGCGCATCGCGAAGATGTCGTACTGCGAGCCACCCTCCTGAAGGAGAATCTTCGGCTTGGTGCTGTCGTAAGGATTGGTGATGTCATCCTTGACACCGTCGGAGATCTTCTGGATCTTGTCCATCACGTGGCCTCCGGTGAGGGTCATACTCCAGAACCAGTCCTTCGTCCTGATGATCTGGCCGGAAAGCGACAGGTCAAGACCTTTGTTGTTCATCTGGCCGAAGTTGACGTTCATCGAGGTTGTGCCGACGGACGGCGGAAGATTGACAGCCATCAGCATATCGTAGGTCGTGTTCGAGTAGAAATCGAGCGACATATTGAACCTGCTGTCAAGGAAGGCTGCGGTGATTCCGAAGTTGTTGTTGAAAGTTCTCTGCCATTTGAGGTCAGGGTTGCCCATCTGCTTAGGAAGCGCTCCGATTCCGGAGACGTACTGGTACTTCGAGTCGTACTGATAGACGGTCCTGGCCTGGTAGTAGTCGAACGAGACGCTGCCCGTATAGCCAGCCGAGTACCTGAATGTCAAAGTGTTGATCCAAGGAAGGTTGTCCTTGATGAACCTCTCGTTGTGGAGATGCCATCCGGCTCCAAGCGCCCAGAAAGGAGCGAAGCTGTTGTGCGAGCCGAACTTCGAGGAGCCGGAAGCCCTGTAGGATCCATCCACGAAGTACCTGTTCCAGAGGCTGAAGTTAGCGTTGGCGAAGACTCCTACTCCAGTGGAGACCTTGTCTGATCCGGACGGGTGGCCGGTCGGGTAGCTGAGGGCGAAAGAGAGGTCCGAAAGCTCGTCCTTGATGAAGCCTGTGGCCAGGAAGGAGGCGTTCTGCTTTCTGCTGTACTGGATGTTTCCACCGGCGCTGATTCGGAACATCGACCCCTTGGTGTCCAAAGACTTACCATAGTTGACCACAATCTTGCCGTCGGTCGTGACACCTGTTCCGGTCGCAAGGCTGTAACGCCCCTTGTCGGCCAGCTTGCTGTTCTCGTACTTGGCCATATCCGGAGACTCGTAGGTGTCCGCCTTGTTCCAGGAAAGGCCGAGGTTGGCCTGACCGGTCACGTAGAGTTCCTTGGTGATGTTCCATCTTCCTGACAGCGAGTTCGTCCACGACTGGGTCTGCGACTTGCCGAAGCTTGAGAGAGTCGCCTCGTACAGAGGGTTGGAGACCTTGGTGGAGGAAGTGCTGAACGGATTGAAATAGTAGTATTTGTAATATTCCCCGTTCTCGTCCTTCATCGGGAGGTAAGGGTTCATCTTGGAGTACTGGCTGTAGCTTCCGTAAGGAGAGTCGATGCTCCTGTTCAACGAGAAGCTGTTCTTGTACGAAAGGGTCAGTTTGTTGCGCAGGTGGTAGTTGATGCTGAAGTTGACTCCGAGGTTGCGTCTGTTGTCACCCTTCATAACTCCGTAGGTGTCGCCGAAGTTGGCGTTCGCCCTGAACTCCAGTTTCTCACCCCTCGAGCTCAAAGCCAAGGAGTGCGTGTGGCTGAAAGGGACGCGGAGAGGAGCGTGAAGCCAGTCCGGGTTCACGCCCTTGCGGACGAGCTGGAGCTTGTAGTCGTAGGCCTCATCCATCGAACCGTCAGCCGAGTCGTAAAGGCCTGAAAGTCTCTCGATCTCAAGTTTTTCGTAAGGACTGCAAAGATTGAAGGACGAAAGGTCAGGGACGCTGAACTTTGGCACGAAGTTGTAGCTGAGCCTAAGTTTGCCCTCCTCGGAATGCTTTCTCTCCACGACAATGACACCGTTGGCTCCCTTCTCTCCGTAAAGGATGGTGGCAGATGCGTCCTTCAGCACATCGATTCGCTCGATGTCGAACATATCGAGGTCGTAGAGTTCCTGCATCGTGATCTCGACTCCGTCCAGCACGATGAGAGGGTTGTTGACTCCCTCCTCGCTCTCGTTGGTGATCAACGTGTTCGCACCACGGATGAGAATCGACGGCACGGCGTTAGGGTTGGATCCGGCGATGTTGTTCTCCACCAGCACCATACCTGGGGTCAGTGCCGCGAGGCTGGACATCAGGTTGGTCGAGGAAACGGCGAGGAGCTGGTCGCCGCTGATCGTGGTGGCGGCTCCTGTGAACGTCTCTTTCGTCTGGGTGTAGAAACCATTGACCACCACAGCGTCAAGGCTGGAGGTCTTCAGCTGCACATTCAGCCTCGTCGAGGTGCTGACATTGAACTCCTGCGACTCGGTGCCAATGAATGAATATATCAGGATGTCCGACTTGCCGGGACTTCTCTGGAAAGTCAGTGAATAGTTGCCGTCAGCGTCGGCCGATGTGCCTATCGAAGTTCCTTTCACGAGCACATTGGCTCCAGGAAGCGGCTCATCGTGGTCGTCAGTGATTCTTCCCTTCACCGTTATCCTTGGGTTATTGGCCGGAGCGCCGGAAACGCTCTTGCCCTTGCTGTCGGTCTGGGCAAGCGCAGCGCCGGAGAATCCAGTGAACGCCAGGATCGCTGACAGAGAGAGAATCAAGACCTTAAACCGGAAACCGGTTGTTTCCGCAGATCTGTCTAATCTCATAAGCATTGAACCAAAAAAAATGAATAAAAATTTGTTAAACTTCGTTCAGTCGCAAAGTTATGCAAATTTCCATTCCGACGCAATCCACCGGCATCGCTATTTGTTGGTATTTTGCACCGTCCTGCCTCCGGAAATTAATAGCAGGATGCAGATACTGTGCGGTCGAAACGCCGCCTTTGGCTGTCAGTCAAGGCATATCTTTTCGGGGCGCTTCGACAAGCTCAGCGACCCTGTTAAGGCGGCCGCCTTATTTCCCGTAACGGGAGAGGATCGGATTGTAGGCGTCGATGCGGCGGTCACGGAGGAACGGCCAGCCGCGGCGGACATATTCAGTGCGGTTGAGGTCGATGTCAACGACCTTCACGCCCTCATCGTCGGTGTCGAACTGAGCCAGAATCTCACCCTGCGGGCCTGTGGCGAATGAATATCCCCAAAAATCGAGTCCGATCGTGTTTCCGGAAGGGTCATCCTCGTGACCGACACGGTTCACAGTGACGACAGGCAGTCCGTTGGCGACAGAATGTCCCCTCTGGACAAGCTGCCAGGCCTGCCTCTGGGTCTCCTGCTCCTCCTTGGAGTCGGTTCCGACACCTCCGATGGCGGTTGGATAGATCAGCAGCTGCGCCCCGTTGAGAGCCATCAGCCTCGCGGCCTCAGGATACCACTGATCCCAGCAGACCAGCACGCCGAGGCATCCGACCGAGGTCTGGATCGGCTTGAAGCCCAGGTCGCCAGGAGTGAAATAGAACTTCTCGTAGAAGCACGGATCGTCAGGAATGTGCATCTTGCGGTACTTCCCGGAGATGCCGCCGTCCTTCTCGATCACGACAGCCGTGTTGTGGTAAAGCCCGGGAGCGCGTCTCTCGAAAAGGGAGAGGACAAGCACGATTCCAAGTTCCTTCGCAAGTTTTCCGAAATATTCCGTGGAAGGTCCAGGAATGGTCTCCGCCAGGTCGCAGAGCGACGCGTCCTCAGTCTGGCAGAAATAGACCGAATTGTGAAGTTCCTGAAGCACAACCAATCGCGCGCCCGCAGCGGCGCACTTTCTGATGTTCTCCGTAAGTTTGGCGATGTTAGCCTTTATGTCTGTGGAGCAGCTCTGCTGCACCATTCCCACTTTCAAGATGTTCATTACCGTCAAAATATTAATCAGTCAACCTCCGAGCCCCCAGGATTTCCCAATCCAGCGAATCCCTAAAATTCAATGGCTCGTTCAACCCGGCAAAGTTAACAAAAAAACTCATCATTCCCCTCTGCCGCACAACGAACCGCGGTAATATATAAAGGGAATTATATAGAAGTTGACTAAGTGATCCAATCTGCAAATCAACGGCGTAATCAAACATCGATTACCCAAACGACTCGATGCCCCGGAGTTATCGCATCCCGGACATTGCTCTATGTTAACAACAGTTAGTTGACAGACGATACACTGCCGCGATTCGTTTCTCTTTAACTATAAGCCACTTACAACTTTCCGCCGGGGCGAACGGAATGGCACGGATACGGAATTGATTGATATTCAGAAAATTATTGAACACGCATAAACTCTGGTGGATCGCACGGATAATCTGTGATCGAAGACACCTTGGATTTGCGGGCTGGTTAACTTAGTCAACTTCAATATAACTCCCTAATAATAACATACTGAACACCAATCATATAGTTATTTATTTAGCGTAAAAATCCGCATAAACAGCGATTTGTCAGAAATATTTATTATATTTGCAAACCATTTCTGCGAGAAATGAAGCAAGCCACTTTAGCTCAGTCGGTAGAGCAGCGCATTCGTAACGCGCAGGTCGTCAGTTCGAGCCTGATGAGTGGCTCCCAAAAAGAAAGGGAAACTCTTGATATACAAGCGTTTCCCTTTCTTTTTATATCCTTTTGCCTCAAGCCAGGTCAAGGATCATCCGGTCATAGAGGTGGCCGAAGAAGAGGATCTCGCCGTCGGGACGGAAGCCGAGGGCGGAATAGTAGGCGAAAAGGCGTGGCTTCACCTTGTCAACTATAAGGCTGACGCGGGAGAAGCCTTTTGCGCGGCCTACTGAGATTCCGTCCAGCATCAGCAGATGGCCTATGCGGTCGGTTGAGCCGGCATATTCAAAAGTCATCCCTCGGAATTCAGGGAGAATGGCCATACTGTCGAGGTAGAACTCGCCCGGGAGGCACTCCTGTTCCGAGTTTTGGATGCCGGATGAGGCGGCATTGTCAGACAAAGTCTCCGCCTCCTGGGACACCTCCTTCGATGACGTTCCATCCAAGGCGGAATCAATCAGCCCCCAGGTGAAATTCCTAAGCGGCTGATAATCATCACCTGAATATGCCGTCAGAGTTCCCGCCGGCTTGCCATCGACGCAGGCCACCCTCGTCCTCGTGTAGGAGTACAGCGTGTCAGGTCTTGAGCAGATCTCCCCGACAGTCGTCACGGCATCCTGAACGGTCAAGGACACGGAGCCGAACTCAATCCTTGAGCCGGACTCCGCATCGGAAAAAACGTCATATCCCATAGCCGCGAGGACATTCCTCGCGATGAACGACCCGTCCGACGGGACAGCGTCACGTATGGAAAACCTCATAAGGCTATTTAGCTGATGAACTGAGCCTTGAGAGCCTCCAGCTTGGCGTCCGCGTCAGGGCCCTTGGCTCCGAAGTAGAACTTGATCTTCGGTTCGGTGCCGGACGGACGGACGGAAACGATGTCCCCGGCCTCGTTGAAGAACTGAAGCACATTCGACTTCTCAAGTCCGGTCTTCTCAGGCTGGGTGTAATCGATGATCTTGACGACCTTTGAGCCGACGATCTCAGCCGGAGGGTTCTGCCTGAGATCCGCCATAATCTTCTGGATTTCCTCAGCGCCGCTCTTGCCTTTACGGACCAAAGAGACCAGCGACTCCTTGCGGTAGCCATATTCAGAGTAGATTCTTTGCAGCAGCTGGTAGAGCGTCAGACCTTGCTCGGCGGCCCAGGCGGCGCACTCGGCCACCATCACGCAGGCGACAGGGGCGTCCTTGTCGCGCACGAACTCGCCGACGTTGAAGCCGTAGCTTTCCTCGCCGCCGCAGATGAACTCGCCCTTGCCCTCGTTCTCACGCACAATCTCCTCGATGTACTTGAAGCCTGTCAGCACGTCGTAGCACTTCACTCCGAAGCTGCGGGCGATCTCGGCGATAAGCTCGGTGGTCACGATGGTCTTGGCGATGTACTTCGTCGGATCCAGCTTGCCCAGCTCCTTCCAGCGGGTGAGGATGTAATATGTCAGGATTGATCCTGTCTGGTTGCCGTTCAGCTGGATCAGCTTGCCGTCGTTGTCACGAACCGCGATTCCCATACGGTCGGCGTCCGGGTCGGTGGCCATCACGATGTCCGCACCTTTCTGGTCGGCCATCTCAAGGGCCATCTTCATAGCAGCCGGCTCCTCCGGATTCGGTGAGACAACCGTCGGGAAGTCTCCGTCGCTGACATCCTGGTCAGGAACGTGGATGATGTTCTCGAAACCGAGGCGCTTGAGGCACTCCGGCACGATGCGTACTCCAGTTCCGTGGAGAGGAGTATAGACGATCTTCAGATCCTTGTGCTTCTCACGGGCCTCAGGGCTGAGGGTAAGCGAAAGAATATCAGTGATGTAGGCATCATCCATAGCCTTGCCCATCAGCTCGACCTCGCCGCAATGCTCTTTCTTTTCGAACATCACCTGGGACGGATCGGTGATCTTGTTGACCTCGTCGATGATCTCCTTATCCACAGGAGCGGTGATCTGCGCTCCGTCAGACCAATAAACCTTGTAGCCGTTATATTCCTTAGGGTTGTGCGAAGCGGTGACCATCACTCCGGCGACCGCGCCCATCTTGCGGATGGAGTAGCTCAACTCCGGAGTCGGACGAAGATTGTCGAATATGAACACGTGCAAACCGTTGGCACTGAATATGTCAGCAGCGATCTTGGCGAACAGCTTCGAGTTGTTGCGGCTGTCGTAGGAAATGCAGACGCGGATGTCATCCCCCGAAACCTTCTTAAGAATATAATTGGCCAGGCCCTGGGTAGCCATCCCGACAGTATATTTGTTCATCCTGTTGGTTCCGACTCCCATAATGCCCCTGAGTCCTCCGGTGCCGAACTCCAGAGTCTTGTAGAACGCGTCCTCGAACCCCGCCGGATCGTTGTTCCGCAGTTCAATCACCTTCATCTTAGTCTCGGGATCGAAATCCCCCTCAAGCCATTTCCTGGCGTTCTCGTTGTAGTCCATAATATTGTGGTCTAAATTTACATTTCATTCATTCCACAAATTTACTCAATTTATCCGGCAAACGCTATGGATGAGGGGAATAATTAGTCGCTCCTTAAGAACTGCCTTTTTAAGCGGCCAGTAGTTTATATCGAG
>CAYZKZ010000053.1:0-20107 GCA_964479325.1 uncultured Muribaculaceae bacterium
CTCGCAGCTCGAGATCGACTACAAGGGCGGTGTTGACAACATGTTCTACGACGACCCTTCACTCAGCCGCGCCGTGATCACAAGGGCGAAATAACTGAGGACATACAAGACTTTGGAGACCAAAACGGAGGCGAAGCACCCAAAAAAAGCGCCGATCCCCCGTTTTGGGATATTCAATTAAAAGACCAATAACAACGAAACGGGAGGCAACTCCTGCATAATCAAGGCACTAACTCAGAAGGCAACAACCTTCAAAAACAAAATAATGAAAAAACAGCAATGAAGAAAAGCGTGAACAACAGAAAATGCTACCTCGCCCCCGACACCCGGGCGGTAAGAGTCGCCGTTGAAAGCTCCGTCTGCGCCAGCAGTGTGGAGATCAAGGCGAAAGAGAACACACCAAACGTCGAGGTTGACGAATGGGACTCATTTGAAAACGAAGTAACCTTTGATTAACCTGAAAAAGCGATGAGAAAGACAACTTACAGAACGATTGCGGCCGCGGCTACTGCGGCGATCATATTCACAGCCACGAGCATATTCACAGGTTGCCAGGGCAGCGAGGAACCGGTCAACAAGGTTGAGGAGGGTCTCCCGGTGAGCCTCAGTTTCAGCGTGGAAGTGCCTGATATGCAGAACATCACCATCACAAGGGCGTCTGACGATGTCGAGACAACCATAGAGAAGATGGCCATCCTGTTCTACAACGCCAAGCAGACGAACTCAAAGCCTGTCATCGTGAAGATCGACGACCTCGGTCAGCCGACGAAGACCACCACGACGAACTGGCTTTACACGATCAACCTCAGCGAGGAGCAGCTCGACGGGGTTTATAGCGGCGAATGGAGGATGTACCCGATCGCCAACTACGACAAGTACGCGACGTTCGACCTGAGCGATCTTGCGACCAAAACTCTTGCCGAGTTCAAGGAATATACCGTCACAGCCTCAGGACGAGACATCACCTCCACTGCGGTGATGATGTCAGGACGCTACGGCATGGACGACAACACAACAATCACCCTCCAGCCTGGGACCAACACATTCGACAATGTGTTCCACCTCAAGAGGATAGTCTCCAAGAATATATTCACATTCGAGAACGGGACGGACGTGAAATTCACTCCGCGGAAGTACAGCATCCACAACTATTCCACCTCAGCCACCCTGCTTGAAAGGGCGGATCTGAATGAATATGCCGGAGCGGGTACGTTCACCGACTTCACCGACCTTCCGGTGTCCGGAAACTCGTTCACGTTCTATATGCCGGAGAACACGCAGATTCCGGCGGCCAAGGACACGTGGACCTACGCCGACCGCGAGAAAAGAACCGCGACTGACTACAACACATTCGAATATGCCCCCGCCAACTCGACCTACATAGTCGTCGAGGGACTCTATGAGGGTCCGGGAGAGGACAGCGAGGGAACCACCGGCAACGTGACCGGAAACGTGAGATATACAATCCACCTCGGAAACTTCGACACCGGCGCGGGCAAGGGTGGCTCCTACGGCAACTTCACCGTGAAGCGCAACGCCAAGTACAACTACAAGGTCAAGGTCAACGGTGTGAACAACATCATCGTGGAGGCTGAGACTAACGCGGAGAACAATCCTGGCGCCGAGGGGCAGATTGTGAGGCCGGCTCCTCACGTGGTTGTGAACCTCGACGCTCACTACGAGAACGTCATCCTGACGTTCAACGCATCGGGTATCGCCAACTACAACGTTGGTGCGACCACTCCAAACACATCCGGAAAGATGGAGACATTCCTTGATGTCAACGGCGAGAAGAAGGCCAGCCACACCGACGCCGTCTCCTGGGTCAAGTTCGGGAAACCGGCCTCGGCCACCACATTCAACAACTACCCGGCCAATGCCTCCGATGTTGTGGACATCTACACCCTGATCGATGAGATCACAAAGGGAACCTACACCCACTGCCTCAAGGATGGTGACAATGTCTCAGTGCAGGCCTACGTGGATGAGTACTTCTACGAGGACGGCAGACCTTACGGCTCGTTCGTCAACGCCGATGACCGCGTCCTGTCATTCGTGATCGGCAACGCCAAGATCAGCTCTGACGGCCAAAGCTCCTACATCAAGGGAGAGGGCTTCACCCTCAAGCAGAAGTCAATCAAGACTTTCTACAACGACAACGCAGGTAATCCGTTCGGACTTGAGACGGTCGAGGAGACGCCGGAAGCGGCACTCACATCCAACACCACTGACAACCTCTACGGAGAGGACTATCAGAACGGACGAAACGACACTTGGAGAAATATAAGCGCCACTGGTGCAGGCTGGAGTACGATTGTGAACATCGCCGCCAACGGTCACATCGGTGCGAACGCTGTGACAACGTCCGACGTGATGCAGTCAAGCTACAACAGCCCGGCCTACCAGTGCCTGTCAAGGAATAGGGATCTCAACGGAGACGGTGTCATCACTAAGGATGAGGTGAAATGGTACCTTCCTTCTTTCCGTCAGTTCATCTACACCTGGTGCGGAAAGAAATCTCTGCCAAGTGAGATCAGCTTCACCAGTTCGACCTATGCGACAAGCTCCAATGCCGGCTACCGTTTATGGTGGGCAGCAGAAGGTGTGGCCATCGGATCCTGGAGCAGCGGTTACACCAGCGGAACACGTTGTGTAAGAAATCTCGGCTCGGCTATTGACGAGGATTTCTCAGCGATTTCTACATACAACGAAGACACAAAAACGGTAACGATCACCGGACTTAAGACGCAGGCGATAAGAACAAATGAGCAGAGCGGAGAGTACCCTGAACACATCAACACAGATGCGGCCAGCACTCTGCCTAAGGCGTTCAAAATCGCCAAGGCGAATCTTTCAACGGAGGTTGAGGTGGAAAGCACTGATGACCCGGTGTTCAGTGTCACGACGAACTATTCAACATACGCCAACACGCTGACAAACCTTATTGACGGAAACAACAGCACATATTGGTGGTCAGGAGGGGCTCAGAATGCTGGACAATATGTCCAGATTAGCTCAACGGTTCCTATCAAGGTTAATTCTGTCCAGATATACTCGTCAAGCAGCACTGATTATCCAAAGAATCAAACTCTTCAGATTTCGGCTGACGGAGAGGATTGGAAGGACTTAGGTTCTGTGGAAGGCAGTTATAATTATTATAACGGTTTTAATGCAACAGTGACCAACAAAGACTATACTGATCTTTATGTCTCCTACATTCGTCTCTACCAAAAGGCAAGCGGTGTAACCAATTGGTTGTACCTCAACGAGATAACAATCAACTACACCAAGCCTGAAGGTACTGTCACAGTGCCAAAGAATAATTTCACATACGATGAGCTGATGACCGGCGACTGGTGCGAGAAGCGCTACTCGGAAGAAGCGGATGGCTCGGATTTGGGCAAGTGGAGAATCCCTAACGAGAAGGAACTCTATTTCATCCAGTTGTACTGCAACACAGAGTTCAATCTGATGGATGCGGACGGAGACGGAGGAGACCTCGTGGGAGCCAAAACGAAATTCTACAGAGGTGCAACTAGTGTTGAGTATATGATCTATTATCTGCGAAAAGACAAGAACTCTCATACTCCGATCATCACGACAGGTGAGAATATGTCAACCTACGATTTCAAGATTCGCTGTGTACGGGATGCAGCGCCAAGCTCGACAAACCACGATTCCTCCTACGACAGCGGAGGAACGGGCTTCGGGCTGTAGGACTGACTTAGAACTTAACCTATGAGAGCTGAATAAATAGGTTAAAACAAAAAAACAAATAGTGTGATGAAACGAATTCATTCAGCAACGGCGCTGGCCGCCTTGGTGGCCCTCACGATGACATCGTGCGCCAACAACGACGAACCTCAAGATCCCCGCCTTGAGGCCGTTACTTTGGCGGGAGAGATCGAGCGAGCGACCGTGACGCGCACGCAGATCGACATCGAGCCTACGGATGACGGGTCGGTAGGGATAATGTGGTCTGTGGGAGACCAGATAGGCGTGTTCGGTAAGACGACAGCCAACGCCCGTTTCAACGGAACATTCACCACACCAGCAGCGACAGGACTGTTTTCCGGAGAGATGACCTCTGGGGACAGCCCTGTCTGCGCTTATTACCCTTACGTCAAGGAAGCCACGGACATCAACGCCATCCCTGTCACCGTCTCTCCGGTGCAGCTTTACACTAAAGCGGGATCGATAGCGGCCAACGATGTGAAGGCGAGCGACAGACCGGTCAAGAAGGCTGACGGAAGCTACGGGTTCATATTCACGCCAATGGTGTCGATGCTCAAGATCGCCGTGTCCTTCGGAGGTGCGATTGAGGCTGTGGACGCGTCGGAGAAACTTCAATCCATCATAATCAGACAGAAGGAAGACGGTACCGGCGCAGGTCGGGCCTGGACAGGTGATTTCACTATGAATCTCAAGGACATCGCCTCAGGACTCGCCGCCGTTGACGGCAAGACCTCATCCAGCCTTACCGTGAAACTCACGGAAGATGAAAACGGAGGAATCTCCGTAGGAAGAAGGGCGGTCGCTTACGCCAGTATTGCGCCATCGATCCGGAAGGGGGATGTGATCGAGATCCAGTTGTTGACAGATGTTCATAAGGTGAAATTCGAGGTCAAGGCCGTGGCGGACTTCAAGGCTGGCGCCTGCTATGATATTCCTTTGAGCCTTGAGAACCTGAAGGAAGAGAACAACTGCACTGTCAGTCGTGTGGATGCCAAGCCGCCGATGTTCGAGAGCTTCAAGTTCGAGATCGCTAAAAATGAGAACCTTCTGAAGAAGACGGCTGTTTTGAACGCGAGCTCTTCCTCAACTGAAGTCAAGGCTGCCGAGGATTTTGTCTGTGACATCGACAAAGTCCTGAACAAGGTCTCCTGCTGCATCCCTTATCTCTACAACTTCACGCTTGCCCCGACATTCACAGTTCCGGCGGGAGTCAAGGTTTATTGCGACGGAGAGGAGCAGGTAAGCGGAGTAAGCACTCAGGACTTCAAATCTCCTGTGACTTACACCCTTTCTGACGGGACGGAAACAAGCACATTCACCGTTTCGGTGACCAACACGGGACTGCCGGTCGTTGTCCTGAATGGAGAAGGAGGAGATGTGAAATACCTTGACTTCACGATCAAAGCTAAAGAGGCTGACTGGGGAGTTGCCGACCGAATCTCGATTTATGAGAACGGGGTCGCCTCATTGTCGAATGCTGTCTGCGGGTTCAAAATAAGGGGAAACTCCTCACAAAGCTACGACAAGAAGCCGTTGGCAATAAAATTAGATGACAAGACTTCGGTTCTCGGAATGCCTAAGCACAAAAGATGGGTTCTTCTGTCACCGTGGACGGATATGTCACTAATACGTAACTATCTGGCGTTCAAGATAGCGCAGACAGTGCAGAATCATTTTATCAATGGCCCGGAAGACGGAAGTGTCAACGGAAGGGGGCTTCTGTGGAATCCGTCAGGAAAGAACGTGGAACTTGTCATCAACGGAATCCACGTCGGCAACTATCTTCTCGGCGAGCAGATCAAGATTGACAAGAACAGACTTGCCATCAACGACTGCTACACGGATGTGAAGGATGACTACACTAAGGGTAAAAGAACCGACGCACCGTCTATGAGCAACTGCGGCTTCCTGCTCGAGTTTGACTCGTACTATGACGAGATCTGGAAATTCAAGACAACTTACCGCTCGCTTCCTGTTAACTTCAAGGACGAATTTGCTAAAGAAATGTCAAGCACGGCCGATGGCTATGACATCTTCAAGCAAGTCGAGTCGTACGTCAATGAGATTGAATCGAATCTCACCAATGGTAATTATTCAGCGGCTTACGAGAAGTTGGACATCAACTCGGTGATCGACTATTGGTTCATCTATGAGTTGACTCTGAACGATGAACTTCAACATCCGAAGAGTACGTATATGTACAAGAATGGTGACGGGAAACTCTGCGCCGGCCCTGTCTGGGACTTCGACGGACAGACATTCACAAACATAGACGGAAAGGGTACTACGGTCAACAGTGACTACTACCACAGCTGGAACTCTCTGATCATCCAGCGTTCCAAATCGGGAGAAGGGCTGAAATATATGTGGTATCCGCTTCTGATGAAGGATCAGAATTTTGTCAACAGGGCTAAGGCTCGTTGGGCCGAGATCTATCCGGATTTGAAGAACATCGCCAACACGGTTGTGGAGGAAAGGCGGGATGCCAACAGACTTTCCGATCACTACAACCGCCTTATCTGGCCGGTCGGAAACGCTCTTGGCAATTACTGGACCTGCGGCGACGAGAGTATGGAGTTCGACGCTGTTATGGACAATCTGAAGTACGTCTATAACAAGCGGTTGGAGAACCTCAACAGCACAATCTCGAACCTCCAGACCTGGAAGTAACAAGTAGATGAATATGCTCGTATGAGCGGAAACGCTATTTTCACGCACAGAACGAGGTTGAAGGAAGATGCAGTGCGTGTTTGCAGCCGTTTTGCGCACGGGGCGGCAGTCGTGAGTGGTTTGGTGAGCATTTGCAGCCGTTTTGCGCACGGAGCGACTCCCAGAGCAGAGCCGGTGAGCGTTTGCAGCCGTTTTGCGCACGGGGCGACCTCCGGAGCAGTGCCGGTGAGCGAAAGAGGGCTGATCACGCACGGATGCGAGGGGAAACGGACACGGACACGAGGGGAAAGGGACACGGGCACGAGGGGAATAGGATGAGAACTAACATATTAGACACAATATTATGAAAAAGAGAATTTTGGTTTGTGCCGCACTTTGCGCTTCCGTGCTGTTCGGGGGCTGCGGCGAGAAGATGGAGACTGACGAGGAACTGCTTGCCGGTCAGAGTGAGGCTTTCATCGATGATGAGGACGGGAATGTCGCCACAAGGGCCAACGCCTCCAACGGGGCTTGGATGGCCGGGTTGGACGACGCCACCCCGTTCGCCTGCCTTTCAATCCCGGGAACGCACGACGCTGTGACCGGTGACGGGACGGCCTTCTCGATCGGAAGGACACAGAGCCTTGGGCTTTCAGCGCAGTGGGATCTTGGAATCAGGGCGTTCGACTTCCGTCCGGGCTACCGCAGCGTGAGGGTCCGCGCCTTCAAGTACAAGAACGAGCTTCACGTCTATCACGGATTCATCCCGACAAAGACATCGTTCAAGACCGCTGTCCAGACCCTTATGAAGAAGATCGACGCCAACCCGTCCGAGTTCGCCGTCGTCATTATGCAGTTCGAGAACGGCAGCCCGATCTACAATGACCGCTCCGTCTGGAACTCCCTGATGACCGAGTTCCTCTCCAGCGAGGAGACATTCCCGTCAAAGTACCGCATCGACTACCGTCCTGACCTGACCGTCGGCGACCTGCGAGGCAAGATCCTGATCCTCTCCCGCGACTCCTACGCCGACCAGCCGATAACGGGCGGCTACATCTCCGGCTGGAGCTTTGCCGAGGAAGGCACGACAAGCGCCAGGATCACCAGCCGCGTCGCCGAGGGCACGCTCGGAGTGCAGGACTACTACCACGTCGAGAAGCCTGAGGTAAAGGTCAAGGCCGTGAGCGACTTCCTGGACATAGCCGCCGCCAACGCCCCTAAGAACATCTGGACAATCAACCACACCTCCGGCTACACCGGCAGCATCTCCACCGACAACACCTACCGCGAGAACGCCGCCAACAACAACCCTACGGTCTATCGCCGCCTGATCAACGGCGAGTGCTCCGCCACCGGTATGATTATGATGGACTGGGTCGGCAACTTCAAGTCCGGCCGCTACGAAGTCTATGGCGACCTCCTCCCACAGGCCATCATCGACAACAACTTCAGGTAGCCCCACCAACAATGGCCGTGGCGGCCAAGTCATTGACCGTCAGTGAAATGAATAGCCCTACTCCCGGGATAAAACGGTGGGAGTAGGGCTATTGATTTAATTGAATATCAAGGGAATAGCTGCCACGCCACGGGGACGGGGGCGGGAGCGGAAGCGGGGGCGGGCGGCGGAATATTCCCTACATTCCTATATTCATTACTTCGAGCGGGTGTAGTCGAAGGTGATCACTACCGGGAAGTGGTCGGCGAGACCGTCGTAGGCGGCTTTGTCGCAGAGGTAGCCGGTGGCCTTGATCTGGGTCGGGGCGTAGGAGTCGTTGATGTAGAAGACCTTATCGACGACCTCGCCGTAGTAGTAGCCATAGCCTTGACCGTCAGGTCCGCAGTCGTCATCGCTGTCGGTGGTCGGATAGGCCATTATCGACTTGCCGGGATATTCAGGATAGACACCTGCCCTTGGATATTCAATCCACGGGTCGGCGACGGTCAGTCCATCGACGGCGTTGATTCTGTCAATGAACAACTCCTTGATTTTGTGGCGGGTGTAGCGAAGGTTTGTGTCTCCCATCAGGATCGCAGGGCGGCCGTTGCGGTGCGAGATGATGTAGTCGGCGATTTGGGTGAGCTGCGCGTGCTGGGCGTTGATGTGTCCGCTTCCGGATGAGCTGTAGGTGTTCATATGGGTGATGTACACATCGATCTGGGTGCCGTCCGCCAAGGTGACGAGGTAGTAGCGGAAGCCCTTGGTGATGCTGGTGTTCGCGCCCGCCGTCAGGCCGCCGTAGGACTTGTTGAACTTAATGCGGGTCTCGTTCTCCGCATTGATGCCTCTGGCGCTGCGCCAGGCAAGGTTGATGCCGTCGGTGCTGCTCTTGGAGTAGTTGCCGCCGTAGGTGCCGAAGGTGAATTCAGGCAATCCGCTGACAAGCGTGGAGTGGTTGGTGAAGTCTTCCGAAACGCCGAAGAAGTCCCAGTTGTCGGATGAGATTTTGGCCGCCATCTTCTTTGTACCCTCCGTTCCTGGGCCGTCCGGGTTGATTGTGATGAAGGCTATCTTCTTTGGTAGCCCGTCCACGTTGTAGGTGGCGCAGGTGAACTGGCCGCTCTTCTCGTCGCCGCCGGTCTTCTCAATCTCAAACTTGGAAAGCGCGAGAGGAAGAATATAGCAGCCCGCCGACTTGAAATCAACCGCCGCTTTTGATGAATATCTTGCCGTGTGTCCGTCCGTGGCCACTTCGAAGCTCAGCTCGTCACCGGCTTTGACCTCCGGCAGGAGCGCGACCGCACACTGGCGCACTCCGTCAAGCGTCACCTCCCAATCCAAATTCAGCTCGTTGAAGGAGGAAGTTGACAGCAAATATGATCCGTCGTTTCCGTTGAAGACAAAGTCACCTGTGACCGCGACATCCTCGCCGTTCCTTGTCACCTTGACTTTCAGGCCCTTCAACGTCTCGCCTTCCAGTTCGGTTCCGGCCGCGTCAATCTTCACTTGAGCGATGGCCGTGACACTGTGGAACGTGAACCTGACGCCGTCCGTGTAGCTTCCGGTGTTCTCGCCGTATTTGTGGATTCCGCTCACCCTGCTTCCGGCGGGAGCGACTGATGTTGGCACCGTGCCTTTCAGGGAAGAGTAGTCGCGGCCTCCGTTGGCGTCGCTGTACGGGTAGTAGGCCACCTGAGGGTCTTCCGTCATTTTTGTGGTCGTGGTGAATTCCACGGTCTTGCCGGATGTCCCGTCGGTGTATTTGATGTTCTTGGAGCTATTGGTATAGACTCCGAGCGCCTCGCCTGGCGTCCAGTCAGTGGAGATCACCTCAGTAGTGCCGAAGTCCTCCTCCTCAATTCCCACGATTCCGGCTTCAACCCCGGCGTCCGTGGCCTCCACCTTAGCCGTCTTTGTCGGCTTCTCAACCGGAAAATCATTGCATCCCCAGCTCATCAGAGCCGCTACCACCGCCGCCGCGGCGACGAAAGATTGTCTTGTCGTGAACATTGCTTATTAGTGTTACAGTTGTGTCGTTTCCCTTACTTTGAAGCCTTCGTGGTGGTGTAGGTGAAGTTGATCGCCACCGGATAGTGGTCAGCAAGGCCTGCGTAATTCTCCTGATCGCAAAGATAGTTATTGGCCTTGATCTGGGTGGCCGCACCTTTTATGTTGATGTAGAAGACTTTGTCAACAACCTCGCCGAGGTAGTAGCCATAGCCTTTGCCGTCAGGGCCGCAGTCGTCATTCTCTGTGTCTTTTGTTCCGTAAGCCATAATCGACTTGCTTGGGTAGTCAGGGAATATCCCCTCTCTTGGGTAGTCGATCCAAGGGTCGTGGATCTCAAGTCCATCGACAGCGTTGATGGCATCGATCAGTAATTCCTTGATTTTGTGGCGGGTGTAACGCATATTGGTGTCACCCATAATGATTATTGGCCTAACCTCTGTGCCATTCTTCACGGCTTGTGCATACTGGCTCTTTATGTACTCCGCAAGTTGGGTCAGCTGTGCGTGCTGAGCGTTGATGTGTCCGCTTCCGGATGAGCTGTAGGTGTTCATATGTGTGATGTAAACATCCACCTGTGTACCGTCAGCCAAGCTTACAAGGTAGTAACGGAAACCTTTCTTGATGCAAGTGTTCGCACCATCGGTCAGACCACCGTATGCCGATGTGTACTGAATGAATTGCTCTCCGCTGGCATTCACGCCACTCTTTTTCCAGAAGAAGCAGATCCCGTCCGTGTCGGCTGTCGAAAACACCTGACCAACTCCTACGGATCCCCTGTACTTGCCCGCATTGTAATTAGTCAGCGCTGAAGATAGCTCACTATGGTACTCGAAATCTTCTGAGACTCCGAAGAAGTCCCAACCGCTTGTGTTTGCTTTTGCTCCAAGAGTCTTCGTTCCTGATGACCCTGGACCGTCGCTATTGATAGATTTTGGCAACCCATCCACATTGTAAGTCGCACAGGTAAATGTCCCTGTGGTCACCTCCGGTTCCGGATTAGGATCTGTCTTGCCCCCGTCGATAACCAGTTTGTCGGAGAAGTTGCTGAGCGTCAGCGGGAATGCGTACATCATCTCCTTCTGGAAATCCACCTTGCAGGTGACTTCAAGGTTAGCAGTATGCTTGGCGGTAGTGAATGTGAAGTTCAGGATGTCGCCAGCCTTGATCTCCGGAAAGACGCTGATGTAGCGAACGATTGGAGAGGCAAGACTCGCACCGTCGCCCCAGTCCATCGTCAAGGTCGCCGCAGCGGAACTGTTGATGGACCACGAACCTTTCAGCACATTGAAAGTGAAGTCACCGCAGATCTTCACGTCTGAGTCTCCTCTCTTGACATTGAGCGTGAGGGTCTTGAGAACATCCTCGGCGAGAGCGGTGCCTGCGGCGTCAATCGAGACATTCACAATCGAGAAGAAGTGCTGGAAGACAAATTTGTAGCCGTTGGCATTGTCTCCTTCCTGGACTCTGCCGTACTTGTAGTCACCGGATATATTCCCGCTTGTCATCTCCTGCGTCGAAGGCAAGGTGCCGTAGAGAGATGTGACAGGCCGACCATCATTTTCAGCGCTGTAAGGGTAGTAAGCGTAGGCTGGTTCAACATCACTTGCGGCTGTCGTGAACACAGCCTCCCTTTCAGACTCTCCAGTCTTCTTTGAATATCTTGCCTGCGTTCCTGTCTTTCCGAACACTCCGATCTCGTCTCCCGCTGTCCATAGCAGACCCACTGAAGCACCGGCCTCGGCCGGATCGCCATCGATGCAGGTTCGGGTTGTCGTTGCCTCCCTGGTCTCTGCGACGATGTCATTGTTGTTCGTTTTACATTCATTCAGGTTGCTTGTGCAAGCGCTGAATGCCAGCCCTATACAAATCGCGGCTGATGTGAAGTGGATCTTCTTCATAATATTCCAGTTTTTGTTGTTGACTTTGTTTGTAGCCCTTGAGGTCAATCCTGTTTGCCGTAGAAGCTATTGATTCTTTTTCGCCGACAAAACCGACCGCCTTTTTAATGACCAACGGAAACGCTTTGGGGAAAAGCGTCTCCGTTTAATCATAGGCTGATGTGAAATCTTATTTTTTTTAGAAAGCGTTCCAGTTCTCCGTATCGACATTGAACCCCGAACTGTAGCCCGCCTTTGCCGACTGCACCGGGGGCGGCGTGTCGCCGCTGGTGTTGTCTGGCCATTCTGGGTTTTCAGGATTGCGGTTCAGGCGGAACTTGCCGTTCATCTTGACGATGGCGTTGACAAGCGCCTGGCCCTTGCCGTTAGTTCCACTTGTCGCATCGTCTGTGCAGTAGTTCATCAGTACTATGCCTACTGGGGACGGGTCGGTGTTCATCTTTGCATTGATTGCATCCAAAAGATATGTGTTAAGGCTTGTTGCAACCGCTGCGTGATTCTCACTGCCCGAACTATTCTTTACATATCCACCAATACCGAGTTGGAACCAACCGTTGTGATTGCCATTCGTGTATATCTCTGACGATTGACTGATTATGCTTGTAATAGCTTCTTTTCTTTGATCAATAGTTGGAACACCTGTCACTGTACCAGAATTTGTTGTTCGCTGAGCCTGATGGTAATAGTAAGTTAAGTCAGATTCGGATTTATTCCAATACATTTTTGTAGTCTGCATTTGATTGAAGACTCCTCTTACGATATCCCCAGTTATGTATTCATCTTCAGAAGCAAGAGAAGCTTCAGACATCAATGTATTCGGAATCGTTGCATATGACAGGAATTTACTATCAGATGTGTTCACATTTACCTTCACAATCATTTTTCCCAATACATCATTGACTGTCGTGTTTGAGGTTATTTCGTTAGTATATAATTTTAATGTAGATGCATTCTCTGATAGCATTGTCGATATTCGAGAAAGCACATCTTCAGGTTTTACATTACCATAAGTATCCAAACCACTTAATGGTTTTTCACTTATGGTTAGAACAACTATAACATATTCGCTATCTGATATATTTTGAGATATTTTTTCCAATATGTTTATAACTTTTTCTCCGCTATTGTAATTAAGACCACTGACTTTCCCGCTACCAGCCTCAACTAATCTTATTTCACCAGTACCACCAAACGCCATATATTGAGGTGCGATCCTACAATCAATATGAAAAGCACGGATCCCTTTTTGATATTGTTTACTTAAATCTGTCTCACTTTGATAGTGGGCATCAATGCTGTACCAACTGCCCGGCACAGAAAGTTCAGACAGATAAACATTTCTTGGGATTTGCTCCATCCACTTTGACGGATCAAACTCAACTGTCTCCTTGACTGTGGCCTGAGGGACAGTCAACTTGTGAATGAGTCCGGCTGCAAGGGTCGTGTTTTTATCTGCCGACTTGGCGAAAGAGTACTTGTAGTTCTTCACAACGAAGTTCTCATTCTGGGTGTGCACGGTTATGCTCCAATCTCCATCGACAGCCACTTCTTCTCCAGTCTGTGGTATGACGAAGACATTGAACTCCATCGGCATATCTTTTTCGACTGTCACATAAGTTCCGCCTTCCTGTATGGTCTCAATCGTTATCGTGTTGCCGGCATCGCTTGCCGCTTGAGCGGAGATTGTGCCGTCACGATTGATGTCAAGTCCGAATCCACCGGCAATTTTGACGTTGGAAGGGGCCGTCAAAGTGATGCCCTGAACCTGAAGGGTCGGTGATGTAAGACTTGTAGAAGTGTCAAAGCCCAGCAATTTGAATTTAAGGACAGTGGCTATCGGCTTAAACCTAAGATCTACCTTGGACCCATTCTTGACGTCCGGGGTGCAGGCGTACATAACCGCATCCGGCATTGACGGGGAGTGGATGTCCGCATCGTAAGGCGTTCCAACCCAAGTCTTTCTGTCTTTATCAAGTTTGAACACATTCTTCTGATTCTTACGGATCGAGGCATTGACCTTGACCCCCGCCTCTCCGTTCGGAGAAATTGTCGCTGTCGATGGATAGACCGCATAGAAGTCCGAAGTCTCGGCATCACCCCACTGCACACCGGCCTCGCCTGTCTTTACAAGTTCGTTAGCGAAATTCTGAACGAGTTTCGTCTCCGTGCCGGTTGTGGCATCCGTCACCGTGTTGTTGACCTTGTATTCAGCCGACTGGCGCCCCTGAGCGCAAGTCGTTCCGTAAACCTTGATAAGGTCTCCATCCACCCAGTTCACTTTCACTGAACCGCTTTCCTCATCGCCGTAGATTGTTCTTGTCTGGTTAGTGTTCAGGTTGGCGGACAGGCTGACATCCTTACCAGGGGTAGGGATGATATTCTCCTGTCTCTCTTCAGCGCAGGACGCGACAATCAGCAGCGCTCCCGCTATTATTGATATCCTGTTTCTCATTGTGTACATATCCCGTTTTTAGGTTTCTTATTCAAGCATCTATTCTTCTCCCCAAGAGCCTCCGCTGAAGTCACCATCGAACTCCGAGTTTATTCCTTGGTTGTCAATTCTTCCATTAGTGGCATCATCAGGGTTCCTTACCTCCGATGATCCGCTGCAGATCTGTCCCTCCATCTCCACAGTCGTGAGTGAGGTCGAGGGGGATGTGTAAATTAGCATCTTCTTCATATTCAAATAGTTTTCTTTCAATTCTGTTCAGTTTCTGTTTTTTGTCGTTTATAATGTATTCTCTGATTCGTTATTATTTACTCTTACGCAACGGACTGGGTTGGCGACCCACTTATATTTAGAGTCCATAACATTTAACGTCCCGTTATTTCCGGCGGCTTTGCCACTCTGGCCTGTTGCGTCATTAAGCCATTCATACTTGCTGATGTCAAAAGTCTGGTTTTGATGCTGGTTTTCTGTAGGAGCGCTGTAATGGTAGGATGCTTCTACTCCAACATTAGATGGCTCTCCGTCACTTCCGTATCTGAACCCAGCCATTGGGTAGTAAGAACCTTCTTTGTCCGAACTGTTTGACTTGAAATAGTAGCCGTTCTCAAATTTTGGAACAAAGCGTTCAATTGTACCGCTGAGGAAACTTGTCACGATACAGTTCACCTTTTCTTCGATTTGGCCTTTGTTCATATCGCCTTTCAATATAACGTCGCCATCTTTTTCAGCCACAAAACCAGTAAAAGTAAACTTATTAGCTATGCGGTAGCCAGCAGGACACGGATCATAGATCGTCTTCTCATTTGTCCATCCCGCACCTGCTTCTTTATTGGACAGTTGTCCGTCCGAGTACCAGGTATATTGATTTTTGATGTTGCTGTCACCCCATAAGAGGTCATTGTTGACTGCGATCCAATCCCATTCACCGCACGCCTTGTAGGCATTCTGCAAACAATCAGGATGCTGCACCCCCGCAAGAATCGTAGCGTCAGATGCGCTGGTAGGCGCATAGACATCGAAACTATTGCTGATGTCCTTGGCCACACCGTCAACATAGTACGTTGAACTGTTCGGGAAAGGGTCTTTCCTTCCCCACTGGTAGAGAGTGGTGTAGTACGAGGTCTTGGACCAGGCTCCGAGGGTACGGTCCATCACCGAGAATGTCGCGCCAGCCTGATTCGTCACCTCATCATCCTCAGGTAGGGTGTCTCCGACTCCCCAGATGTGCCAACTCCAAAGAATATCCCCGGTGCAGTTCTCCCCGCTATAGACTGCTATCATAGCGTTGCCTACATTCCCGTTGGCGGTGTAGGAGACTTTTCCGTCCGAAAGGCTTACATCAGAGATGAATTTCTCTGTGTCCTGCCACATCAGTTTGGCTGATTTCGGAGCTATGGTCGTTAACGAAGTGTGGAAGCCAGCCCCGGCGATGATTCCTGTGTCGCCATTGCCGATGACAGTAGCCGGGAAGGAGTGCTTGCCGACTGTGGTGACCATATAGCAGTTCGCCGTCTCCTCTGTCCCTGGATCCGGTGTGTCCGGAATCAACTCATCGACTACAATCACGTCGTTGTTGGCGAACACGGATGCGTTTAGCGGAACGACGTAGAATTTACCGGCCTCGAAATCGCAAAGGGCTGTCGGTGTCATTTCGATGGAGCAATGACTTGTCTTAATCTCGATTGTCAGTTTTTTGCCGAGTTGTTTTCCAGAAGCGACTACGGCGTAGGCTGTCACCGTTCCGCTCAGAAGAGGAGTGTCGGTAAGGTTGATTGCAAGTTCTCCGGATGTACTCGTTCCTGCCGTCAGCGCTATTGGACTGGCCGTGAGATCGTAGGTGTACCCACCCGTCAGAGCCACCTCAGATGAGACCGAAACGCTAAGAAGTTTTTCGTCATCCGGGAGCGTTAAAGTCTTGTCAATGTTGTCCTTCAGGCAGCTCTTGACGTCATCAAGCGTTATGTCGAACCTAAGCAGAGATGTAAGCTGCCGCATATTGCATTTGTAACTTCCGTCGCTCAGCTTGGTCATCTTGTTAGACGCCTTGAAGTCATAGTCCGCCAATGAGGATATTCCTGAATATTCCTGTTCGGCAGGTATGGTCACTGGAATCGCATTTTTATCGGTGGCCGCCTCATTGTAGGGGTAGTAGGCATATTCAAGGGTCTCACCATCAGCAAGTGTTCCCTTGAACCCGGCTTCTCTTATCGGGTAGGTGTTGGTGCTGGTGAAGCATTTGTTGGTGGTTGTGCCGCTGCCGAAGGCTCCGATTTTGTCTTCAACGCTCCAGTTCATCGCCAACGCCCCGTTGTCCAGAATCTCTCCCACCACAGTACGTGTCCCCGTTCCGGAGTACTCATCCTGAGTCCCGAACAGTGTGATCTCCTGGGTGTTACCAACTTCCGGCCGTATCTCCCCCTGAGAACAGCCAAGCGCACCGGCGCAAACCGGCACGCAAAGCAGCAATCGATAAAAATGCAAGTTCATTTTATGAATATTTTTTATTTTATCACGTTTCCTCCGCTTTCAAAGGTGTTCGACCCTTTGTCAGTCTCGTCAGAGCCTGAGGAGTCCGGGGTCGCGTCACGGACGCAGCGGATCACGAAGTCATTATACTTGGACGTTGATTGATAATCAGTTGTTATGTTCGTTCCGTTTATATAATAAACCATATTAACTTTCAGTCCAGGTCTGTTATATTTACTTCTTGCCGCAGTTTTTTCTGTCAGGCTTGTATGTTTGAACATCAAAGTCAACTCCTTTTCGTTCGGAATACGCCATTTTCCAAGGTCTGACTTGTCGGTTTCCTCAGAGTAATATTCCTGACACCATTCCCCGTTTTTGACATCCGTTGTGTCGAATGCGCTTTTAGTCGAGTTGTCGCTCAGGGTTGCGGTCAAGTCGCTTGACGCTATCTTAAACGCCGAAGGAAGTCTGTCAGTGTTTTCCCCTCTGAAATGTTCCGCATATTCGCCTGTGATGTCGCTTGTCCTTATACTGCGATCATCAAGGCCGCTAATTGACACGACTCTTGTGTCCTCATTGTAGGAGGACACTTCCGTTACTGTACCACTTACGTCTTTTAAGGATCTTACGCAGCGTACTTTTGGAGTGCCACTATAACTTTGATAGGCTCCGTAGGCGGATCCTTCGTCAGCCCACCAAACATTCACACTTCTTGTACTGTTCCAATAATTGTTCTGACTTCCTTTGTCTGTCTGCATTTCTATTCTGGCAGACTCCGGAAGAGAGTTCATTCCGAACCAGAATGCCGTACACTGATCCACCGCCGGCAGATACCACTTTATCTCACTGTCATCAATCACTCCATCGCCATTCTCGTCCCTGTTTCTGCTGAGGCACTGGTAGATAGCGTATTTTCCCGTTGTTGTCAAAGCGGAAGATGGGATCTCTGTCTGTGTGGAAGTGTAGCCTAATGTGGCCGCATTTATGTAGTTCGACCAATTTGTGTTGCTAATGGCGCTTTTTATGTTATTATAGCCGTTGAGCCTCTCCGTGCCTCCGGTCGATGTACCGAATGTTGTCGTGCTTGCGGTTTCTTCCACCTGTTCCACACCGTAAGGATTATCGACACCGATGTTAAAGAATGTCTTTATCGACCGCTGCTGAATAGAGAACACCACATTGCCGGTGAATGTGCTATGTTTGTCTTCACTGACATTTATACCCTTAAATGCTATGGTAATGGAACGGTCGTCTGCGTTAATGAATTTTTTGAGTTCCTCGCTTGTGTTTGAAGCTGTCGCAATCTTATCCTCATAGTAGTACTCATTAACGTAGGCGGCTGTGTAGATGTAGCCACCTGACACAATATAATGATCATAATTGCCGTTAGCAAGTGTACCGGCGGCCCTGATCTCCTCAAGCAGGCCGAAAATGTCAACGGTGCGGCTTGTGATGCTGGTTCCGTCAGTCACACTTTTGAATCTTGTAGTGCTTTCAGGCTTGTCAAATCTAATCCAGTTATAGTCTATGTTCGAAATATCTTTGCCGCCAGCCACATCATTCATCTCAACAATCTCATTATTGCTATAAGGTGTGTTGAGCATAACGGCGTAACTGTCAAGCGCGCCTGTCTCCGGGATTTTGATTTTCAGCAAGACATTCTCATAGTGAGCGTCAAGCCTAATATTGAATGATTCTGAATTGTAACCGATGATGTTTCCTTCCGCTCCGTGCTGGTAACCACCTTCTTCGCTCAGATCTTTCTGTTCCGCTTCCGCCACTATCTTATTTACACCGTTTACAGTAATGTTGTAGGTGTAGTGGTAGTTTCTCCTTGTTGTGAAATTCCCATAAGAATCTCCTCCTTTTGAGAAATCTCCGAGATGAATTGTGTATGTCACATCTCCAGAGTATGAAGCGTCTTTATATTGTCCTTTTACGACAATGTACGTTCCGTGTTGCGGGGCGTATTCAAATGTGGAATAGTCGCGGTCACGTCTTTTTTCGCGGCTGTTATACGCCCATCCTGACTCCGGAGAGGATTCCGCTTTCTGGACATTCTCCGGCATATAGAATTCAATCGTATTGTTGGAAACAGCAAGATTCTCACCCTCTGAATGTGAATGGAAAGCCTCGCCCTCCTTGCTCCCCATATAGCCTAAAGCGCTGGTAACACCATCTGTGCCGTTTGTCCATTGCGCCCTTTCCATTAAGGTTGAGGATCTTGAATACTCGTGTATGCTGTAAGTCTCTGGAGTGAAAGTCACGCTTTCTTTTCCAGACTTAAATTTGAACGTGACTTTAGCCACGATTCTTCTGAGATGTATCACACCGTTCAGAAGACAGGATTCCTCTTCTTTATTGTCATATTCAAGCGTCAAAGAGCCATCGTCGCCGAAAGTACCGCTTTCGCAGTAGTTTCCTGTCATTAATATGCCGTTTTCAACGATGTCTATTTCTCTGTCCGCCTTCAGGACACAGTAGTTAAGAAGTTCAGTTCGAGTCAGCTCTGCTATCTTTGACATATCAACCTTACAGAATGATTTGTCGTAGTTAGCGATCGCATAAAGGTACCAGTTGCCGGTGGTGATGCCTTTGCCTTCGACATCGAGGTTCACGGTGTACTGATAGTTGGTGCTTTCCGTTGAAGTGCCAGTCGTTATTTTCGTCGGGGTTCCCATACCGTTCTTATCGACGTAGATGACGATCGGCTTGTCGTTTGACCCGGCCTTGTAGAACAACAGCGCCATATTCTGAACACTTGTCTCGACTTCAGAACTGGCCCTGGTGACCACGATGTTGTCGTCGCTCGGCGCGGACATCTTTAATTTGATCGAGCTGACAGGCAGTCCCTCGATCACTTCCTTGTTGTTACTTTCTTTTTCACAGGCTGTAAATCCGAAGAGCGCAGAGAACGCCAGCGTTATTGCTAAAATAGTCCTTTTCATCTTTCTCTTAATCAAATGAAATTTCATTTCCAATTTCGTCCCATTCGTCCACCTCGACGTTAGGCTTGTCTGATTCAATTTTCTTCACGTCGCTTGCAGCGCAAACCGAGCACTCTACGGCGACCCTCACCAGCCGGGTGTCTGGTGAGAGATAATGCTTTCCGCTCTTTACTTCTTTCTTCATCTTTGTTCTTTCAGTTTGTCTCGGAAGGTTTTCTCCCGAGAGTTGATCCTTTAGTTTTAGATATTGTTATCAAGTCAAATTATCTTTATCTATCACTGACATTCAATTTGATAATCCAAAACGGAGTTTGAAGCAATCGCGCCTCTAATCTCCGTTTTGAATCTCTGCTATAAGACTTACCAACTAATTCTCATTGAATTCGTGTGCTTCAATCTTTTTCCTTTTCGTCGGTGATGTTATTTTGCCCTTGTGATCACTGCGCGGCTGAGTGACGGGTCGTCGTAGAACATATTGTCAACACCGCCCTTGTAGTCGATCTCGAGCTGCGAT